>NZ_CP108101.1:6742035-7048491 GCF_036195325.1 Streptomyces sp. NBC_00234 | reverse complement strand
AGTCGGCACCCGGGAGCAGCGGGGCGAGCCTCTCGCGCAGGGCGCGTCCCGAGCCGTCGCTGATCGCGATCGCGAGCTTGCCCGAGTTGGAGATCCGCTGGTCCGCCAGGAGACCCGCCAGATCGTCCATGGCGCCGCGCCTGATGTCGACGACGACCGGGGACGGAATGAGCCGGGTCAGTACTGGCACGCGATCTCACGGCCCTTCGCGAGGTCGTCGTGGTTGTCGATCTCGACCCACGTCACTTCGCCGATCGGGGCCACGTCGATCTGGAAGCCGCGGTTCACGAGCTCCTGGTAGCCGTCCTCGTAGTAGAGGTCGGGGTCGCGCTCGAAAGTGACCTTCAGCGCGTCGGCGAGCTCCTCGGCGGCCTCGGGCTCGATGAGGGTGACACCGATGTACTCGCCGGTGGCGGTGGCCGGGTCCATCAGCTTGGTGATGCGCTGGACGCCCTTGCCCTCCTCCGTGATGACCTTCATCTCCTCGTCGGCGAGGTTCTTCACCGTGTCGAGGGCGAGGATGATCTTCTGGCCCTTGCCGCGGGCGTCCAGGAGGGTCTTCTCGACGGAGACCGGGTGCACGGTGTCGCCGTTGGCGAGGATGACGCCCCGCTTCAGGACCTCACGCGCGCACCACAGGGAGTAGGCGTTGTTCCACTCCTCGGCCTTGTCGTTGTCGATCAGCGTGAGCGTCACGCCGTACTTCGCCTCGAGCTCCGCCTGGCGGGCGTAGACGGCTTCCTTGCGGTAGCCGACCACGATCGCGACCTCGGTGAGTCCGACCTCGGCGAAGTTGGCCAGCGTGAGGTCGAGGACCGTCTTGTCGCCGTCGACAGGGACGAGCGCCTTGGGAAGCGTGTCCGTGTAGGGGCGCAGACGTCGTCCTGCACCGGCTGCCAGTACGAGGCCGATCATGCGAGTTCTCCTTCGTCGTGTACGGCGGGGGCCGAGGAGGACACCCAGAAGCGGATGGACTCCACGAGCACCACCAGAGCCACGGCCACCGCGAGCGCGGTGAGAGCCGTGGTGAAACCTGAGTGCTGAGTCAGTACGGCGGCGAACACGGCCACCACAGCGGTCCGGCCCTCGTGTCCACCGATCGTCCGCACCAGCCACTGGGGCGGCGCGCCGGTGCCTCCGCGAATGCGGTACACCGTGTCGTAGTGATGGTAGGCGACGGCCGAGACCAGTCCGAAAGCCGCGGGAACGGCGTGCGGCACGTCACTGCGGGCCGCCAGAACGAGGACCGTGCAGTACTCCGCCGCCCGGAAGAACGGGGGTACGAGCCAGTCGAGGGCGCCCTTGAGCGGGCGCGATACGGCGATGCCGGAAAGGACCACGTAGAGCGCGGCCACGGCCACCGTAAGCCAGCTGCCGTACGGCAGGAAGAGGGCGGCGGCGATCATCGCCAGCGCGCCGGTGAGCGCCACCAGCGGGGCGGTGAAGCCACCGCGCAGCCGGGGGCTCACGGCGGCCACGGCGCGGGCGAGCGGCCCGGAGTCCGCGAGGTCCGCGAGGGCCACCGCGGCCCGGTCGGTGCGCCGCGCCTTGCGGGTCAGCGAGCGCAGCAGACGGCCCGCGGTGGTGTAGCAGGCGGCCAGGGAACAGCCGACGAGCAGGGCGTAGAACACGATCCGGGGGGTGGTCAGCGCGGTCAGCACGGCGATCATGGCCCAGCGCTCGCCGATCGGCAGCACTATCATCCGCCGCAGCCAGACCGTCCAGCCGACGCTGTCGAGCCGGTCGGAGAGCGCTGCCGTTGGGCTCGTGTTGGAGACCGCGTCGTGATTGGCCTCGTTGAACGAGAAGTCGACTATGTGGCGGCACGCCTGGAGCACCATCGCGCCGAGCGCGAGCACCCATACGTCGTCGCCGCCCCGGGCCGCTCCGAGCGCGAGGCCCGCGTAGTACGCGTACTCCTTGGCCCGGTCGAACGTGGCGTCCAGCCAGGCGCCCATCGTCGAGTACTGCAGCGAGTAGCGGGCGAGCTGCCCGTCCGTGCAGTCCAGGACGAAGGAGAGGAGCAGCAGCACACCGGCGGCGACGTAGCCGCCGCGGGTGCCGGTCGCCGCGCTGCCGGCCGCGATCAGAGCGGTGATCAGCGAGGCGGTGGTGACCTGGTTCGGGGTGAACCCGCGGCGCGCGCACCAGCGGGCGATGTAGCGGGAGTACGGGCTGATGAAGAAGGTGGTGACGAAGCCGTCGTGGGCCTTCACCGCGCTGCGCAGCCGTACCGCCTCGTCGTCCACGGCGTCGACGGCCGTCCGGGCCGCGGCGCGTGCTTCGGGATCGGTGGGCACGGCGGCGGTGAGCGAACCGAGCTCGGGGCGCTGCACCGGGGTGCCCTCGGCCGCCAGGGCCACGGCGAGGCGGCCCGGGACCGTACGGTCCTCGGCGTCCGGGTCGGCGGTCGCGGGCCCGACGGGGCTTCCCGCGCCGACCGCGGCCACGGTCCTGTCCAGGGCGCGCACGAGTGCCGCCCGGGCCTCGGGCTGCGCGGTGAGTGCTCCGGGGACGGTGGCGGCGGCGAACCGGGGGTCGGTCAGGCCGAGCCGCAGCGCGTGGACGTGACCGACGAAGCGGGGGTCGACCAGTGCGACGCGTCGGCCGGCGGGAACCGCGGCGAGCAGTTCGGCGGCCTCGGTCGCGTCGTTGGCTGCCCGTACGTCAAAGCCCAGGGACCGCAGATCGTCCTCGAGCGACGATCCGGGTACCGGCGCACCGGTGAGGATGGCGGTCGACAGACGAACTCACTCCTTGGCGCTGGCGGAAACGGCGCGCGACAGTGCGGCCCGGAGGCGGGCCCGCGGCACGTCGGCTGAGGCTATCGGATGAACGGAAGGCCGAGTTCACCGCCCGTTTATGCTCCGTTCGGGACGGTCGGGCACTATCCGGCGCCGTTCGCGATCATCATCGTCGATCAACACCTCGGCCCACAAACCGCGGTGGGGGCACCACCTAAGCTGGCGCCATGACGTGGCTGATTACAGGTGGAGCGGGTTACATCGGGGCGCATGTGGCGAAGGCCATGGCCTCGGCCGGGGAGAGCGTCGTCGTACTCGACGACATCTCCACGGGTATGGCGGGACGGCTGCCCGAGGACATCCCCCTCGTGCGGGGCTCGGCATCGGACCGTGAGCTGCTCGACCGGGTCCTGGCCGAGCACTCCGTGACCGGTGTGGTGCATCTCGCGGCGAAGAAGCAGGTCGGTGAGTCCGTGGAGCAGCCGCTGCTCTACTACCGCGAGAACGTGGGCGGGCTGACCGTGCTGCTCGAAGCCGTCGTCGCCGCCGGTGTGCAGCGCTTCCTCTTCTCCTCGTCCGCCGCCGTCTACGGCGTGCCCGATGTGGAGCTCATCACCGAGGACACCCCGTGCGCCCCCATCAACCCCTACGGCGAGACGAAGCTCACCGGCGAGTGGCTGGTGCGTGCGACGGGGCGGGCGCACTCCCTCTCGACCGCCTGTCTGCGCTACTTCAACGTGGCGGGCGCCGCGCAGCCCGAACTCGCGGACACCGGTGTCTTCAATGTCATCCCGATGTTCTTCGACCGGCTCACGCGCGGTGAGGCCCCGCGGATCTTCGGCGACGACTACCCGACGCCGGACGGCACCTGTGTGCGCGACTACATCCATGTCGCGGATCTCGCCGAGGCGCACCTCGCCGTCGCTCGGAAGCTCGGCGAGCGGACCGGTGCGGGAGACCTGACGGTGAACGTGGGCCGGGGCGAAGGCGTCTCGGTGCGCGAGCTGGCCGATCTGGTGGGCGAGGTCACCGGCCTGCCGCTGGATCCCGTCGTCGAGCCGCGCCGGGCCGGTGACGCGGCCAAGGCCGTCGCCTCGGCCGCCCGGATGTCGGAGGAACTGGACTGGACCGCCCGCCGCGGGGTGCGCGACATGGTCGAGTCCGCCTGGGAGGGCTGGTGCCTGCGCCATCCCGAAGCGCGTGCCCTCTGACTCGTACACGATCACCGCACGGCTCTGACCTGCGAACGTTTCCGCAGGTCAGAGCATATGACAACGGTGTTCAGTGCCGTGTTGCCCTATACCCCCCACCCGTAGTTGACTGAACCCCATCGGGCGGACCGCGCCCGCGTCGTTCCACCGGACCGGAGGCGTTTTCATGGGGGCTGGCCACGATCACGGGCATACGCACGGCGGGCCGCCCCCGACGGGCACGGCGGCTGCCGCGTACAAGGGACGGCTGCGGATCGCGCTGGGCATCACGCTCGGTGTCATGGTCATGGAGATCGTCGGTGGCGTGCTCTCCGACTCGCTGGCCCTGATCGCGGACGCGGCCCACATGGCGACCGACGCGCTGGGTCTCGGCATGGCCCTGCTCGCCATCCACTTCGCCAACCGGCCGGCCGGGCTCAACCGGACCTTCGGCTTCGCCCGCGCCGAGATCCTCGCGGCACTGGCCAACTGTCTGCTGCTGCTGGGGGTCGGCGGATTCCTGGTCTTCGAGGCGGTCAACCGTTTCATCACCCCGGCCGAGACCAAGGGCGGACTCGCCATCGCCTTCGCCGCCGTGGGCATGGTCGCCAACCTGGTCTCCCTGTCCCTGCTGATGCGGGGGCAGAAGGACAGCATCAACGTGCGGGGCGCCTATCTGGAGGTCCTGGCGGACACCCTGGGCTCGGTCGCCGTGCTGGTGTCGGCGGGCATCATCATGGCCACCGGCTGGCAGGCCGCCGACCCCATCGCCTCACTGGTGATCGGCCTCATGATCGTCCCCCGTACGGTGAAACTCCTCCGGGAGACGCTCAACGTGCTGCTGGAGGCGGCGCCCAAGGGGGTCGACATGGGCGAGGTCAGGGAGCACATCACGGCGCTGCCGGGGGTGCTGGACGTCCACGATCTGCACGCGTGGACGATCACCTCGGGCATGCCGGTCCTCTCCGCACACGTGGTGGTGCGCCAGGAGGTGCTGGACTCGATAGGGCACGAGAAGCTGCTCCACGAGCTCCAGGGCTGCCTCGGCGACCACTTCGACGTGGAGCACTGCACCTTCCAGCTGGAGCCGGCCGGGCATGCCGAGCACGAGGCGAAGCTCTGTCTCTGACGGCTGTGGGCGGCCGGTGCTAGGGTTCCCCGAGCCCTGCGGGTCTTCCTGTGGTGCGACACCGTGTGCGAATGAGGAGCTGAGATTGATGACGGTCACGGCGACGGCTGCCCGGCGCAGCAATCGGTCCTTCCTCATCTCCCGGGTTCTCGGCCAGTAGCCCCGACTCACCGTCGCCGCGTTGGCCGGAGCCCTCTCACACAAGGGTTTCCCACGTTGACCGACCACTCCGACGCCGCCGTGCGTTACGAGGCGTTCTTCTCCCTGCACCACCACCTTCCCCGGCAGAGCCCCGGCTCCGATGCCACCACCCGGCAGCTGCTCGCCCTCGCGGGACCGCAGCCGGTCCGTCCGCGCGTCCTCGACCTGGGCTGCGGCCCCGGCCGGGCCGCCCTGCTGCTCGCGGCGGAGGCGGGCGCCGAGGTGACCGCCGTCGATCTGCACGAGCCGTTCCTCGACGAACTGCGCGAGGCCGCCGAGTCCCGGGGTCTCGGCGACCGCATCCGCACCGTCAAGGCCGACATGGCCGACCTCACCGGTCCCGACTTCCCGGACGGATCGTTCGATCTCGTCTGGGCCGAGGGCTCGGCGTACAACATCGGCTTCGACACCGCGCTGCGCGACTGGCAGCGGCTGCTCGCCCCGGGCGGCTCGCTGGTGATCACCGAGTGCGTCTGGACGACGGACGCACCCACCGACGAGGCCCGCGCCTTCTGGGAGCGGCACGGTTCGCTGCGCCCGGTGGCCGCGAACACGGCGGCGGCCGTCGCGGCGGGCTGCCGGGTGCTCGGGATGCTGGTGCAGCCCGAGAGCGACTGGGACGAGTACTACGTCCCGCTCGCCGAGCACGCGGCCGCCGCCGATCCCTCGGCTCCGGGTATGGAGTGGGCGCTCGCGTCCACCCGTGAGGAGCTGGCCATGCGGCGCGAGCACGGCGCGGAGTACGGCTACGCCGGCTACGTGCTGCGCCCCGCCGATCCGCGCTGGCCGACCCGGCCGGAGACGGAGGCCGACCGGGCCGCCGTCCACGCCGTGAACGCGGCGGCCTTCCCGACGCCCGACGAGGCCGGTCTCGTCGACGCGCTGCGCGAGGATCCCGGGGCCTGGCTGTCGGGCCTCTCGTACGTCGCGGAGGCCCCGGACGGTTCCGTTGCGGCGTACGCCCTGCTGACCCGGTGCCGGGTCGGTGACGCCCCGGCACTGGCACTGGCCCCGGTGTCCACCGCCCCCGCGTACCAGAAGCAGGGCGCGGGCCGCGCGGTGGTGCGGGCCGTGCTGGACGCGGCCCGCCTGCGCGGCGAGCGGCTGGTCCTGGTGCTCGGCCATCCGGACTACTACCCGGCGTTCGGCTTCGTACCGGCGTCGCGGTTCGCCATCCGGCCCGGCTTCGAGGTGCCCGACGAGGCGATGATGGCCCTGGTGCTCGACGATTCCGCACCGGTGGCGACGGGCATGATCCAGTACCCGGCGGCCTTCGGAGTCTGAGTCCGGCGTCCGGTTCCGGCCGGGGCCGGGTTTCCCCTGCCGCGCCGTTCGCGGCGCGGCAGGGGGACATGCCCGGGGGCGAAGTACTGACAAGCGGCTTTTGTGCGGCAGACTTGACCGGACTCCAGGGGCCCGGCGCACGGGGCCGGGGACCAAAGCGAAGGATGGGTATGCCGACCACACCAGCCACCGCGGCGCACATGTCGTCGAACGGCACCGCAGAAGCGATCATGCTCGAACTGGTCGACGAGAGCGGCACCACCATCGGCACCGCGGAGAAGCTCGCAGCCCATCAGGCCCCCGGTCAGCTGCACCGGGCCTTCTCCGTCTTCCTCTTCGACGAGCAGGGGCGGCTGCTGCTCCAGCGCCGCGCGCTCGGCAAGTACCACTCCCCCGGCGTCTGGTCGAACACCTGCTGCGGCCACCCCTATCCGGGCGAGGCCCCCTTCGCCGCCGCCGCCCGTCGTACGTACGAGGAGCTGGGGATCTCCCCCTCGCTGCTCGCCGAGGCGGGCACGGTCCGTTACAACCACCCGGACCCGGCGTCGGGCCTGGTGGAGCAGGAGTTCAACCACCTCTTCGTGGGCCTGGCCCAGGAGCAGTTGAGGCCGGACGCGGAGGAGGTCGGCGAGACGGCCTTCGTGACCGCGGAGGAGCTGGCCGAGCGCCACGCGAAGGCGCCGTTCTCGGCGTGGTTCCTGACGGTGCTGGATGCCGCGAGGCCGGCGATCAGAGAGCTGACGGGGCCGTCCGCGGGCTGGTGACGGCACCCTCCGTACAGGGCGGTCAGAGCTGCGTCTTCAACGGCAGCGCCGCCCAGATGATCTTCCCGCCGCTCGCGGTGTGCTCGACGTCGCAGGTGCCGCCCGCCTCCGCGGTGACCTCCCGGACCAGCAGCAGCCCCCGGCCGCCCGTCTGGGCGTAGTCGGTCTCCAGGGCCGTGGGGCGGTACGGATGGTTGTCCTCGACCGAGATCCTGATCCACTCGGTGCCGATGGCCACCTCGACGGCGAGCTCCGGCGAGAGGAGCGCCGCGTGCTTCACCCCGTTGGTGACCAGTTCCGAGACGATCAGCAGCAGGCCCTGCAGGATCTCGTCCTCGAGGGGCACACCTTGGCGGTTCACCAGATCCCGTACGGCGTGCCGCGCCTGGGGCACGGAGACGTCGACCGCGGGGGCGGTGAAACGCCACACCCCCTCGTACGACACGGTATGGGCCGGGACACTCCCGCGGCTCTCCATAATCCGGTACCCGCTCTCGACTCGCGCATCACTGACCGTCGAGTAAAGAGTGTTGGGAACCGCTTGGTCCGTACCGTGCCACTGCTCAGAAGTAGTCACTTATCGACGACATTTGATCGAGTGGGTATGACAGCGTCAGTTGTTGGACCGCTTCTGATGGTCTTCTGATGCCTTGTCCGCAGCGGGCTCACCGGCGTCTTCCTCGGACGCCAACTGGTCCGATACCAGACCGACGATGTGCCGGCCCCCGACCCCGAACGCGATGAGGCCGAGCCCGTCGAACAGCAACGCGAGCGAGAAGAAGCAGCCGAGCACGTAGAGGCTGCTGTCCGGCCAGTCGAAGAGCACCAGCAGGCCGAGGAGCAGGCCGAACGCGCCCTGCAGCAGCGTCCAGCCGAACTGCGGGCCGCGTACGACGACGCTGCCGACCAGACGGAACACTCCGCCGGTGAGGAAGAGCAGCGCGGCGAACATGGTCAGCGCCTCGGCGGTGCCGGTCGGGTGGTGGATCACGACGACACCGGCCGCGATGTTCAGAGCGGCGACCACCACGCCGAGCCAGAAGAAGTTGGTGCCCCTGGACTGGATCGCGTGGGCCAGCCCCACCACGCCGCCGATCAGGAGCAGCCAGCCGAAGAGGAGCATCGAGGTCAGGGTGGCCACGCCGGTGTAGACGAGACCCACCAGGCCCGCGATGACGAGCAGGATGCCGAGCACGGTCAGCCAGCCGAAACTGCGGCTGAGCTTCTTGCCCTCGGCTGCGGGACCGGCCATCGACAGCTCCTCACCGTGCGTGTCCGCATCGCGACCCCTTCTTGATCATAGGTTCGAACGGTCCGGATAGCATCCGGCGCATGGACCGTACGGATCAGCCCCGGCTGGAGCACACCGTTGTGGACGGGATCGCCACCGTCGTCATCAGCAACCCCGCCAAGCGCAACGCGATGACGGCGGACATGTGGCGGGCGCTGCCGGCCCTTCTGGAGCGGCTGGCCGCCGACCGGGCGGTGCGCGCGCTCGTGCTGACGGGTGCGGGTGACACGTTCTGCGCGGGGGCGGACATCGCCTCGCTCCAGGAACCGGGCGGCAGCCCGCAGACGCTCGCGGTGCGGGCCGAGGAGGCGCTGGCCGCCTTCCCCCGGCCGACGCTCGCCGCGGTGCGCGGATTCTGCGTGGGAGGCGGCGGCCAGCTGGCGGCTGCCTGCGATCTGCGGTTCGCCGAGGAGGGCGCCTCCTTCGGCATCACCCCGGCCAAGCTCGGCATCGTCTATCCCTCGTCGTCCACCCGGCGGCTGGTGGCGCTGGTGGGGCCCGCGACGGCGAAGTTCCTGCTGTTCTCGGGAGAGCTGATCGGTACGGAACGGGCACTGCGCACCGGGCTGGTCGACGAGGTGCTGCCGACGGGTGAGCTGGACAAGCGCGTCGACGCCTTCGTACGGGTCCTCGCTTCCCGTTCGCAGCTCACCCAGGCCGCGGCGAAGGAATTCGCCTCGGGGCGCGAGGACCGGGACCCGTACTGGGCGGACCAGGCGCGCCGCAGCGGAGACACCGCGGAGGGGGTCGCCGCGTTCCTGGAGCGGCGCGCGCCCGTCTTCACCTGGACCACGGGACCTCCGCCGGCGTGACTACCGCAGGATGAAGCGGCTCTTCCCGCGGAACTCCTCGACCAGGGCCGCCGGGGCCTTGGCCGGTGATCCGCAGTCGTACGGCGGCTGCGGGTCGTACTCCGTCAGCAGCTGTACGGCCTGCGCGTGTTCGTCGCCCGCGATCCGGCCGAGCAGGGTGAGGCCCATGTCGATACCGGACGAGACGCCCGCGGCCGTGACGTACTTGCCGTCGGTGACGACGCGTTCGCCGGTCGGCTCGACGTCGTACCCCTTCAGGACGTCGAGGGCGAGCCAGTGCGAGGTGGCGCGCCTGCCGGTCAGCAGACCGGCCGCGGCCAGCAGCAGGGAGCCGGTGCACACCGAGGTCGTCCAGGTGCTGGTGGCGTCGGCCGAGCGCAGCCAGCCGAGGAGCGTCCCGTTCTCCATCTGGTCGCTCTGGCCGGGTCCGCCGGGCACGATCACCACGTCCGGCGAGGGCACATCGGCGAACGTGCGGTCGGCGACGAGCGAGAGGCTTCCGCTGTCGTTGCGGACGGGACCGGTCCGCTCGGCGACGAAGACGGTCTCGGCACCTGGGGTGCGGCTGAGCATCTCGTACGGGCCCACGGCGTCGAGTGCGGTGAACCGGTCGAAGAGCACGATGGCGATCTGCACGGTGGTTCCTTTCGGGCGGTGTCCTGCGGGGCGGCCCCTGCGGCGGTCCCGCTGATCAGGTCGGAGTGTGGGAGGGGCGGAAGCGGCGCCGGTACTCGGCGGGCGCCGTGCCGAGCGCCTTGACGAAGGCGCGGCGCATCGCCTCGGGGGTGCCGTAGCCGCTGGCCCGCGCGATCCGGGCGACCCCGTCCGCGGTGTCCTCCAGCAGCCGGCGGGCCTGTTCAAGGCGCACGCGGTCGACATAGCGGCCGGGCGTCATCCCGGTCTCCGTCTGGAAGACACGGGCGAAGTGCCGGGGCGAGAGCCCGGCGCGTACGGCGAGCGCCTCCACGGAGAGGTCGTCCCCGGGATGCTCGGTGATCCAGTGCTGGACGTCCTGAAGCGGCTCGCGGCGGGCCGTCTGGGCGGTCAGCTGGGCGCTGAACTGGGCCTGGTTCCCCGGTCGCCGCAGGAACACCACGAGATGGCGGGCCACGGTGAGCGCCACCTCCCGTCCGTGGTCCTCCTCGACGAGTGCGAGCGCGAGATCGATGCCCGCCGTGACTCCGGCGGAGGTGGCGAGCCTGCCGTCCCGTACGAAGATCGGGTCCGGGTCCACCTCGACGGCCGGATAGGTGCGGGCGAGGTGCTCGCAGCTCGCCCAGTGCGTCGTGACGCGATGACCGTCCAGCAGGCCCGCCTCGGCGAGCAGCAGGGCACCGGTGCAGACCGAGACGAGCCGTTCGGCGTGCGGGGCGCGGTCGCGGAGCCAGTCGACGAGTGCCGGACGGGGAGCGCGCGTACCCTCGCCGCCGGGCACGAGGAGCGTGTGGGGCGGGCGGGCGTCGGCCAGGGCGCCGTCGGGGACGAGCGTGAGTCCGCTGGAGCTGCGGACCGGGGCGCCGTCCAGAGAGGCGGTGTGCAGCTCGTACGAGACCTCGGGGAACCGGGAGGCGCCGGCGAAGACCTCCATCGGGCCACTGACATCGAGGCTCTGGACGCCGTCGAAGAGAACGACGAGTACGGATCGCTGCTTCATGTCCGCCATCCTGGGCGGCCGGGCAGGACGGCCGCAATGACGAGTAGCCCACCTTTCCTGCCATGGGCCCTCGCCGTACCCCCGCCGTCCCTGCGGGCCTCCCTCCGCCACCGGAATTACTCGCCGTACGGCTTTCGCGACGTACCGACCAGTCGGTAACGTGCGGGCATGAGCACTCTCCCTCCCCGCGCCGGACGCCGCTGCCACAACGCCCTCAACCCGCTGCACTCCACGGTCTACTTCTCCCCCGACCTCGGGAAGGAGATGGGCGAGCTGGGCATCGACGACTCGAACGCCGCCTACTTCGCCGCGCGCGGCGCCGCACTGGGCGCCGTCGGGGCGGGCACCGTCAGCGCGACCTTCTACAACTTCAACCCGGAGCTGGTGGCCCGCCATGTTCCCGCCGTGTGGTCCGTCGCCTCCCCGCAGGCGGTTCTGGACGCCCGCCTGCGGGCCGCCGACTCAACGCTTCGCCGGCTGCTCGGCGAGGAGGTCATCGCCTCGGCCGAGCTGGCCGAGGCGGCCGAGCTGGCACTGCGCGCGACCGAGGGCTGCACCCGCCACGCACGGCCGCTGTACGCCGCCCACGCCGACCTGCCCGTACCGGACCAGCCGCACCTGGCCTACTGGCACGCCGCGACCCTCCTGCGCGAACACCGCGGCGACGCGCACCTCGCCGCGCTCCTCGCCGCCGGCCTGGACCCGGTCGAGGCCATGGTCAGCCACACGGCGACCGGCAAGGGCATGGCTCCGCGGTGGATCCTCGCCACCCGCGGCTGGCGCCGCGCCGACTGGGACGCGGCGGCCGAGCGGCTGCGCGGACGCGGGCTGCTGGACGCCGGGGGCGAGCTGACGGAGGCGGGCGTGGCCCTGCGGGCCGGACTCGAAGAGGCGACGGACACGATGGACGCCGCACCGTACGAGCTGCTGGGCGCGGACGGGGTGGCACGGCTCACCGATCTGGGGCGCGGATTCCTGTTCGCGGCGGCCTCCGCGGGAGCGTTCCCGGAGGGGCTGACCGGGAAGGGCTGACCCGGCCGCCGGGCCGTGTTCGAAGGAGAAGCGCCAGGTCACGCGACACGGCCCCCGGCCACCCGGCACAATGCAGGCGAAGGGGACCATCCCCAGCAAGCACAGCCAGCACAGCCAGTACGAGAAGGCGAGTCGGGAAAACCGTGACGACGTCCATCGAAGGCAGGATCGCCGAGGAGCTCGGCGTACGTGAGCGGCAGGTGAAGGCGGCCGTCGAGCTGCTCGACGGCGGGTCGACCGTGCCGTTCATCGCGCGCTACCGCAAGGAAGCCACCGAGATGCTCGACGACGCGCAGCTGCGCACGCTCGAGGAACGGCTGCGGTATCTGCGGGAGCTGGAGGACCGTCGTGCGGCGATCCTCGAATCCGTACGCGAGCAGGGCAAGCTCGACGAGGCGCTGGAGGCGCAGATCCGCGCCGCCGACACCAAGGCGCGTCTTGAGGACATCTATCTTCCGTTCAAGCCCAAGCGCCGGACGAAGGCGCAGATCGCCCGCGAGGCGGGCCTCGAACCGCTGGCGGACGGGCTGCTCGGCAATCCGTCGGTCGATCCGCTCGTGGCGGCTGCCGCGTTCGTCGACGCGGACAAGGGGGTGGCGGACGGGGCGGCGGCGCTGGACGGCGCCCGCGCCATCCTCGCCGAACGCTTCTCCGAGGACGCCGACCTCACGGGTGAACTGCGTGAGCGCATGTGGTCGCGCGGGCGGCTGACGGCGAAGGTCCGGGACGGCAAGGAGGAGGCCGGCGCGAAGTTCGCCGACTACTTCGACTTCGCGGAGCCGTTCACCGCCCTGCCCTCGCACCGGGTGCTGGCCATGCTGCGGGGCGAGAAGGAGGACGTGCTCGATCTGGTCCTGGAGCCCGAGGAGCCCGAGACCTCGGCGCAGCCCGGCCCCTCGACGTACGAGAACATGATCGCCCGCCGCTTCGGGGTCAACGACCGCGGGCGCCCCGGCGACAAATGGCTCGGCGACACGGTGCGCTGGGCCTGGCGCACCCGCGTCCTCGTGCACCTCGGGATCGACCTGCGGCTGCGGCTGCGCACGGCGGCGGAGG
Source organism: Streptomyces sp. NBC_00234 (assembly GCF_036195325.1). Taxonomy (NCBI): domain Bacteria; kingdom Bacillati; phylum Actinomycetota; class Actinomycetes; order Kitasatosporales; family Streptomycetaceae; genus Streptomyces; species Streptomyces sp. NBC_00234. The sequence continues at coordinate 7,035,334 of NZ_CP108101.1, read as the reverse complement.
ACGAGGCGGTCCGCGTCTTCGCGTCGAACCTGCGCGACCTGCTGCTCGCCGCGCCGGCCGGCACACGGGCGACGCTGGGGCTCGACCCCGGCTTCCGTACGGGAGTGAAGGTCGCCGTCGTCGACGCGACGGGCAAGGTGGTGGCGACGGACGTCATCCACCCGCATGTTCCCGCCAACAGGTGGGACGAGTCGCTGGCCAAGCTGGAGCGGCTGGCGAAGGCCCACTCCGTCGACCTGATCGCGATCGGCAACGGCACGGCGTCGCGCGAGACGGACAAGCTCGCCGGTGAACTGTGCGAGAAGCACCCGGAGTTGAAGCTCACCAAGGTGATGGTGTCGGAGGCCGGGGCGTCGGTGTACTCGGCGTCCGCCTTCGCCTCGCAGGAACTCCCGGACATGGACGTGTCCTTGCGCGGCGCGGTGTCGATCGCGCGGCGGCTCCAGGACCCGCTGGCCGAACTGGTGAAGATCGACCCGAAGTCGATCGGCGTCGGCCAGTACCAGCACGACCTGTCCGAGGTGAAGCTCTCGCGCTCGCTGGACGCGGTCGTCGAGGACTGTGTGAACGGCGTCGGCGTCGACGTCAACACCGCTTCCGCGCCGCTGCTTTCACGGGTCTCCGGCATCGGATCCGGGCTCGCCGAGAACATCGTCGCGCACCGGGACACCAATGGGCCGTTCCGTTCGCGGCGGGCGCTGAAGGATGTCGCACGGCTGGGCCCGAAGGCGTACGAGCAGTGTGCGGGCTTCCTCCGCATCCGGGGCGGCGACGACCCGCTGGACGCGTCGAGCGTGCACCCCGAGGCGTATCCGGTGGTGCGGGCGATGGTGAAGACGACGGGCAGCGAGGTGGCGTCGCTGATCGGCAACGCGGGCGCGCTGCGGACGCTGCGGGCGGACGACTTCGTCAGCGAGAAGTTCGGTCTTCCGACGGTCACGGACATCCTCAAGGAGCTGGAGAAGCCGGGCCGTGACCCGCGTCCGGCGTTCAAGACGGCCACCTTCAAGGAGGGCGTCGAGAAGATCGGCGACCTGGCGTCCGGGATGGTGCTGGAGGGCGTCGTCACGAACGTGGCGGCGTTCGGGGCGTTCGTGGACATCGGTGTCCACCAGGACGGCCTGGTCCATGTGTCGGCGATGTCCAGGACCTTCGTGAAGGACCCGCGCGACGTCGTCAAGCCGGGTGACATCGTGAAGGTCAAGGTCATGGACGTCGACATTCCGCGCAAGCGGATCTCGCTGACGCTGCGGCTGGACGACGAGGCCGCGGACGCGCAGGGCGGCGGGCAGGGCCCGCGGCGCGAGAAGAACGGGCAGGGGGACGGCGAGCGTCCGCCGCGCCAGCGGCAGGCCGGCCAGGGGCAGCGGCAGACGCAGGGCGGCCGTCAGGGCGGTGGCGGCCAGGGCCGCGACCGGCGCGGCGACGGCCAGGGCACTGCCCCGCGTCCGGCCGCCGCACCGGCCAACAGCGCGATGGCCGACGCGTTGCGCCGCGCAGGGCTCACGGGACCCGACCGGGGCGGCCGCAAGCGCTGAGGCAACGGAGCGGGCGGACAGGAGCTCTTCCTGTCCGCCCGCTCCGTCTTTTCCTGCCCGGGCAGCCCTGGGCAGGACGGAACGGAACCGTCGCGTGGGACAGGTGCCGTCCGAAGCATTGACATGTCCTGGACCCGCCGCCACCCTGATTCCCGGCATGGAATGCAACCGGTTGCATTTCGAGCCGCAGGAGCCGCACAACGCACAGATCGCACGCCACACGCCGCAGGAGGCGAGGCCCCCCGCCTCACAACCTCGCACCCCCACCATTTCCTTGCGGAGAGGACTACTCGTGTCCGGCACAGCCCGCTCACCCACTCGCTCCGGTCCCGCACCGGCGAGCCGCGTCACTGTCCACATTGTTGCAACCGGTTGCAGAACCTTCGGGCCTCCCCCTCGTCCGCACGGGCCGGACCGCGCTGACTAGGCTGAAGAACCTGGGGAGAAGCGTCGACCGGCACGCGGTGAGGGACGAGCGGGCGGCGACGCAGGGCGGGCAAGGGGAGAACAACCGTGGCCATGACCATCCGTGACGTCGCCCAGGCCGCCGGGGTTCACGTCTCGACCGTCTCCCGGGCCTTCTCGGCCTCCCACCTGGTCAAGCGGGAGACCCGGGACCGGGTGCTCGCCATCGCCGCGGAGCTGGGCTACGAGCCCAACGAGACCGCACGTGCCCTGACCACGGGGCGCACCCGGAATCTGGGACTGATCGTCTCCGATATCGCCAACCCCTTCTACCCGCCGCTCATCAAGGCCGCCCAGGCATACGCCAGGGTCCGCGGCTACCAGGTCTTCGTGGCCGACACGGACGAGGACGCGGCTGTGGAGGAGGAGCTGATCCGGACCCTGGCCCGCCAGGTGGACGGAGTGGTCCTGGTCAGCCCACGGCTGGCCAACGACGCCATCGACCGGCTGGGCGGTGAACTGCCGTTCGTCCTGGTCAACCGGTCCGTGGCAGGCATGTCCGCCGTACTGATGGACGTGGCGCACGGCGCGGAGCTGGCCGTGGAGCACCTGGCCGGACTGGGTCACGAGCACCTGGCCCTGGTCGGCGGCCCCCGCGGCTCGTGGACCAGCGCGCAGATGCGCAGGGCCGCCGGCAGGGCGGCTGCGGACGAGGGGGTCAGGCTGGACGTGCTCGGCCCCAACCGGCCGACGGAGCAGGGCGGCATCGCGGCGACACCCGCCGTCCTGGCGACGGGCGCCACCGGGGTGATCGCCTACAACGACCTGGTCGCCATCGGGCTCATCGAAGGGCTCGACGACCGGAACGTGCGGGTACCGGGAGACCTCAGCGTGATCGGCGTGGACGACACCGTGGCCGGTCGACTGAACCGCCCGCGGCTGACCACGGTCGCCATGCCCACCGCCGCGGCGGGTCGCACGGCGGTCGATCTGCTCATCCAGACCGTGGAGGCATCGGGCGGCGTTCCGGCCACGGCACAGACCACCCTGGCGACCTCCCTGGTCGTCCGGGACTCCACAGCAGCACCGGCGCACCCTGCCGACTGATCGTCCGCACCAACTTCTTGACCGCTCGGGGCGGGTGACGTACCGTCACCGCTGTTCATATACGCGAACTCAGTTCATGTATGGAATCTGCTTCGGAATCGAGAACGACCTTCACCACCGCACGAAACCACCGACAGGTGCCTGCGGACGATGCCGCAGGCGGTGAAAGGAACACCTAGTGCGCACCAAGAATCAGCACGTCAGAAGGCGTGGCGGCCGTGCAGCCGCCTCACTCGTCGCCGCCGTCTCCGTGATCGCCGCAGGCCTCACCGCGCTGTTCGCGACCGGCTCGGCGACAGCCGCACCGGCGACCGGCTCGTACACCCTGAAGAACGCTGCCAGCGGACTGTGTCTGGCCGTTCCCGGATCGAGCACCTCCGCCGGAGTGCAGCTCGCCCAGAGCGCCTGCAACACGGCCGCCAATCAGACCTGGAAGCTGACCACCTCCGGAAGCGGCTACACGCTGGCCGCCGCGCACAGCTCCCAGTGCGCCGGGGTGAAGGATGCCTCCACCAGCGCAGGCAAGGCGGTGGAACAGCAGACCTGCAGCGGTGCGGCGACCCAGGTCTGGACGCTGACGGCGGTCAGCGGCAGCACCTACCGGGTGGTCAACAGCAACGGCGGCAAGTGCCTGAACGTGAAGGACAGTTCGACCGCGTCGGGCGCGCTGATCCAGCAGAACTCCTGCGACTCGGTGACCAGCAAGAACTGGACCTTCACCGCCTCGGGCACGGTCCCCACGGACCCGCCCACCGACCCGACCGACCCGCCCACCGACCCGCCGACCGACCCGGGCTCCCGGCCGTCGTGGCCGACGGCCAACGGCAGCCAGGCCGTTTCCGCGACCATCGAGGTCTCGGGTACGTACGACGGTGGTCTGAAGCGCCTCTACGGCAGTGGTGACCTGGGCAGCGGCGGCCAGGACGAGGACCAGCCCCCGATGATCAAGCTGGCGGACGGCGCCACCCTGCAGAACGTCATCCTCGGCGCTCCGGCCGCGGACGGTGTGCACTGCGCGGGCACCTGCACCCTCAAGAACGTCTGGTGGGAGGACGTGGGCGAGGACGCGGCGACCTTCCGCGGCGGCTCCTCCTCGACGGTCCGCACGATCGACGGCGGCGGTGCGAAACTGGCGGAGGACAAGGTCTTCCAGCACAACGGCGTCGGCACGCTGGTCGTCAAGAACTTCCAGGTCGACGACTTCGGCAAGCTGGTCCGCTCCTGCGGCAACTGCTCCACGCAGAACGCCCGGCACATCCAGCTCCAGAACATCTGGGCGACGGCCCCCGGCACGAGCCTGGTCGGCATCAACACCAACTACGGTGACACGGCACGGATCTCGGGCGTCACGATCTATGACGACGCCGACCGTGACATGAAGATCTGCACCAAGTACAAGGGCACGACCAGCGGCGAACCGAGCGAGATCGGCTCGGGAGCGGACGGGACGAACTGCATCTACTCCTCGTCCGACATCACTTACGTCGACTGAGGCGGCCCCTTCCGGGAGCGCATGACGGACCCGCCCTTCCCATCAGCCGGGAAGGGCGGGTCCCTCGCCGTCAGGCCCTCTCGACGACCTTGCCGTCGGCCACCTCGACCCGCCGGGTCGTGTGGACGGCTTCGAGCATCCGCCGGTCGTGCGTGACCAGGAGCAGCGTCCCCGTGTACGAGTCGAGTGCCGACTCCAGCTGTTCGATGGCCGGCAGGTCCAGGTGGTTCGTCGGCTCGTCCAGGACCAGGAGGTTGACGCCCCGGCCCTGGAGAAGGGCGAGCGCCGCGCGGGTGCGTTCACCCGGGGAGAGGGTCGTTGCCGGGCGCGTCACATGATCCGCCCGGAGACCGAACTTGGCGAGCAGCGTGCGCACTTCGGCCGGTTCGGTGTCGGGCACCGCGGCGCAGAACGCCTCCAGCAGGCTCTCCGAACCGTGGAACAGCTTGCGTGCCTGGTCGACCTCGCCGACCACGACTCCCGAGCCGAGTGCGGCATGGCCCGAGTCGAGCGGGAGCCTGCCGAGCAGAGCGGCGAGCAGCGTGGACTTGCCCGCTCCGTTGGCCCCGGTGATGGCGACCCGGTCGGCCCAGTCGATCTGCAGCGTGGCCGGGCCGAACGCGAAGTCGCCGCGTACGACCTGCGCGTCGCGGAGGGAGGCGACGACCGAGCCGGAGCGCGGGGCGGAGGCGATCTCCATCCGCAGTTCCCACTCCTTGCGGGGCTCCTCGACGACATCGAGGCGCTCGATCATGCGCTGCGTCTGCCGGGCCTTCGCGGCCTGCTTCTCACTCGACTCGCTGCGGAACTTGCGGCCGACCTTGTCATTGTCGCTGGCCTTGCGGCGGGCGTTCTTGACGCCCTTGTCCATCCAGGAGCGCTGGGTCTGGGCGCGTCCTTCGAGGGCGGAACGCTTGTCCGCGTACTCGTCGAACTCCTCACGGGCGTGCCGGCGGGCGCGGTCGCGCTCCTCCAGGTAGGCCGCGTAGCCGCCGCCGTACAGGTTGATCTCCTGCTGCGCGAGGTCGAGCTCCAGGACCTTGGTGACCGTACGCATCAGGAACTCGCGGTCGTGGCTGATGACGACCGTGCCCATGCGCAGACCCGCCACGTAGCGCTCCAGGCGTTCCAGGCCGTCCAGGTCCAGGTCGTTGGTCGGTTCGTCCAGCAGGAAGATGTCGTACCGGGACAGCAGCAGCGAGGCGAGTCCGGCGCGGGCCGCCTGGCCGCCGGAGAGCGCCGTCATCGGCAGGTCGAGGCCGACGGTCAGGCCGAGGTCGGCGGCGACCTCCTCGGCCCTCTCGTCCAGGTCGGCGCCGCCGAGCGAGAGCCAGCGCTCCAGCGTCTCGGAGTAGGCGTCGTCCGCGCCCGGCGCTCCGTCGACGAGGGCCTGGGTCGCGGTGTCCATCGCCTCCTGGGCGTCGGCGACCCCGGTGCGGCGGGCGAGGAACATCCGCACGGTCTCCTCCGGGCGCCGCTCGGGCTCCTGCGGGAGGTGTCCGACGGTGGCGGTCGGCGGCGAGAGACGCAGCTCGCCCTCCTCCGGGCGGTCGAGCCCGGCGAGGAGGCGGAGCAGGGACGATTTACCGGCGCCGTTGACTCCGACGAGACCGATCACGTCGCCGGGCGCGACGACGAGGTCGAGCCCTGCGAAGAGAGTGCGGTCGCCGTGTCCGGCGGCGAGATCCTTGGCGACGAGAGTGGCAGTCATCAGGGGGTCGATCCTAATCGGCGTCCGGCTGCCCGAGCAGCCCGCCCGGTGCATGGGACATCCGTTACCGTCCGGCCAGGGTCTTTCATTCGGTTGGAAGCTGAGAGGCAGGGGTGACAGCGGTGGCGGACGTGATCGTGGTGGGGAGCGGGGTGATCGGGCTGACCACCGCGGTGGTGCTCGCGGAGTCCGGCCGCCGGGTCCGGGTCTGGTCGCGGGAACCGGCCGTGAGCACGACGTCGGCGGTGGCCGGCGCGCTGTGGTGGCCGTACCGGATCGAGCCCGAGGCGCTGGTCGGGGACTGGGCACTGACGACCCTGCGGGTGTACGAGGAGCTGGCCGCTTCGCCCGGGGAGACCGGCGTACGGCTGGTCGCCGGGGTGCACCGGGGCGAGCGGTTCGCCGCGCTCGGGCCCTGGGCCCGGCAGCTCGGCGACGCGGCCGAGGTGCCGGACGGTCTGCGGGTGACGCTGCCGCTCCTCGACATGCCGGTGCATCTGGGCTGGCTGGAGCGGCGTCTGGCAGCGTCCGGAGGCGTGATCGAGCGGCGTACGGTGAAGAGCTTCGACGAGGCGGCGGCGGAGGCTCCGGCCGTGGTGAACTGCACCGGTCTGGGTGCTCGCGCGCTGGTGCCGGATGCCGGGGTCCGGGCGGTACGCGGACAGTTGACCGTGGTGGAGAACCCGGGGATCGACGAGTGGTTCACGCATGCGGACCCGGCGTCGAGCGCGACGACGTACTTCTTCCCGCAGCCCGGCGGGCTGGTGCTGGGCGGGACCGCCGAGCCGGACGACCCGCGCACGGAACCCGATCCCCGTACGGCCGAGGAGATCGTGGCGCGCTGCGCACGGATCAGGCCCGAGATAGCCGGGGCGCGGATCATCGGGCACCGGGTGGGTCTGCGGCCCGCCCGGGACGCCGGGGTACGGATCGAGGCCGTGCCGCTGCCGGGCGGAGGGCGCCTCGTGCACAACTACGGGCACGGGGGCGCCGGGGTGACGGTCGCCTGGGGCTGTGCGCGGGAGGCGGCCCGGCTGGTGGGCCCGGCCACGCCGGAGTGACGTGCCGGGCCCGCCCCCGCGCCTACGTCAGGCGTCCGGGTCGGCCTTGTCGGTCCTGTCGGTCCTGTTCATGCGTTCCGTGGTGATCTGGCTGGTGCCGGGGCCGATCCGGATCTCGAAGTCGCCGTCGTACTTGGCGTGACCCTCGATGACCGCGGACTCGACCGCTTCGACGCCGAACTCCTGCCGCACGATCTGCGGGTCCTGCCGCAGGTCCCGCATCAGGGCCACGCACATGCCGACCATGACGATGGTGAACGGGGCGGCGACCAGGATGGTGAGGTTCTGGAGCCCGGCGAGCGCGTCCCCCTTGCCGTTACCGATGAGCAGCATGATCGCGGCGACGGCGCCCGTCACGACGCCCCAGAAGACCACGACCCAGGTGGCGGGTTCGAGGACGCCCTTCTGGGAGAGCGTGCCCATCACGATGGAGGCCGCGTCGGCACCGGAGACGAAGAAGATCCCGACGAGGATCATCACCAGAATGCTCATGACCGTGGGAATCGGGAACTCCTGGAGCACGCCGAAGAGCTGTGCCTCCGGGGTGTCCGCGTCACTGAGCCTGCCGGCCTCCTGGAGCCGGATCGCCGAACCGCCGAAGACCGCGAACCACACCAGGCTGACGGTGCTGGGCACGAGGATGACTCCGCCGACGAACTGACGGATGGTCCTGCCGCGGCTGATCCTGGCGATGAACATGCCCACGAAGGGTGTCCAGGAGATCCACCAGGCCCAGTAGAAGACCGTCCAGCTCGCGAGCCAGTCGGCCACTTCCCCCTTGCCCGTGGCCTCGGTGCGGCCGGCCAGCTGGGGGAGGTTCTCGAAGTAGGCGGCGATCGAGGTGGGCAGCAGGTCCAGCACGATGATCGTGGGCCCGGCGATGAAGACGAAGGTGGCGAGAATCAGGGCGAGCACCATGTTGATGTTGGACAGCCACTGGATGCCCCTCTCGACGCCGGAGACCGCCGAGGCGACGAAGGCGACCGTCAGGACGGCGATGATGGTGACGAGCAGGCCCGTGCCCGTCTTCTCCATCCAGTTCAGCTCCTGGAATCCGCTCCCGATCTGGAGGGTGCCGAGGCCCAGGGAGGCGGCGGAGCCGAAGAGTGTGGCGAAGATGGCGAGGATGTCGATGACACGGCCCACGCCTCCGCGGGCGTGCCGCTCGCCGATGAGCGGCTCGAACACCGCGCTGATCGTCTGCCGCCTGCGCCGCCGGTAGGTGCTGTACGCGATGGCCAGGCCGACCACCGCGTAGATCGCCCAGGGGTGCAGCGTCCAGTGGAAGAGGGTGGTGGCCATCGCCGTCTGCATCGCCTCGGCGGCGTCGACGGGGTGGGTGCCGGGCGGCGGGTTGATGAAGTGGGCGAGTGGCTCGCTCACGCCGTAGAACATCAGACCGATGCCCATGCCGGCGCTGAACATCATCGCGACCCAGGAGACGGTACGGAACTCGGGTTCCTCGCCCTCCTGTCCGAGCGAGATCTTCCCGTACCGGCTGATCGCGAGCCAGAGGGCGAAGACGACGAACCCGGAGGCAGCGAGCATGAAGGCCCAGCCGCCGTTGTGGATGAGCCCGTTGAGCAGCTTGCTGGAGACGCTCTCCAGCGAGTCCGTGGCGGTGGCTCCCCAGACCACGAAGGCGAGGGTGAACACCGCGGTGACTCCGAAGACCACCCGGTCGGTCGTGGGACTCCGGCCGTGGTCCGGTTCGGCGGGGAGGTCGGCGGTGACCGCCAGCTCCCCCCGCCCATCCCTTCTCTGATCGTCCTGCGACACAAATGGCACCTTTCACGGAGTCCGAAAAATCGCTCTCCGTAGGCAGTACCACACAGGACAGGCAACTTCCGGGATCAACAAGCCGTAAGGGCTTGACCGTTTGTGAGGTGATATGTCGCCCGCTCGTCGAGGAGGAGCGGAACGAGATTCCGCGCCGACTGCCTCAGCGGTACATACGCTCCGTCACCGTCGGGCCGGGAGGTGACCCCGTGCAGGGCCAGTTCGTCGCCCACATCGGCGTACTGGGCTGCGGTGAGCCGGTACCCGCAGGGCGGGTCCTGGATGACCTCGCCGGGCTCGGCCGGGTCGTTGTCGGCGCCCCCGAGGTACACCGGGCCGCGGTCGGCGAAGCCAGCGAGGCGGGACACGGCGGTGGCCGCCTCGATCCGGCCGCGCTGCTCGTCGTCGAAGGTGAACAGGCCGCCGAGCGCGGCGTGCTGGGACTCGACCCTGCGCCGCTGGTTGAGCGCGGGGTCGGCCTTCTCCGCCTCGGAGAGGGCGTCGACGCGGGATTCGATGAGCAGGCCCACCGCGTGCTTGAGGCCCGAGGTGTTGCGCAGGATCCGCTCCTGCCCGTCGCCCGCGGTCTGCTTGATGGGGTCTCCGGTGACCGGGTCGGTCCAGATCCCGTAGATGCCGCTGCTGTAGCCGGACTCCGCCGCAGCGGGCCTGACGTACCGGTCCGACAGGGTCTGCGAGGCGTCGTGCACCCCGTCGTGGACGTTGGGGTTGCGGGGCCAGAGGACGAAGAGGTCCTTGTCGTAGTACGGCGGAGTGGCCCCGTACTCGTGCAAGTCGTAGATCACGTCGGGCCGTTGGTCCCGGATGACACCGGCCATGGCACGGCCCTCGGCGGTCTGGAGGGCGATGTGGTCACGGTTGATGTCGACGCCGTCCGCGTTGCCCCGGGTGTTCGCCGCCCGCCCGTCGGGGTTGGCGGTGGGCAGGACGAGCACGTTCGTGCGGGACAGGAAGGTGCTGGTCGCCCGGTCCCGGGCGAAGGCGAGATCCCGGACGGTGGACAGGCACGCCTCGCGGCCGGACGGTTCGTTGCCGTGCTGGCTGCAGATCAGCAGCATCGTGTGGGCGGCGGGCCGGGGGGCTCCGATGCGGACGAGCTGGAGGGGTCGGCCCTGCTTCGTCGTGCCGATCCGTTCGATCGCGACCCGGTCGCTCGCCCGGTCGACCGCGGAGAGGAACTCCTGCTCCTCGGGCTGCCCGGTCCAGCGGGCCCCGTCGCTCGTCTCGAATCCGGTGCGGGGCGCGGCGTGCGCGGCCTCGGCGGGGACGGTGGCGAACGGTACGGCGAGGGCCGCGGCGGCGACCGTCAGGGCGAGTTCGCGCAGGCCGGCGCGGCGCCTGCGCGGAGTATCCGGTGTTCGGGTGATGCGGAGTGCACGGGCGATGCGAGGGGTCATCTGCGGCTGCCTCCCGGGATGCGGTGCGCGGGCACGACGCGGTGCCCGCCCACGTATCGACGTGTGCGGAAGGTACCTCGGTCAACTCCTGTGCAACAGGGGGCGATCACCGGGTGGCCGGCCGGTGAGCCGGTGGAGCGGGGCGGCTACCGCCGCGACGGAGCCGGTCCGTTGCCCGCCCGCCGGTGCGCGGCCCGCGCCCTGCGGGCGAGCGGCAGGTAGCGCAGGCGCTCGGGCAGCGCGGGGACCACGGTCCGTACGACGCCGCAGAAGCGACGCAGTGTCCGCTCCTGCTCCGGCGTCCACTCCAGGCCGATCGCCGCGCGGGCCTCCGGCGGCATGAGCCCCACGGTGACGAAACTGCGGAACCGCGCCAGGGGCGGCAGCAGGACCGGCCACAGGGCGCGGAGCAGGAGCCGCACGAGCAGCGGGCCGCGGTCCGGCGGGGGCACGACGGCGTCGGGGGCCACCAGTTCGCGGACGACGGCGGTCGCCTCGATCTCCTCGGCGAGCATCCTGCGGTAGTACGGCCAGAACTCCTCGATCGTCGCGGGCATGTCCCGGTCGTGGATACCGAGGATCCGCCCGACCTGGAGCCATTCGCGGTACAGGGCCCGCTCCTGTTCCTCGGTCATCGGGCGGACCAGATAGCTCGCGGCGTGCCGGTACACGGGGAAGCCGGTGGCGTGCACCCAGGCGTAGTTCGCGGGTGTCAGCGCGTGGTAGCGGCGGCCCCGTGTGTCGGTACCCCGGATGGTCCGGTGGAGCCTGCGGAGCCGGCGTCCCTCTTCGGCCGCCGCGTCTCCTCCGTACACCCAGAGCTGGAGCGAGCGCAGGGACCGCTCACCGCGCCCCCACGGATCGGTGCGGAAGACGGAGTGCTCGTCGACGCCCGCGCCGACCGCCGGGTGGGCCACCTGAAGAGTCAGGGCGGCGGGCAGCATCAGCAGGGCGCGGATGTCGCCGGACAGGCTCCAGAGCACACCGCCGGGCGGGGGCGGAGCGGGAGCCTCGCCCGCGTCCGCCGCCGTGGCCGCTGTGCTGTCCATACGGGCTCCCGGCGTCGCGTGGGCCGCGGTCCCCTGACCGGCCCGGATGTGTTCCAGTATGCGATCACGGGTGGTCCGGTGCGCCGGGGGGCGGGGCCGACGCGGGCCGTCCGGCGACCAGGAGGGGCACCAGACTGCGGCGGGCGAGAAGCCGGAGCTGTTCGTCGTCGGCGGGCCCGAAGGAGCCGGCCGGGTTGAGCAGCAGGGAGACGACGAGCCGCACCGCCAGCTCGGCGGCGGGCGCGGTGTCCCCCGGCGGATCCGCGTCTGGCCGTCCCTGCGCACACGCGACGTGGCGCAGCCGGTCGGCCAGATAGCCACGCAGGGCGAGCAGTGCGGGACTGCCCTCCGCGGCGAGGAAGGGCAGCACGATCTCCGGCTCGACCCGCAACAGCCCGCCGAAGAGCGGGTGTTCGCGGATGTGCTCCAGGACGGCGACGAAGCCCTCGACGAGCCGCTCCTCCCGGGTGGGCAGGGCCGTGACCACCGCGTCCACGTCGACGACGAAGCGGCGGTACTCGCGCAACAGACAGGCCGCCAGCAGGTCGTCCCTGCCGCCGATCCGCCGGTGCACGGTGATCCGGGAGACCTTGGCGCGCCTGGCTATGTGCTCGACGGTCGAGCGCCGGACCCCGTGGGTCATGAACTGCTCGCGGGCCGCGTCGAGTATCTGCTCGCTCAGGGCGTCGGACGGCGGCGTCTCCGTGAGCGCTCGGGCGAGAAATGCCTCGTTCGTACTACGTCGCGCCATGGATCCTCCCCCGATCCGCCCCCGTACTCACCACGATAGCCAGGTCGACACATGGACAAGGAGACATCCGGACACCAGGTGGCGTACGTCCGGTCCGTCAGTCGTAGTCGTAGACGGTGACGGATATGCCCCGCTTCACCAGGCGCTCTTCGATCAGCGGCTCGATCCTGGACCACTTGCCGCCGGCGAGGCCGCAGCCGATCCGCGGCATGTGGACCGACGCGCCCAGCTCGGCGGCCCGCCCGCTCACCGTCTCCAGAGCCGTGTCCACCGCCTCGTACCGCACCGGAACCCCCTTGCTGCCGGTGCGTATCCCCCGCTGTCCCACCATGTTCGCCACCCAGACGTACGGGCCGGTCCGGACGAACTGGACCGCGCCGAGGCCGAAGTCGTTGCCCGCACGGTCGCGGTGCCAGCGGCGGTAGGCGGCCTCGGGCTCGGGCCAGCGGCCCGAGACGGCGAGGACGAATCCCTTGCCCCAGCCGCCCAGGTCGTTGCAGACGTGCGCGATCAGCTTGACGCCCTTGCCGCGGGGAGCGGTCGCGTCGCCCCTCACGTACATGATCTCCGACATGTCCTCACGGTAGAGGGCCCCACTGACAGTCGGGCCGCTGCCGCCGGTCCGGGGACCGGCGATTGCCGTCGCGCACTTTCACAACAGTGGTGAGACAGCAATACTGTTGAACCACGGGGGCGCAGGTCATGTGCTACCCGGCAGTACCAGGCGGTCAGCAGCGAGGAGCAGACATGGCGACCGGGACCGAGGAGCCGACGCTCACCGTCGACGAGCTTGCGGCGCGCGCCGGGGTCACCGTCCGCACCGTGCGCTTCTACAGCACCCGGGGTCTGCTCCCGCCGCCGGTGATCGGGCCGCGCCGGGTCGGACACTACGGGCGCGACCACCTCGCACGGCTGGCCCTGATCGAGGAACTCCAGCACCAGGGCATGACCCTGGCCGCGATCGAACGGTATCTGGAGCAGTTGCCGCCCGACCTGAGCGCGCACGATCTGGCGATCCACCGGGCGCTGGTGGCGTCCTGGGCTCCGGACAAGACCGAGGACATGACGCGGGCCGAGCTGGAGCGGCGCGCGGGGCGGGCGCTCACCGAGCCGGATCTCGATCTGCTGGCGGCGATGGCCGTGCTGGAGCGGTGCGGGGAGGGCGGCGAGGGATTCCGGGTCGATCCCGGGCTGCTCCGGCTCGGCGTGGAGCTTCTGGACGTACCGATCGCGCACGGGACGATCCTTGCCGCGCGCACGGTCCTGCTGGAGCACACCCGCTCGGCCGCACAGGAGCTGACGCGGCTCTTCCGTGACGAGGTGTGGAACCCCTACCGGGAGCGCGAGTCCGATCCCGAGCATGTCGCGGCGATGAAGTCGCTGTCCGCCCATATGCAGCCGATGGTGGTGCAGGCCCTGGTGACCGCGTTCCAGCGTTCGCTGAAGGAAGAGCTGCGGGCCGCGTTCACGGCGGAGTAGCACCGGCGAACGCGGCCCGCACGGGACGGGTCAGTCGTGGAAGGTCTCGCCCTTCTCCGCCTTCTCCACGAGCAGGGCGGGCGGCAGGAAGCGGTCGCCGTACTTCTCGGCGAGTTCCCGGGCGCGCGCCACGAAGCCGGGCAGACCGCCCTCGTAGCCGTTGATGTACTGGAGCACTCCGCCGGTCCAGGCCGGGAAGCCGATGCCCATGATGGAGCCGATGTTGGCGTCGGCGACCGTGATGAGGACCTCCTCCTCCAGGCAGCGGACGCTGTCCAGCGCCTCGGAGAACAGCATCCGCTCCTGCATGTCGGTGAAGGGGACGTCCACGCCGGGCCGGGCGAAGTGCTCGCGCAGGCCGGGCCAGAGGCGGGTCCGCTTGCCGGCTTCGTCGTACTCGTAGAAGCCCGCGCCGCCGCTGCGTCCCGGGCGTCCGAACTCGTCGACCATCCGGTCGATCACCGCGTCCGAGGGGTGCCCGGCCCACGTGCCGCCCGTCTCCTCGACGGCGCGCTTCGTCTCGTTGCGGATCTTGCGGGGCAGGGTGAGTGTCAGCTCGTCCATCAGGGAGAGCACCTTGGCCGGGTATCCGGCCTGCGCCGCGGCCTGTTCGACCGAGGCCGGCTCCACGCCCTCGCCGATCATGGCGACGCCCTCGTTGATGAACTGGCCGATGACGCGCGAGGTGAAGAAGCCCCGCGAGTCGTTGACCACGATGGGGGTCTTCTTGATCCGCCGGACCAGGTCGAAGGCGCGTGCCAGGGCCTCGTCGCCGGTCCGCTCGCCCTTGATGATCTCGACGAGCGGCATCTTGTCGACGGGCGAGAAGAAGTGCAGCCCGATGAAGTCCACCGGCCGCGACACGCCTTCGGCGAGGACGGTGATGGGCAGCGTGGAGGTGTTGGAGCAGAGCAGGGCGTCGGGCTCGATGATGTCCTGGATCTCCTGGAACACCTTGTGCTTGAGCGAGGTGTCCTCGAAGACGGCCTCGATCACGGCGTCGCAGCCGGCGAGGTCGGCGGGGTCGCCGGTCGGGGTGATCCGGGCCAGCAGTTCGTCGCGCTTCGCCTCGGTCGTACGGCCGCGGGAGAGCGCCTTGTCGAGCAGCTTCTCGCTGTACGCCTTGCCCCTGGCGGCGGCCTCGGTGGTGACGTCCTTCAGGACGACGTCGATACCGGCGCGCGCGCAGGAGTACGCGATGCCCGCGCCCATCATCCCGGCACCGAGCACGGCGACCTTGCGGACCGGACGCTCCTCGATGCCCTTCGGGCGGCTGGCACCGGAGTTGACGGCCTGGAGGTCGAAGAAGAACGCCTGGATCATGTTCTTCGAAACCTGGCCGGTGACCAGCTCGGTGAAGTAGCGGGCCTCGATGGTCAGCGCGGTCTCGAAGTCGACCTGCGCACCCTCGACCGCGGCGGCGAGGATGTTGCGCGGCGCGGGCATGGGGGCGCCCGCGAGCTGCTTCTTCAGGTTGGAGGGGAAGGCCGGCAGGTTGGCGGCGAACCTCGGGTTGGACGGGGTGCCGCCGGGGATCTTGTACCCCTTGACGTCCCAGGGCTGCTGCGACTCGGGGTTCGCGTCGATGAAGGCGCGGGCCTTGTCGAGCATCTCTTCGGTGGTGGCCGCGACCTCGTGGACCAGGCCGTTCTCCAGCGCGCGCTGCGGGGTGTACTGGGTGCCCTGCAGCAGGACCTTCAGCAGTGCGTCGGCGATGCCCATCAGCCGTACGGTGCGGGTGACGCCGCCGCCCGCGGGCAGCAGGCCGAGCGTGACCTCGGGCAGGCCGATGCGGGAGCCCGGCGCGTCGAGGGCGATGCGGTGGTGGCTGGCGAGCGCGATCTCGTAACCGCCGCCGAGCGCCGCTCCGTTGATGGCGGCGACGACGGGCTTGCCGAGGGTCTCGATGCGGCGCAGGGAGTTCTTGATGGCCGTCCCGGTGTCGAACGCCAGCTGGGCGTTCTCGGGGCCGATCCTGATCATGTCCTTGAGGTCACCGCCCGCGAAGAAGGTCTTCTTCGCGGAGGTGTAGACAATGCCCCGGATGGAGTCCTTCTCGGCCTCGGCGCGGTCGGCGACGGCCGCGATGGAGTCCCTGAACGCCTGGTTCATCGTGTTGGCGGACTGGTTGGGGTCGTCGAGGACGAGGGTGACGACGCCGGTCTCGTCCTGTTCCCAGCGGATGGTCGTGCTCTGGGTCATTGGCTTGTCTTCTCCGTAAGCAGGGGTGGCCGGGGACGGTCAGAGACGCTCGATGACGGTGGCGATGCCCATGCCGCCGCCGACGCAGAGGGTGATGAGGCCGTACCGCTTGTCGCGCCGCTCCAGCTCGTCGACGAGCGTGCCGAGGATCATCGCGCCGGTGGCGCCGAGCGGGTGGCCGAGCGCGATGGCGCCGCCGTTGACGTTGACCTTGTCCAGCGAGAGGCCCATGTCCCTGACGAAGCGCAGGACGACTCCGGCGAAGGCTTCGTTGATCTCGACGAGGTCGATGTCGTCGATGGTCAGCCCGGCCTTGGCGAGTGCCTTGCGGGTGGCGGGCGCGGGCCCGGTCAGCATGATGGTCGGCTCCGAGCCGGAGACCGCGGCGGAGACGATGCGGGCGCGCGGGGTGAGGCCGTAGCGCTCGCCGACCTCCTTCGAGCCGATGGCGACCAGGGCGGCGCCGTCGACGATGCCCGAGGAGTTGCCCGCGTGGTGGACGTGGTCGATCTTCTCGACCCAGTGGTACTTCTGGAGCGCGACGGCGTCGAAGCCGCCCATCTCGCCGATCGTGGCGAAGGAGGGCTTGAGCGAGGCGAGCGAGTCGGCGGTGGTGCCGGGCCGCATGTGCTCGTCGTGGTCGAGGACGACGAGGCCGTTGCGGTCCTTGACGGGGACGACGGAGCGGGCGAAGCGGCCGTCCTTCCACGCCTCGGCGGCGCGCTCCTGCGAGAGGGCCGCGTACTCGTCGACGTCGCGGCGGGAGAAGCCCTCGATGGTGGCGATGAGGTCGGCGCCGATGCCCTGCGGGGCGAAGCCGGTCTCGTAGTTGGTCATCGGGTCCATGGCCCAGGCGCCGCCGTCCGAGCCCATCGGGACGCGGGACATCGACTCGACGCCGCCGGCCAGGACGAGGTCCTCCCAGCCGGAGCGCACCTTGGCCGCGGCCAGGTTGACGGCTTCGAGGCCGGAGGCGCAGAAGCGGTTCTCCTGGACACCGGCGACGGAGTCGGGGAGACCGGCCGCGACGGCGGCGATGCGGGCGATGTCGGAGCCCTGGTCACCGAGCGGGCTGACCACGCCGAGGACGATGTCGTCGATGGCCGCCGGGTCGAGGTTCGGGAACCTGTCGCGGATCTCGTGGATGAGGCCGACGACCAGGTCGATCGGCTTGGTGCCGTGCAGGGCGCCATTGGCCTTGCCGCGGCCACGCGGGGTGCGGATCGCGTCGTAGACGAACGCTTCGGTACTCAAGACAGCAGCCTTTCGAGGGTGGTTGCGCAGCGGAGGTCAGGCGAGGAGCGAGCGGCCGATGATCTCTTTCATGATCTCGGTCGTGCCGCCGTAGATGGTCTGGATGCGGCCGTCGGTGAAGGCCCTGGCCACCGGGAACTCGGCCATGTAGCCGTATCCGCCGTGGAGTTGGAGGCAGCGGTCGGCGACGCGCTTCTGCAGTTCGGTGGCCCACCACTTGGCCATCGAGGCGTGTACGGCGTCGAGGACTCCGTCCGAGTGGTCGACGATGCAGCGGTCGAGGAAGCTCCGGGTGACGGCGCACTCGGTGGCCATCTCGGCGATCTCGAACCGGATGTGCTGGAGCTTGGAGAGCGGCCGTCCGAACGCCTCGCGCTCCTTGACGTACCGGGTGGTGATCTCCAGGAGGTGTTCGGCGGCGGCGATTCCGGCGACCGCGATGCCCATCCGTTCCTGCGCCAGGTTGGTCATGAGGTGGATGAAGGCGCCGTCGCGCTCGCCGAGGAGGTTCTCCTTGGGGACGCGGACGTCGTGGAAGAACAGCTCGGCGGTGTCCTGGGACTTCTGGCCGATCTTGTCGAGGTTGCGGCCCCGCTCGAAGCCCTCCGCGCCGCGCTCGACGACGATCAGGGAGAGGCCCTTCGCGCCGCCCTCGGGGGTGGTCCTGGCGACGACGACCACCAGGTCGGCGAGGATGCCGTTGGAGATGAACGTCTTCGAGCCGTTGAGCAGCCAGTGGTCGCCCTTGTCCTCGGCGGTGGTGCGGATGCCCTGGAGGTCGGAGCCCGCGCCCGGCTCGGTCATCGCGATGGCCGTGATGATCTCGCCGCTGCAGAAGCCGGGCAGCCAGCGCCGCTTCTGCTCCTCGGTCGCCAGCCCGGTCAGGTAGGGGCCGATGATGTCGTTGTGCAGGCCGAGGGCGAGGCCGGGGGCGCCCGCCCGGGTGAACTCCTCGGCGAGGACGGCGCTGTAGCGGAAGTCGGTGGTGCCGCCGCCTCCGTACTCCTCGGGGACGGCGAGACCGAGCAGTCCCTGCCGTCCGGCCGCCAGCCACGCCTCGCGCGAGACGATGCCGTCCCTCTCCCACTGCTCGTAGTGCGGGAGCACCTCCTTGGTGAGGAAGGTACGGACGGTCTCGCGGAACGCGTCGTGTTCTTCGGTGAAGATCTGCCGCTGCACGGAGGCCCCCTAGAGCCGGTCGTCGATGGAGGTGGTGCGCAGGCCCGGCACGTCCCAGTCCCGGGCAACGTCGTCGGTGTCGGCACCCGGCCGGGCGGGCCCGCGGCGCACGGAGACCGGCGTGGCGGAGAAGCGGGGCGCGGGTGCGGGCTGGGTGAGGCCGTCGTGCTCGACGAAGGTGGAGCGGGCGGCGTTGTGCGGATGGTGCGGGGCCTCGCGGAGCGAGAGGACGGGGGCGACGCAGGCGTCCGTGCCCTCGAAGACCTCGGTCCACTCCTCCCGCGTACGGGTCAGGAAGCGCGCGGCGACGGCGATGCGCAGATCGCCCCAGCGGGTGAGGTCCGACCGGTCCGGAGCCTCGCCGGCGATCCCGAGGAGTGCGACGAACTCCTCGTAGAACCGCTGTTCCAGCGGCCCCACCGCCATGTACTGCCCGTCGGCCGTCTCGTAGGTGCCGTAGAAGGGGCAGCCGCCGTCCAGCAGGTTCGAGCCGCGCCGGTCCTGCCAGCTGCCGGCCGCCAGCATTCCGTGGATCATCGTGGCGAGATGGGCGGCGCCGTCGACGATCGCCGCGTCGACGACCTGGCCGGCGCCGCCCGGCGTCCTGGCGTGCTGGAGGGCGGCGAGGACTCCGACGACGAGGTAGAGGGAGCCGCCCGCGTAGTCGCCGACCAGGTTGGCGGGGACGGTCGGGGGCTCGCCGGGACGGCCGATCATGGAGAGGGTGCCGGTGAGGGCGATGTACGCGATGTCGTGCCCGGCGCGCGGGGCGAGCGGGCCGTCCTGGCCCCAGCCGGTCATCCGCCCGTAGACGAGCCGCGGATTGCGGGCCAGGCAGGCGTCGGGACCCACGCCGAGACGCTCGGCGACTCCGGGCCGGTAGCCCTCGATCAGGATGTCGGCGCGCTCGACGAGATCCAGCACCCGGGCCGGACCGTCCTCGGCCTTGAGGTCGACGAGGACGGAGCGCTTGTTGCGGTTGGTGAGGTCGAGGGCAGGATCGATACCGAGCCCCGCGCCGCCCGGACGGTCGACCCGGACCACGTCGGCGCCGAGGTCGGCCAGGAGCATGGCGGCGAACGGACCCGGGCCGATGCCGGCCAGTTCGACCACACGCACCCCCGTCAGCGGGCCCTGCGGAACGCTCTCTGCCCTTGCCATCAAGCCCCCAGAGGTGTGACACAACCGATGTAACATCAACGATGCTAAGAACGTGCCGCGCTCCGCACAACCCCTTGGGCCGAGCAAGCGCTTAGCTCTTCCTCCGGATCCTCTCGTAAGGAACCCGCCCGGGGCGCGGCACCACGTCCGCCTCCGCTAACCTCTGCCTGCTACATCGGCGCCGGCCCCTGCGGAGGCACTCGTGAACAGGCAGAACGGGGCAGAACGCCCCTATGACGTCGTCCTATTCGGCGCCACCGGCTTCGTGGGGGTGCTCACGGCCGAATATCTGGCCGCGCACGCCCCCGACACGTGCCGCTGGGCGCTGGCCGGCCGTAACCGCGCCAAGCTGGAACAGCTGCGTGAGCGCCTCACGGCCATCGACCCGGGCTGCGCGGACCTGCCCCTGTTGCATGCCGACGCCGACGACGCGGCGTCCTTGCGTGCGCTGGCCGAGTCCACGCATGTCGTGGCCACGACGGTGGGACCGTACGTCTGGTACGGGGAGAAGCTGGTGGCCGCCTGCGCGGAGGCCGGCACGGACTGCGCCGACCTCACGGGCGAGGCGGAGTTCGTCGACCGGATGTATCTGGAGCACGACGCACGGGCCCGCGAGACGGGGGCGCGGATCGTGCACGCCTGCGGTTTCGACTCCGTGCCGCACGACCTCGGGGTCTACTTCACCGTCCAGCAGCTGCCGAGCGGTGTGCCGCTGTCCGTCGACGGCTTCGTCCGCAGCAACGCGGCCTTCTCCGGGGGTACGTTCGCCTCGGCGCTGACCGCGATGGGCCGCGGCCCGCAGATGCTGCGGGCCGCGAAGGAACGGCGGCTGCACGAGCCGCGTCTGGTCGGACGCCGGGCCCGGTCCCCGCTGGGGACCCCGCACTTCAGCGGGGAGACCGGCACCTGGGCGCTCCCCCTGCCGACCCTGGACCCGCGGGTCGTGGAGCGTTCGGCGCGGGCACTGGAGCGGTACGGCCCCGACTTCCGCTACCGGCACTTCGCCTCGGTGAAGCATCTGCCGGTGGCGCTCGGCGGCACCGCGGCCATCGGGGCGCTGCTCGCCGCCGCCCAGCTGCCGGCCGCACGCGACTGGCTGATGGAGCGCTACGAACCGGGACAGGGGCCCGACGAGCAGCGCAGGAAGCGCAGCTGGTTCACCGTGCGCTTCGTCGGGGAGGGCGGCGGACGCCGGGTCTTCACCGAGGTGGCGGGCGGCGATCCGGGGTACGGCGAGACGGCGAAGATGCTCGCCGAATCGGCACTCTGCCTCGCCCTGGACGATCTGCCCGCGACCTCGGGCCAGGTCACCACCGCGGCGGCGATGGGCGATGCGCTGCTGGAGCGGCTGAAGGCCGCCGGAGTGGGCTTCCGGGTGGCGGCGGTCCGCTGAGGACGGCGCCGGCCCCGGTCCTCGGCGGGCAGCCGAGGACCGGGGCGGGCCGCGGCCGGTGGGTCAGAAGATCCAGGAGGCCAGGGTGTAGAGCATCGCGCCGGCCCAGACGAGCCCCGCGACGGCGCCGAGGAGCATGCCCACCGCGACGCGGCCCCCGGCGCGCTGAACGGGTACGGCTCGGACGGTTGTGCGATGCGTGTTCATACGTTCCAGCCTGCCGATCGGAAGCGGCGGGCGCCATCCGTACGGATACTCAGGCGGTCGCCTCGCGCAGGGCACTGCGGCAGAGCGCGTCGGCCCTGCGGGTGGTCTCCGGCTGCCGGAAGTGACGGGCGAGGCGGAGGGTGTGGGCGCAGGCGTTGTCGAGCCCGGTCCGGTGGCCCACGGAGACGAACACCGGCTTGGTGCCCTCCTGGGTGCGCAGGGCCCGGCCCACTTCCTCGTCGCCGTCGACGAGGGGCGAGGAGTCTCCGCGCAGGGGCCCCGGAGCCTCGTAATGGAAGGTGAACGGGTTCTTCCCGACACCGATGACCGGCAGCCCGGTGACTACGCCCAGATGGCTGGCCAGCCCGAAGCGGCGCGGGTGCGCCAGCCCGTAGCCGTCGCAGACGACGAGTCCGGGGTCGCTGTCGAGGGACTCCAGCGCCTCCAGGACGGTGGGCATCTCGCGGAAGGCGAGGAGCCCGGGGACATAGGGAAAGGTGACGCGGCCGACGGCGGTGGCCTCCTCGACCACGTCGAGCGTCGCGGCGTCCAGGACGACGGCCGCCGCGACGACGACGTCCCGCTCCTCGTCGTAGGCGACGTCGACGCCCGTCACCAGACCGGTGCCGGGCGGCGGCCCGGGTTCGTCGAGCACCACGAGGGCGCGCAGGGAATCCTGGATGGCCCGGGCTTCGGCCTCGTCGGCAGGCATGCGGAAGGTAGTCATAGTGGGGTCCAGCTTAGGTAGCCTGGCGATCATGTTCGTACTCGAGTTGACCTACACCGCCCCCGTCGAGCGCGTCGACGCGCTGATGGAGGAGCACATCACCTGGCTCGACGCCCAGTACGCCGCCGGGGTGTTTCTCGCTTCGGGCCGCAAGAATCCCCGCGACGGCGGGGTGATCCTGGCCGCCGGGGACGACCGCGCGCAGATCGAGAAGATCGCGGCGGCCGACCCCTTCGCGGCGCAGGGCGTCTGCGCCTACCGGATCACGGAGTTCATCGCGACGAAGACCGCGCCCGGGCTGGAGCCTTACCGGCAGTAGCCCGCCCCTAGGGAGTGTCCGCAAAGTATCGTCGTCCACCCGAAGGGTGGGGCCTCAGAGCCCCGGACGGACGCCGAGCCGCGCCACCCGCCCCTTCTCCCCCGACGCCCAGCAGCCGAAGTCGGCCGTGCAGTCCACCGTGTCGTACGAACCGGTGTCGACCGTGCGCCAGGTCCGGCCGCCGTCCAGGGTGAGGTCCGTACCGGTCGGACCGACCGCCAGTGCGCCGGACCGGCTGTGCGGCAGCCAGGTGACGCCCGAGCGGTAGGCCGGAGGCGTGGTGGCGGACTGCCGCCAGTCCCGGCCGCCGTCGGAGGTGACCGCCGAGCTGTCCGGCGACTGCTGGTCGGCGCGGTAGTCACCGCCGACCGCGATGCCGTGCGTGCGGTCACGGAAGGCGACACCGAAGACGCCCCGCGCGGGATCGCCCGCCGGAAGCGTCGACTCGGCCGCGGTCCAGGTCAGGCCGCGGTCCCCGGAGTGCAGGACCCGCGCCGTGGCCGCGCCGCCGGTGGCCAGCCACACATCCTTCGGACCCGAGCTGACCAGGCACTGGCCGCTCGCGGCGAATCCCGCCTCACCGGGCTGGGCGGCCGGCATCCCGGCCGTGGGCAGCACCGTCCAGCTCCGGCCGCCGTCGTCGGTCGACAGGATGCGGAACCTGCCGTCCACCGGGTCGCTCATCGCGAGCCCGTGCCGGCGGTCGAAGAAGGTCATGCAGTCGTAGAACGCCCGGGCGTCGGTGTTCCGGAAGGACTCCGTCCAGGTCGCCCCGCCGTCGTCCGTACGGAAGACCCTGGACGCCTCGCCCTCCCCGATGGCCAGCGCCACGGCGCGGCGGCCGTCGAACGCCTCGACGTCCCGGAACTCCAGCTCGGCCGCCCCCGGCGGCGAGACGTCCTGCCAGTGCGCGCCACCGTCGGAGGTCCGCAGGACGGTGCCCTTGGATCCGGCGACCCATGCGGTGCTGCGGCTGACGGCGGCGAGCCCCCGGAAGCGTGCCGTCGTGCCGGTGTCGGTGAGTGCCCAGCTCGCCGTCAGCTGCTCCGGCCCTGCCGGTGCGTCCGCTGCGGCCTGTGCGCTCGGTGCGGCCAGAGCGGCGGTAACAGCCGCCCCACACAGCCCCATTGCTATCAGTCGTCTCGTCTTTCCCATGGCCTTCATGGCGCTGGAAGCTAACCCACGGGCGGCGGGCCGTCCAGCGTGCACCGCCCGGAAGTGGGCACATGGCGGAATGAGGCACGCGGTGACGCAGCTCACGCCGCACCCCAGTGCACGAAACGAGGAGTTCCGTCGTCTACTCCAATGCCGGGAACCGTTCACCGCGCGCGAGAGGGAGCAGGTCGTGTCCAGCGTTATCGAGCAGTCCGTACAGGCCCGCATGGTCGCATCCGCTCCGCGGATGGAAACTCTGCCCGCCACCCTGCAGTACGACCGCGAGGACCCGTTCGCCGTACGCATGGCGTTCCCCGCCCCTGCGACGCTGGAGGGGACGGAGGTGTCCTGGGAGTTCTCGCGCGAACTGCTCGCGACGGGCGTGGACGGCCCGGCCGGCGTCGGGGACGTACGCGTGCGGCCCTTCGGATACGAGCGGACGGTCCTGGAGTTCCACGCCGCCGAAGGGGTGGCCATGGTGCATGTGCGGACCGCGGAGCTGCGCCGGTTCCTGGAGCGTGCACAGGAATTGGTGCCGGTCGGTGACGAGCACCGTTTCCTGGACCTCGACCGGAGCCTGTCCGACCTGCTGGGCGGGTCCTGCTGACCTTCCCGGCCCGGCCTTCCCGGCCGTCCGGCACAGCACACTGCTCTCGCTTATCGCTGGAGTAACGCCCAGGTCTTCGATCCGCCGGACGGCGTCACCGCGGGCGCGAGCCCCCAGTCCCCGCCGTGCGCGTCGACGGCCGCGGCGAGCAACCACATGCTCGCGCTGCGGCGTTCACGGCAGTCCTCCGACCGCTCGCCCGTCTCGTGGGCCGGATGCTGGTCGTAGAGGACGATGCGCAGCGCATCGAACTGCCAGTGGATGCGCAGCAGCATCTCGCGGTCCGGAGTGAACCGGTAAGCGGTCGCCACCAGTTCGGAAACGGCGAGGACAGCCGTCTCGCGCAGTTCCTTCAGACCGTGCCGGATCATCAGTTCGTTCACGGCTCAGCGGGCGAGTCCCGCGCAGTACGCACCGCCGGGAAGGGCGAACGAATAGCTGAGATTGTCCGCCACCGGCGGGTGGGGTCCGGCAGGTGCGGGGGCCGGTAGGCAACGCAGTGCGCCCTTCATTCGGATACTCACATTTCTCGGCACATGTGCGGACGATCACACGCGGACTTGGTCGCCCCGTGTGTAACTTGCATTACCGACCGTAGCGCACGCTGGAGCACAGTGCTACTACTTGTGGCGTTCCGGTCGTTTCGCCGGCCCACCACGGAGAGGACGCGCCCTGTGCCGCCCAGAAGCACCCCGACGGCCCGCCAGCAACGCCTGGGCTACGAACTCCGCAAACTCCGCGAACAGTCGGGCATGTCGGCCCAACAGGCCGCCGCCCTGCTGGGAGTCGACCGCACGCGCATTCCCAACATCGAGTCCGGCCGGTTCGGGATAAGTTCCGAGCGGGTGCGCACCCTCGCGTTCAACTACGGCTGCCCGGACACCGGGTTGGTCGACCTGCTGGCGGAGATGGCGCAGGAGCGGGCGCGCGGCTGGTGGGAGGAACACCGGGGGCTACTGCTTCCCAGCCTGCTCGACATCGCCGAACTGGAGTACCACGCGGTCGAGTTGAACACCGCGACCACCACCCACATCCCCGGACTCCTGCAGACCGAGGAGCATGCGCGGGCGGTCTTCGACACGGCCGACCCCCGCCTGCCGGGACCGGACCTGCTGGCACGGCTCTCCCTGCGGCTGCGCCGCCAGGAGGTGCTGGAGCGGGACCTGCCGCCGCTGTACGAGGCGGTGATCCACGAAGCCGCGCTGCGCATGCAGTTCGGGGGCCCCAAAGTGGCGGGAGCGCAACTGGAGCACGTCCTGGAACAGTCCGAACGGGACCGGATCACTGTCCGCGTCATTCCGTTCACGGCCGGCGGATTCCCGGGGGCCGGGCAGTCCTTCACCTATGTCGGCGCAGCGGTCCCGCAGTTGGACACTGTGCAGCTCGATTCCTCGCACGGTTCAATGCTGCTCGACGCCGACATGCAACTAAGGCGATACCGGGGCCTGTTGGAGCGGCTGCGCACGCTCGCCCTGCCGGTCCGGGAGTCGCGCGACTTCATCCGATGTATAGCCCAGGACCTCTGAGGAGAGAGATCATGACCGATATCAACTGGGACGAAGCCTTCTGCAGCGAGGGCGCCAACTGCTTCCGCTTCGGGCTCGACAGTCAGGGGAGGGCCTACATCGGGTCCACCACCGACACCGGCACCTACGTGAGCGACTCGGTGGAGGCCCTGCAGGCACTGATCTCCGCGGTGAAATCCGGCGCGGCCGACCACCTCCTGCACTGACCCCTCCCCCGCCGGTCACCCCCCACCACGACCACCGATCTCCCGAGTCCCCGTGCGCCAGTCACTCCGAGTACGCCGACAGCTCTGAGTACACCGCCGCCGGGACCGGGACCGACCCTGAGGAGCACCGCCCATGTCCAGCACCAAAGCCCTCGTCCGCCGAGCGGGTCCGCGTCTCGCCGAGGGACTCGTCACCCACCTGGAACGCACACCCGTCGACGTCGCCCTCGCCCACGATCAGTGGGACCGCTACGGCGCGGCCCTGCGCGAGCACGGCTGGGAGACCGTCGAGGTGGCCGCCGCCGACGACTTCCCGGACAGCGTGTTCGTCGAGGACGCCGTGGTGATGTTCCGCAACGTCGCCCTGATCGCCCGGTCCGGGGCGGAGTCCCGCAGGGGCGAGACCCCCGGCGTGGAGGAGGCCCTGGTCCGGCTCGGCTGCTCGGTGAACCGGGTGCGCGCCCCGGGCACGCTCGACGGCGGGGACGTCCTCAAGACCGGCGACACCGTCTACGTCGGACGGGGCGGCCGGACGAACGCCGAGGGGGTGCGGCAGCTCCGGGCCGCCTTCGAGCCGCTGGGCGCCCGCGTCGTGGCCGTACCCGTCAGCAAGGTGCTGCACCTCAAGTCCGCGGTGACGGCACTTCCGGACGGCACGGTCATCGGGTACCCGCCGCTCGTCGACGAGGTCTCCGTCTTCGGCCGCTTCCTTCCGGTGCCGGAGGAGGCGGGCGCGCACGTGGTGCTGCTCGGCGGCGGGAAACTGCTGATGGCCGCGAGCGCGCCGAAGTCCGCCGAGCTGTTCTCCGAGCTCGGTTTCGAACCCGTTGTGGTGGACATCAGCGAGTACGAGAAGCTCGAAGGATGCGTGACCTGCCTCTCCGTACGCGTCCGCGACCTGCACACATAACGGGGCGTAATCGGGCGCTCCGGGGGACGGGCTTGGCTGCGGCCTTACCCTCGCTTTAACCTACGGTCACGTAACCTACGAAGCCGTAGGTAATTCTCCCGTCCCCAGGAGCCCCCGTGACGATCACCTCTCCCCACCTCGGCAGTTCGAAGGCGTGGACAGACGCCCAGCTGCTGTACGCACTGGAAGAGGTGGTGGAGAAGGAACTCAACCGCCATCTCAAGGTCGCCAAGGACTGGATGCCGCACGAGTACGTGCCGTTCTCCGACGGTCGCAACTTCCCCGGCATCTTCGAGGACGGCCAGGCCTGGGAGGCCGAGCAGTCCAAGGTCACGGACATCGGCAAGATCGCCCTCGTGGTCAACCTGCTGACCGAGGACAACCTCCCCAGCTACCACCACGAGATCGCCTCCCTCTTCGGCCGCGACGGCGCCTGGGGCACCTGGGTGCACCGCTGGACCGCCGAGGAGGGCCGTCACGGCATCGTGATGCGCGACTACCTGCTCACCTCGCGCGCCGTCGACCCGGACAAGCTGGAGCAGTTCCGGATGGCGCACATGGCGGAGGGCTTCGAGTCCGACAACCGCCACTCGATGCTGCACTCCGTCGCATACGTCGCCTTCCAGGAGCTGGCGACCCGCGTCTCGCACCGCAACACCGGCCACCAGTCGGGCGACCCGGTCTGCGACCGGATGCTCGCGCGGATCGCGACCGACGAGAACCTGCACATGGTCTTCTACCGGAACCTCCTGGGCGCGGCCTTCGAGCTCGCCCCCGACCTCACGATGCAGTCCGTACGCGACGTCGTGGTCAACTTCCGGATGCCCGGACACGGCATGCCCGGCTTCGAGCGGGCCGCCGCCCAGATGGCGATCGGCGAGATCTACAACATGCGGATCCACCACGACGACGTCATCCAGCCGGTGCTCCGCTACCTGAAGGTCCTCGACATCGACGGGCTCGGCCCGGAGGGTCTCAAGGCGCAGGAAGAGCTCGGGATGTACATGAGCGGACTGGACAGCGAGGCGTCGAAGTTCGACGAGAAGCTGGCCGCCCGCAAGGCGCGGATGGTCGCGCGCGGCAAGGCATAGCCGCGGGGAGTGAGGGCGCCGGGCCGTCGCCCGGCGCCCTCACTCCGCTGCCGTCACCTGCGCGTACGCCGCGTCCCGCACATCGGCGACCGGGTGCTGGCGCAGCAGTCTCAGCTGGGTGCGCCACGGTCCCGTCCAAGCGGTGCGCCGCCCGGCCGCCGCGGTGATCGCCGCCGCGAAGAGCCCCTCGGCGCAGCCGCCGCTCCCGGTGAGCCGTGCGGCCACGGTGAGCAGCGCTTCGGTGTCGCCGCCCGCGGACCGGCCGGCGGAGCCGATCCGCTTGCCGAGTGTCGTGGCCGTGCGGGAGGCGAGCACCGGCCGCCCCTCGTGCAGCCCGGCGAGCCTGGCCAGCGCCGTGTGCAGCGCGCCCGGCCCGGTCTCCGGA
Organism: Streptomyces sp. NBC_00234; assembly: GCF_036195325.1. Lineage (NCBI taxonomy): Bacteria > Bacillati > Actinomycetota > Actinomycetes > Kitasatosporales > Streptomycetaceae > Streptomyces > Streptomyces sp. NBC_00234. The sequence continues at coordinate 7,007,222 of NZ_CP108101.1, read as the reverse complement.
TCCAGGTCGACGGCGTGCACGAGCAGTTCGGCCGCCTGCGGTACGAAGTCCCGGTGCCGGGCGAGGACCTCGCCGGCAGCGGAGAGCACGGGCCCTGCGGTGCCGTGCCGGGGCATCGCCCGGGCGGTGAGCGAGCGGACCGCCTGCACGATCCGTTGTCTGGCCGGCCGGTCCCGTGCGCTTCCCGCCTCGTCGGCGGTGTCGTCGACGGCCAGCGCGAACAGGGTCCGGTTCAGGGCGAGTGCCGCCTCCGGAGTGACGAAGGCGGCGCCGACCAGTGCGTCCGCCGCCGACCGCCAGGCCCCGCGCCGGTCCAGGCCGGTGACCGCCGCCACCAGTACGTCACAGGCCCCGGGGGCCCAGGGCACCCAGTGCACCAGCGTGCGGTGGGCCAGAGCGGCGAGCTCCTCGTCGTCGGTGGCGCACACCTCCTGCACCAGCCGCGCGTAGCGCGGGCGGTGGGCCTCGGGCAGCTGTGCGGGATGCGCCCGCAGCACGGCGGTGCACAGGGCGCGTTCACCGCGTGCCGCGTCCGTCATCACCTCCCACATCCGCTCGTCGCCGAGCAGATCCGTACCGAACGCCACGCACGCGGCCCGGACGTCCGGATGCTGGTCCGGCATCGCGTACGCCTCGGCGAGCAGGTCCGCGGCCAGGTCCGACGGCAGCCGGGTCGCGGCGAGTCTGACCATCTCCTTGCGGCTGGTCACCTTGCCGGTGCCGGGCGCGGTGCGCTCGCGCAGCAGTGCGCCCAGCGTGGACGGACGGGTGTGGAGCGCGGCCCGGCTCGCCGCGTACACGGCGACGCGGGCCCGGTCGTCGCCGGTGTGGGCGAGCAGCGCGGGCAGCGCGTCGGCCGGCACGTCCGTCCGGGCGAGTGCGGCGAGGGCCGCCTCGGCGAGCACCACATCGGCCGATCCGGTCCATTCGCGTACCGCGTCCGCGCCGTGTCCGGGGATGCGGGCCAGATCGGCGATCGCCCCGGCCCGTGTGTACAGGGGCAGCTTCTCGTCCCGGGCCGCCCGCGTCAGAGTCCTGGCGGCGGCCAGTTGCTGGCGGGGCACCCACCGCGCGCAGTCCCCGACCGGTGGTGTCCACGCGGCGCCGTGCGTGAGGAAGCGTCCGTAGGGCGGGATTTCGGCGAGGTACGGGTCGAGCAGGTCGGTGCGGCGGCGGGTGAGTACGGCGATGACCTCCGGCAGGACGGCGGCGGAGGGTTCCCGGGCGAGGACGCGTTCCACCCGCTCGTCCCGGTCGGCGGCCGGTTGCAGCCACAGGCCGATCGCGGTCCGGGCGGCGGAGTTGCTTCCGTAGCGGACCGCCTGCCACAGCAGTTCCTGGAGCTCCGGCATGGCGGCGGCGCGCCGGCCGACGGCCCGCGTCAGCGCGAACACGAGCCCGTAGTCGGACTTCTCGCTCCCCGCTTCCAGCCAGGGCCGCAGCGCCTCGAAGACGGTGTGCTCCTGCCCGCGTCGCAGGGTGCGGTCCAGCCGGCCCAGGTCGGCGTGCCCGGTGCTTCCGGAGAGCCTGACCAGCGTGCGCAGCGCCCAGTTGACGAGCGCCCGCTGCCCGGTGGCCGCGTGCTCGCGCAGGATGCCCAGGGCCAGCGAGCTCAGCGTGGACCGGGTCTGCGGGGAGGAGTCGCGGGCCTCGACCGCGTCGGAGGTGATGCGGTCGAGCAGCGGCTCCACCTCGTCGGTGAAGAGGGCGGGCGCCGTGTCGAGCAGGGCGCGCAGCGCGGTGGACCGTACCGGGTCCTGCTCGTTGCGCAGGCGCAGCATGTCGTCGAGGACGGTGGCGACGGCGGACGGGTCGCCCGAGCGCCCGGCGTTGCGGATCAGCAGCGGCCAGGCTTCGGCGCGGTCGGCGGCGGCCGGCCGGCGGGTGGCCGTCAGCAGCCGCTCGCGTACCTCGGCGACCGGCAGGAAGGACTCGGCGAGCAGGACCTCGTTCCATCGTGCACCGCGGTCCCGGGCGCGGTCGGCCATCCGCCGCGCCAGGTGCGCCACGTGGCTGCGGGGCATCGCGTCGAGCAGCGCGGCGTCCACGGTGCCGGCCGGGCCCTCGCCCCTGCCGTCGGTGACGGCCTCGTGGAAGGGCCCGCGACGGGCCGGGGGCAGCGCCAGGATCAGCTTGTTCAGCGCGTCGCCGTGATCCGCCAGGGACCGGCCGAGTTCGGTGAACTCCCCCTCGGGCGTCTGCCGGGCGAGCCGTTCCAGCACCGTGGGCCCGAGGGCGCCGCCGCGTGTCGCCTGGAGGGCATCGGGTCCGCCGGGGCCGGCGAGGAGCCGGAGCAGACGGGTGGGGTCGGCCGTCGCGAGCGGCCCGAGGCAGGCGTGGAGCGCCCGGGGCACCGTGGACGGCCCGTAGCGCTCCAGCAGGTCGAGTACCCGGTGCGGCAGCCGGGGCGCGGCGGCGGCGACCGCGCGGTCGTGCCCGTACCACTGCCACCAGTGCTCCCGCAGCGCCTCGGGCCGTGCGGCGAGGTCCTGTTCCGCGGCGTCCAGGAGCGGGCCGGGGTGACGGCGGCCCAGGGCGGTCCAGCCGCCGACCGAACGGAAAAGGGCGGGCAGCAGCCTGGTCACGGTGGCGGCGGAGCAGCCCGGCAGCAGCCGGGCCGCCTCCGCGTCCCCCCAGGTCTCGCGGACCCCGTCGACCAGCCGGTCGGCGAGCGCGGTGCGCCGGTCGGCGGCGATCGCCCGCATCAGCTGACGGCGCACGGCCGTGGGCGCGTCGGCCAGTGCCCTCTCGTACGCGGTGTCGGGCACGCCGAGGCTGTGGGCCACCCGGAGCGCGTGCCCCCGGACGAAGGAGTCCTCGTCGGCGATGCAGGTCTCGATCCAGTCGCGGTCCCGGCCGACGGCGGCGGCTATGACGGCGAGGCCCCGCTCGTACGGTCCGCCGCCGTTCTCCAGCTCCTCCAGGACGGCACGCAGCACTCCGTCGTCCTTGAACCGCCGGGCACGCACGGCGAGTTCCCGCATGCGCTGCGGATACGAGAGGGAGTCGACGGCATCGAGCAGGGCGCAGACGAGGGCGACGGGCCTGGCATCGGTCATGGGAGTGATTGTGCCGTGCGGGGGTGCACCGACCCCAGAGGTTTACGGACCGTACTCTGTGCCGGGTGAAGCCAGTGACGCGTCTCTTCCTCTTCGGCGCACCGATCGCCATCGCCGCATCCATCGTGTTCGGCAGCAGCGGCGAGTCCGCGCTGCCCACGGGCTCGCCGCAGGCGACGCAGCCCGAGGCACCCGCCCCTGCCGGTACGGACGCCGCCGACGCGGCCAGGCGGGAGGCGGAGGACGCGGAGATAGCCGCTCTGCCGGCCGGCCTCGCGAAGCCGCGGATGAAGGAGATCGCCTCGCAGCTGGTGGCGAGCGCGGAGAGCTCCACGCTGGACTGGCGCAGCCAGTACGGCACCATCGAGGACGTGGGCGACGGCACCGGTTACACGGCCGGGATCGTCGGCTTCTGTTCCGGGACGAACGACATGCTCCAGCTCGTCGAGTCCTTCACCGAGGACCACCCGGACAATCCTCTCGCCCGGTTCGTCCCCGCCCTGCGCGCGGTGGACGGCACCGATTCGCACGAGGGACTGGACCCCGGCTTCACGGACGCGTGGAAGGAGGCGGCCGGGGACAAGGCGTTCCGGGACGCCCAGGAGGAGTTCCGGGACAGGCTCTACTTCGAGCCCGCGGTGCGGCTGGCGAAGCTGGACGGGCTCGGCACGCTGGGGCAGTTCATCTACTACGACGCCATGGTCCTGCACGGTCCCGGCATAGAGGCGACGGGTTTCTACGGAATCCGTGACGCGGCGATGGCCAAGGCCGACACGGCGGCCGAGGGCGGTGACGAGACCGCGTACCTCGACGCCTTCCTGGACGCGGGCGCGTCGGTGATCCGGGCGAAGAAGACGCAGCGCGACACCTCGCGGATCGACACCGCGCAGCGGGTGTTCCTGCGCAACGGCAATCTGGGGCTGCGGACGCCTCTGGTGTGGCAGACGTACGGCGAGACGTTCCGCATCCCGTCCTGAACCTCGCGAACCGGCGCGAACCGGGGTGAGATCCCGGCCCGCGCCGTGCGGCCGGCGGGCGGTCCGGTGCCTGGGCGGTCAGCCCCGGTCGCGCGCGCCTCTGCGCATCCGGTCCCGCTCCTTCTCGGAGAGCCCGCCCCATACGCCGAAGCGTTCGTCGTTGGCGAGTGCGTACTCGAGGCAGGCGACCCGGCCCTCGCAGGCGTTGCACAACTGCTTGGCCTCGCGCGTCGAACTGCCGGGAGCCGGGAAGAAGAACTCGGGTCCCGCCTGCGCGCAGAGCGCGGTCTCCCGCCAGGCGAGCGCGTCTTCGGTCACGGTGTTGATCAGCATGGGAACCACAGTGCCGGGTGGCGATAAACAACTGATCAACGGCCCGTCAATGCGGCGCACCGAGGAACGGCCTCGGTTCCACGACAGGCCCTAGGACCTAGGGCATCGGTGCGGGCTTGATCACGGCGAACGCCGCACCGTACGGGTCGGCGAGATGCGCGATCCTGCCCACGCCCTCCACGTCGTCCGGCGCCACCGTCACCTTTCCGCCCAGTCGCGCCGCCTCGGCCGACGTGGCGTCGCAGTCCTCCGTCGCGAAGTACGGGATCCAGTGCGGTCCGGTGTCCGCGTCGGCCCGCACGTCACCCAGGCGGACGATCCCGCCGAACGACGACTCCGGGCCGGAGCCCCCCGGCCTGACCGTCGTGTACGAGCCACCGGGGAAGCTCATCTCGTCGACGTCCCAGCCGAACAGCGTCTGGAAGAAGGCGACAGCGGCGGACACCTCGGAGGTGTGCAGTTCGGACCAGAGCAGGGAGCCCGGTTCCTGGATCACGCCCAGGCCGCTGTTGGTACCCGGCTGCCAGACGCCGAAGTACGCCCCCGCGCTGTCCGTGAAGCCGGCCATCCGACCGAACTCCCGGACGTCCATCGGGGGGAAGAGCACCGTGCCTCCGGCCTGGGCGACCGAGGTGGCGGTGGCATCCGCGTCGGGCGTCTGGAAGTAGACCGACCAGGAGGGCTTCGCCTGGTCCTCCGGGACGGTCATCACCCCGGCCGCCGCATGCCCGTTCAGCTGGAACATCCCGTACTCGCCGGTTTCGGGGCCACCGGGCAGCAGGTCCCAGCCGAAGAGGCCACGGTAGAAGGCGGTGGCCCCGTCGAGGTCCGGCGTACCGAGGTCGATCCAGTTGGGGATTCCCGTGACAAAGCTGGGGTTGAACATGGTGAGCCCCTTCAGCCTTCAGCGAGCCCGGCCGTCTCGCTCGTCTCGTGGCGCGGGGGGATTCCCCGCTCGACCGAGTCTCGCACCGGGCACCGACAACCGCAGTCCGGCGCGCGGTCGGAGCAGCCGGGGGCTCGACTGCTCCGACCGGGCGGAGGTAGCGGGGCACGCGGGGAGGCGGCCGGCCGGTGGGTGTCCGGCCTCAGCGGCGGACGCCCAGCGCCGGGAGCACCGTTTCCGCGACTCGGTACGCCTCCTCCAGGAGGGGATTTCCGGAGAGGATGAAGGTGTCGACCCCCAGGTCCTCGAACTCCTTGAGGCGCTCGACGACCTGGGCCGTCGAACCGACGACGGCGGTGCCGGGCCCCGGGCGGAACAGGCTCATCCCCGGCCACATGTTGGGATGGACCTCCAGCTCCCGTGCGTGGGCGGGGACCTTCCCGCCGTGCTGGCGGAACTGGCGCTGCCAGCCGACCCCGTCCTCGCCCGCCCGGTCCCCCAGCTGCCGGGCGTACGTGGCCTCGCTCGTGACGTCGAGGAGCCGGTCGGCGGCCGCCCACGCCTCGTCCTCCGTGTCGCGGACGATGAGGTGGAGCCGCAGACCGATGCGCAGGGTCCGGCCGTACGCTGCGGCCCTGGCCCGGACGCGCTCCAGCTTCTCCTTGAGCAGATGCGGAGGCTCGCCCCAGGTGAGGAAGACGTCGACGTGCTCGGCCGCCATCTCGATGCCGGGGGCGGACGAGCCGCCGAACCAGAGCGGGATGTGCGGGTCCTGGACGGGCTTCAGCTCGCGGAACGAGGCACCCGCGTTCTTCAGGTCGTAGAAGCGGCCCTTGTGGTCGAAGACCTCTCCGGCGGTGAGCCGCTTCACGATCGACCAGTACTCGGCGCTCAGCTCGTACCGCTCGTCGTGCTCCACGTGGAGTCCGTACTCCTGGAGCGATTTCGTCGAACCGTTGACGACGTTGAAGCGGAGTCGGCCGCCGAAGAGCTGGTCGAAGCTGAGCGCCATCTTCGCCAGCAGGGTGGGCGAGATCAGTCCGGGGTGGACGGCGAGCAGCGGTTTGAAGCGGGTGCTGGTGGTGGCGGCGAGCGCGCTGCCCAGCGGCCACACGTCGTACAGGTCGGTGGCGAGCAACGCCCCGCTGTAGCCGAGGTGTTCGACGGTTCCGGCGAGCCGGCTCAGATAGCCGAGGTCGGCCGTTCGGCGCCCTTCGGGTTCCCAGGGATAGGCGCCTTCGCGCGGAATGATGTACCAGAGGACTTCGGTGGCCATGGCGTCACACCACCGGAGCCGCGGCCCGGGCGCGTGCGACGGTGACGGGCCCTGGGATGAAGCCGGTGCGGTGGAAGATGTCGGCCGCCTCCTGCTGTTCGGCGATGAACTCCTCGCTCACGGCCTCGATCCGCCACGGGAGGGCGCGCAGCGCGGTCTCCCAGTCGTCGGCGCTGCCGCCCAGGTCGGCCGCCGCGATCTCGGCCGCCGCGCGCGGATGCGCAGCCGCCCAGCCGTCGGCGCGGCGGAGGGCGCGGGTGAGCGCCTCGACGACCTCGGGGCGGCTCTCGGCGAGTTCGCGGCGGGTGAAGAACACGGAGCGGTCGGAGATGACGTCGGCGGTACGGACGAGGGTGCGCAGTCCACCGGTCCGTTGGGCGGCGGCGAGCTGCGGGCCCTGGGCGACCCAGGCGGCTATGGCTCCGGAGCGCAGCAGGTGTTCGCTCTCCTCCGTGCTGCGTTCGGGCGTGATGTCGTCGGCGTACGAGAGCCCGACGTCGTCGAGCGCCTTGGCCACCAGGTGGGTCTGCCAGGAGCCGATCGCGAGGTGGACGGTGGCGCCCTTGAGGTCGGCGACCGTGCGGACCGGGGCGGCCTCGGGGACGAGCAGCGCCCCGTGCTCGGGGCGTGCGGCGGAGACGGCGGTGTAGACGAGGTCGTGGCCCTCGGCCTGGGCGGTGATGGGCGGGGTGGAGCCGGTGCCGCCGAAGTCGATGACTCCCTGGGTGAGCAGCTCACCGGTCCGGACGCCGTTCGTGTACGGGTGGAAGGCCACGGTCTCGCCGAGCGGAGCCAGCTCCTCCTGGGCGAATCCGAGTCGGGTCAGGTGGTACAGGTAGTAGAGGGACGGATTACTGCTGTGTACACCGATGGTGATGGTCATTCAGATGGCTCCTGCTTCGGCTGGGGTGGGCGGGGTGGCTGGGGCGGGTGTCCTGGTCTCGACGCCGAGGTCGTTCAGCAGGCGGCGGCGCAGTGCGGCGAACGCGGGGTCGCCCGGCTCGCGGGGCCGGTCGACGGTGACGGTCTCGTCGGTGACGAGACGACCGTCGCGCAGGACCGCGACGCGGTCGGCGAGCCGCACGGCCTCGTCGACGTCGTGCGTGACCAGCAGGACGGCGGGGCGGTGCTTGCGGCAGAGTTCCTCGACCAGGTCCTGCATTCTGAGCCGGGTGAGGGCGTCGAGGGCGGCGAACGGCTCGTCGAGCAGGAGGAGTTCGGGCTCGCGCACCAGGGCTCGTGCGAGGGCGACGCGCTGGGCCTCGCCGCCGGAGAGGGTGGCGGGCCAGGCTTCGGCGTGCCGTTCGAGACCGACCTCGGCCAGTGCCCGGAGACCACGCTCGGAGCGGTTGCGGGGCAGGGCGACGGTCACATTGGCGAGGACCTTCTTGGACGGGACGAGCCGGGGTTCCTGGAACACGATGGTGCGTGCCTCCGGGACGAGGACCTCGCCCGCGTCGGCCCCGTCGAGGGCTCCCAGGATGCGCAGCAGTGTGGTCTTGCCGCTGCCGCTCGCCCCGAGCAGGGCAACGAACTCGCCGCGTGCGATGTCGAGCCGGAGGTCGTCGAGGACGGCGCGGGTCCCGAAGGTCCGCCGCAGGCCCCGTACGCGTACGGCCTGGTCGTGATGGGGGGTCGAGGTCATCGGGAGACTCCCAGCGGGGTGCGCCAGGGCATGAGGACGCGCTCCAGCAGGCGTACGACGATGTCGGCGGTCAGGCCGAGGAGGCCGTAGACGAGGATGCAGACGGCGAGGATGTCGGTGCGGGCGTAGCTCTGCGCCTGGGACATCAGATAGCCGATGCCCGCGGTGGCGTTGATCTCCTCGGCGGCGATGAGGGCGATGACGCTGAGCGTCATGGACAGGCGCAGTCCGGCGAGCAGCGAGGGCAGGGCACCGGGCAGCACGACCTCCCGGACGATCCCGAGCCGGCCCATTCCGAAGCTGCGCATGGCCTCGACGAGTTTGGGGTCGGTGTTGCGTACACCGCTGGACGTCGACACGTACATCGGGAAGGTGGTGGCGACGGCGATGAGCAGGATCTTGGCCGTTTCGTTGATCCCGAACCAGACCATGAACAGCGGCACGAGGGAGAGGAACGGGATGGTGCGCAGGGTCTGGAGGGAGGAGTCGAGCAGTTCGTCGCCGAGCCGGGTGAATCCGGTGGTGATGCCGAGGGCCAGTCCGGCGGCGAGGCCGATGAGGAGCCCGAGCCCGGAGCGGGTGAGGGAGGTGGTCAGCGCGTCGGGGAGCTGGCCGTCGCCCCACAACTCTCCTACGGCTCGCAGCACTTGCGCGGGTGAAGCCAGGACGTCGGCGGTCAGGACACCCGTGGCGGAGGCCGCCCACCACAGGGCGAGCAGGACGACGGGGCCGAGTGCGCGGACGGTCACGGCGTAGCCGCGGCTGCGGGCCCTGCGGAGCTGGGGACGCGGGGTGACGAGACCGCCGGGCGTCGCGCCGCTCATGTCAGCTTCTCGACGTCGAGGAGATGGTCGGCGACGTCGACCTCGGTCTTCGTCACCTTCTGTTCGGCGTAGAACCTCGCGACGGCTTCGAAGCGCTCGATGTCCTGCGGGCCGATGGGGTCGACCGTGGCCCCCTTGGCGGTGAAGTCCGTCTGGATCTCCTCGGCCCTGCCGGTGACGGCGGTCGGGCCGACGTCGGTGAAGACGTTGAGATAGGCGGCCGGATTCTGCTTCTGCCGGGCACTGGCGTCGTGGAGGTAGTGGTAGAGCGCCTCGACGACCTCGGGGTGCTGCTCGGCGAAGCCCGTACGCACGGCGTTGAGGCTGTAGTTGTCGGAGCCGATGGCGGCCCCGTCCGCCACGAAGTGCGCCTTGCCGCTGCCGATCTCGGCCACGGCGTAGGTGGCCCAGACCGCCCAGGCGTCGACCTGGCCCGCGTTGAAGACGGCGGCGGTCTGGTCGGGGCGCAGATACACCCGCTGGACCTTGTCGGCCGGGATGCCTTCCTTCGCCAGGGCCTTGAGGAGCAGGTACTCGCCGGTTCCGCCCTGGTTGACGGCGACCTTCTTGCCGACGAGCCCGGCGACGTTCTCGATTCCGGAGCCGTTGCGGACGAGGATTCCCTCGCCCGCGGCGTCCGGGTCGACGGCGGCGAAGAACTTGAAACCGGGGCGCTGGGCGAGCGAGGTGATGCCGGAGGTGATGGAGCCGGTCGCGATGTCGAGCTGATCGGCGTTCATCGCCTGGGCGGCGGGGGCGAAGGGGCCGGCGCTGCCGGTCCACCGCACCTTCGCGCCGACCTCGGCGAGGGCCTTGTCGAGACTTCCGTCCTTCTTCCCGAGGGCGAGGACACCGGAGTTGCCCGGGTCGGGGATGCGTACGGTGACGGTGGCCCGGGAGCCGCCGCTGCCGCTGTCGGCCTCCGAGGTGCCGCAGGCGGTGAGGGCGAGCAGCGCGGTCGCGGTGAGCAGGGCGGGGGCGACGAGCTTACGGAGTGGTCGGGTCGCGTTCATGGTGGTGGGTCCTCGGGGCTCAGGGGGCGGAAGGCGGAGGGGCGGATGGCGACCCGGTCAGCAGCGCGGCACGGCGCAGCGGCTCGGGGTCGGCCCAGGTGGTGACGTCCACGGGTTCGGGCAGGAAGCCGTGGGCGCGCAGCGCGGATTCCTGCTGGGCGAGGAGGGCGAGGCGCTCGGTGGACAGATCGGGGTGGAGGGTGAGGTGGGTGCCGGGCCGGTAGGCGCCCGCGACTCCGTCGGCGCCCGCGCCGGTCTCGGCTCCCAGGATGCGGGCGACCTCGCCGGGCTGTCCGGCGGCCCAGTCGGCGGCCCTGAGCAGGACGGAGAGGAAGCGGTCGACGAGGTCCGGGTGGTCGTCCAGGAGTTGCTGGTGGACGGTGATGGGGCGGGGTGTGCCGTTGTTGACCCGGAAGCGGCGGTCGGGCAGTTCGTCGAGCTCGACCGCGATCTCGGCGCCGGCCCTCCGCGCCGCTTCCACGGCGAGTGCGCCCTTCACGTACACGGCGTCGACGTCCCCGCGCCGCAGCGCGGCCAGTTCGGCCGACCACTGCTCGGGGTACCCGTCGGCGGGCACGTCGACGAGGGTGGCGTCGTACGGGGTGAGTCCGGCGGAGGCGAGCGCGCCCTCGAAGCCGCGCAGCGCCATGGCGCGCCAGAAGTCGATGGCGATGGTGTGAGCGGGCACGGCCAGCCGCAGACCGCGCAGCGCTTCCGCTCCCCGGATTCCGGAACCGGGGGCGACGAGCACCACCTGGCGTTCCTCGATCCAGGTCAGCCCGATGAGCCGGGTCCGCTCCCCCCGTGAACGGGTCCACAGCGCGGGCACGTTGCCGCCCTCGCGGAACAGCCCCGGCAGCGCGTGGGTGTAGTGCGCGGCCCGGTCGGTGTCGGGGGCGGCGTCCTGGAGGGACCGCACGGCGATGCCGTCGACGGCGAACTCGCCGGTGAGCCACCCCCGGTCGGCGGCGATGCCGGTGGCGGTGGGTACGGGACAGCGGGTGTACCAGAGCGTCCCGGGCAGGACGGCGGCATGCGTCATGGAGTCTTCCCGATGAGGTCGGTGGGAGAAGAGAGGTGCGGGCGCGAGGCTCCGGACACGGGCCCCGGCCGCGGGCGTACGGGGCGGTGCGTGCGACGCCCCGTACGGCTGCGACGGAGCACGAGGGAGCCGAGTGCGGGCACGGTGAGCCGCAGCGATCAGGGGACGTCACGCTGGGCGGAGCTCGCCGGGTCCGCGGCGGAGGCGGCGGTGCGCCGACGGGCGCGAGGGATCAGCGACAGGCGGCGCTGGAGACGCGCGCCAGGTCGATATGACGGCGCAGCGTGAGGGTCAGCAGGACCGGAGCGGACGGGGCGGGGGACGCGGTTCGGCGGCCGGCCATGGGACTGCTCCTTCCTGCTCGTCGGTGGTGACGGCTGCAGCCTGCCACGGAGCCGGGCCCGCCCACAACTCGCTTCCCATGATGTGGGATTGCGTATGAACGGAGTGTTTCTTGCTCTCGCCTGGGCGCACCCACGCTCCCGTAATGTGGCAATGGGCATGCACCATCTCCCATCCCACGAGCGGAGAGTGAACCGATATGACCGAGGCCGCGACAGCGCGTGCTCCGGGCGGCGCGCAGGCGGTACAGCGGGCTCTGGACGTCCTGCACTGTTTCCATGACAACGGTCCCGATCTGAGCGCGTCCGAGCTTGCCCGTCGGCTGGAACTGTCCGTCTCCACGGCTCACCGGCTGGCCCGCACGCTGCTCGGGGCGGGTTTCCTGGAACAGGACCCCCGTACCTCCCGCTACCGGCTCGGGCCGGCCGTGACCGAGCTGGGCCGGCTCTCGTACCACCAGCGCGGGCTGCATCTGGCCGCCCCCGAACTGACCGATCTCGCCGAGCGCACCGGCGCGACGGCCGACCTGGCCCTGCGCAGCGGCCCGCACGCGGTGATCGTCGCGGGCGGTTCGGTCACCCCGAAAGTGGGGCTGCGCAGACCTCTCCACTCCACGGCTCTCGGGAAGGTGCTGCTCGCCTGGGCGCGACCGGGCGAGGCCGGCCCGTCCTCGCTCCCTCCGCTGCGGGCCTTCACCGACCGTACGATCGTCGAAACGGACGCTCTTCGCGCCGAGTTGGAGCGGGTCCGGGGCGATGCCTACGCGCTCAACGACGGCGAGTCGGCCTACGGGGTGCGGACGCTGGCGGTCCCGGTGCTGGACGGCGCGGGGTATGCGCGCTTCGCGCTCGCGGTCCGGGCCACCCCGTCCGTGATCACAGCGGAGCGCACCGACTGGTTCGTTGCCCAGGCACGGTCCTGCGCCAGGGCCCTGGAGGTCCTGCTGCTGTCCCCGGCCGAGCGGCGGCCTCCCGCGCCGTGACGGGCAGGCGGGGCCGGCTCCGTGGGACGATGAGCAGCGGCCGGGGCGGGTGGGTGCCACGGTGGCAGCGAGGCTGTGGGGACAGAGGGACGTAGGGCCTTTCGTTTGGATCAGGCCGGATCAGGGAGCGGGGTCTGGTGTGGGCAGCTGCAAGGCGGAGGACTGAGGCAACGCGGAGCGTTGGTGATTGACGACAACGCCGCAGGTGGCCGCGCCAGGGCACGCGAGCCCGGCATGATCCAAACGAAAGGTCCTAGATGACAGAGGCCGGGGCGACGCGTACCGAGGCGCCCACGGGACGGGCCGCCCGGGAGCTGTTCGGCCGCGCGGAGCGCCTGGTGGAGACGGCCCGCGCGGTGCTGGCCGATCACGGCCGGGCCGTCGACACCGTCCGCGGAGCGCTCGATCCCCTGCTGGAGTCGCTGGTCGGCGAGGAACTCGCGGCCATCCCCGTGTCCCGGCTCAAGGACGTGACCGAGGGGCGGTTGCGGATCGGCGCGGTCGAGCAGGCCGGTTACGGGACGGTCGGCCAGGTGCACGCGGCGAGCCGTTACGAGCTCCGGCAGATCCCCGGGGTGGGGGCGCAGACCGCCGACCAGGCACTGGCCGCGGCGCGGCAGATCGCGCACGCGGTCCGCGACACCGTCTCCGTCCGCATCGACGTGGACGCCCCCGACGAGCCGACGACCGCCCTGGTGGTGGCCCTGCACCGGCTGGTCGAGGCGGGGCCCGACGTCCGGCGGGCCTGCGACGCCGCGCGCGGGCTCCTCGACCGGCTGGAAGCCCCGCTGGCCACGGCCGGGCCGGCCGGGGGCCGGCTGCGCATGCTGTTCAGGCGCCGGGCGGCCCGGGAACAGGTGCTGGCCGCGGCCGTAGCCGTACGGACCGCCGTGGCCGAGGCGCACGGGCGTGAGCTGCCGCTGCTGTTCGGGCAGGTGTCGGTCGACCTGCTGCGGGCGCCGGAGTCCGCGCCCGGGGCCTGGGTCGACTTCGAGCTCCGGTCCGCCGAGTACTACAGCCTGCTGGCCGAGATGTCGGGCACCGGCCCCGACCGGGACGCCGCCGAGGGCTTCCTTCCGGCCGGGATCGCGGACCGGGTGCGCGGGCTGCGGCTCGACGACGCGCATCTGCGGGTCTCACTGCGCGGATACCAGTCGTTCGGGGCGCGCTTCGCCCTGGCCCAGAAGCGGGTGATCCTCGGTGACGAGATGGGCCTCGGCAAGACCGTCCAGGCCATCGCGGCGCTCGCCCATCTCTCCGCTCAGGGCGAGACGCACTTCCTGGTGGTGTGCCCGGCGAGTGTGCTGATCAACTGGACGCGGGAGATCCGCGCCCGCTCCACGCTGCGGGCGCTTCCGGTGCACGGCCCCGAGCGCCGGGAGGCGTTCACCGAGTGGTGCGGGAGCGGCGGGGTCGCCCTCACCACGTTCGACGCCCTGCACACGCTGCCGGAGGCGCGCGCCGGAGCGTCGCGGCCCGGCATGCTGGTGGTGGACGAGGCCCACTTCGTGAAGAATCCGGCGACCCGCCGGGCCCGGAGCGTGGCCGGCTGGGCGCAGCGCACCGACCGGGTCCTGTATCTGACGGGCACGCCGATGGAGAACCGGGTCGAGGAGTTCCGCAGCCTCGTGCGCCAGATCCGCCCCGAACTGGCACCGGCCGTCTCCACCACCCACGGCGCCGCCGGTTCGCACGCCTTCCGCAGGGCCGTCGCCCCCGCCTACCTGCGGCGCAACCAGGTGGACGTGCTGGGCGAACTGCCCGCCCTGGTGCACGTCGACGAGTGGGAGGAGTTCAGCGCGGCCGACCTCGACGCCTACCGGGAAGCCGTGAACTCCGGTCATTTCATGCGGATGCGCCGTGCCGCGTACGCGCACCCGGCCACCTCCGCGAAGCTGAGCCGGCTGTGCGAGCTGGTCGCGGAGGCCGAGAGCAACGGGCTCAAGGTGGTGGTGTTCTCGTACTTCCGCGAGGTGCTGGCCACGGTCCAGGAGGCCCTGGGCGAGGGCGTGTTCGGCCCCGTCTCCGGGAGCCTGCCGGCCGCACGCCGCCAGGAGCTGGTCGACGGGTTCGGCGCGGCGCAGGGACACGCCGTCCTGCTCAGCCAGATCCAGGCCGGAGGCGTGGGGCTGAACATGCAGGCGGCCTCGGTGGTCATCCTGTGCGAACCGCAGATCAAACCGACGATGGAGCACCAGGCCGTGGCCCGCGCCCACCGCATGGGGCAGATACGCACGGTCCAGGTGCACCGGCTCCTGGCGGCGGACAGCGTCGACCAGCGGATGCTGGACATCCTCGCGCGCAAGGACCGGCTCTTCGACGCGTACGCACGCCGCAGCGATGTCGCCGAGGCGACGCCCGATGCCGTCGACGTGTCGGACGGGTCGCTCGCCCGGCGCATCGTCGAGGAGGAACAGCGCAGGCTGGCCGCGGAGGGCTGACCGGGGCTCAGTGCCGGTGCGCCTCCCCGCTGTCGGCGCCCGCGTCCGCGTCGGCGCTCTTCGCGGCGCCGGCCATGTGGTGCGGTTCGTAGCCCGGGACCGTGCCGTCCGTCTTGGCGACCAGCAGCAGCCCGGCCATGCCCATGTCGGAGTGGCTCTGGACGTGGCAGTGGTACATCCAGGCGCCCGCGCCCACCTGTTCACCCGCGATGATCTGGAAGCCGAAGGAGTCGGCCGGCCCGCAGATCTTGGTGTCGATCACACGGCTCGGGTCGTCGGGCCCGGTGAGCAGCCCGGTTCTGTTGTCGGCCCAGCGGTGACCGTGGATGTGGAACGTGTGGTAGTACTCGCCGTGCGTGATCATCACGACCTCGACCCGGTCGCCGACCGTGGCCTCGAAGTTCGGACTCTCGTGCGCCGACTTGTTGTTGATCGTCATGTCGTTGAAGACGATCGTGAGCGTCTTGTCGGGGAGGATGTCGCCCCTGCGCCGGACGACCAGGGGGCCGTACAGGCCCTTGCGGATGCCGCCGGTGCCGTGGTCCGTACCCACGACGTGGTCGTGGTAGTGCCAGTATCCGGCGCTTCCCGGCCGCCAGGTGCCGTCCTTGCGGCGGCCGGGGGCGTGGGTGCGCCAGGTGTAGGTGCGGGTGCCGCCCGGTTCGACGTGACTCTTGTTCATCCGGGTGCCGTCGCTGGCGATGTCGTAGTCGACGCCGTGGACGTGGAGGCTGGCGTCGACGTCCGTGGTGTTCTCGAACTCGATGTGCAGGGTGTCGCCCTCGTTGAGCTCGATGAGCGGCCCGGGGACGGACGCCTTGCCCTTCTCGAAGCCGTACCCCAGCGAGCCGTCCGGCATCTTCTCGGCGTACATCTTCAGGTGCCGCACCTCGCCCCCCGCCGGTGCGGTCCTGGGCGGGGTCTCGGCCGAGCTGGCCTCGACCGCACCGAGCGACAACGATGTCACCCCCGTCGCCGCGGCAGCCGCACCGCCCGCCAGCATGCGCCGGTTGAAGGTCCTTCGGTCCATGTCGAACTCCCCACTGCGAAAGGGCAACTGACGGGCTTTCGGAGACACATGGGCACAGAGGTGCCCCTTGGACGGCCCATACGGTAGCCGTCGGATCTCCGTTTATCCACACCCAGGACAAAGTTCGTGCCATTGCTGCCATAGCTATTGGCGAGCCACGAAAAGAGGTCTAGCTTCATGCGCTGTTGCAGTGACCAAAGAGGGGTGGGTGACCACATGCAGCGCACACCACATCACCGGTCCAGATCACGACGAGGTATCGCGGCGGCTGTTGCGGCCGGCGCACTGACCGCTTCCCTGCTTGGAGGCGGTGCCGCGAGCGCCGGGCCCTATCCGGAGCCGATGGACCGGGCGACAACGTTGTCTCTTCCGTCGCCGCCCGGCGGCGCGAACGTCAGGGTGCTGGTCTTCCACGCCTCGGCGGGCGAGGAGTCGCCGACCGTGGACGCGGGAATCGCCGCGATCGAGAAGATCGGGCTGAGCGGACCGACCGCCGGCCGCTTCAGGACCGTCGCCACCGACGACGCGGGGGTCTTCACCGACGCGCGCCAGCTCGGCCGGTACAACGCGGTCGTCTTCCTGACCCGCGGCGACGTCCTCGACCCCGAGCAGGAAGCGGGGCTCGAGTCGTACATGGAGGCGGGCGGAGGGTTCCTCGGCATCCATGACGCGGCGCGCACCGAGCCGTACTCGGACTGGTTCACCGGACTGGTCGGGGCCCGGCCCGCCGCCGACAGCCCGGCCACCGCGCAGCGTGCGACGGTGGAGATCGGCGACCGGCAGCACCCGGCGACCAAGAGTCTTCCGCTGGAGTGGAAGCGGCCCGACAAGTGGCTGAACTGGACGAAGAATCCGTCCGGCGACGTGCACACCGTGGCCCGCGTCCGGGAGAGCACCTACAAGCCCGGTGCGAGCGCCAACGGCTGGGACCACCCGGTCTCCTGGTGCCGCGACTACGACGGCGGCCGTTCCTTCTACACGGGCATGGGCGGCACCGTCGACAGCTTCGCCGAGACGGACTTCCGCGAGCATCTGCGCGGCGCGCTCGCCTGGACCACCCGCATCTCGCAGGCCGACTGCAAGGCCACGATCAACGCCAACTACCGGGCCGAGCGGGTCACCCAGCCCAACCAGCCAGGGCAGAACGACCAGATCGGCGAGCCGCACGGGCTGGTCACGGCCCCCGACGGCCGGGTCTTCTACATCGGCCGCGGCGGCGCCGACAGCAACAGCCCGGTCGTCATCGACTGGAACGACCCGAACATCGGGAAGGGCAAGGGCGAGATCCACGTCTACGACCCCGAGACCAAAAAGGTCACCCTCGCCGGGGCGCTGGACGTCTTCGGCAACAAGGGCGGCGGCGACGAGACCGTCAAGGTCGAGGAGGGTCTCCTCGGGATCGAGCTCGACCCGGACTTCGAGGAGAACGGCTGGGTGTATCTGCACTACACCCCCCACGCGAAGATCGACCGCGACAAGCGGATGGCGGTGCGTCAGGTCTCCCGCTTCACCTTCGACCCGGCCACGAACAAGCTGGACACGGCCTCCGAGAAGGTGCTGCTCCAGTGGCCGGTCCAGATCCACAGCTGCTGCCACGCGGGCGGCGGGATGGCCTGGGACTCCAAGGGCAACCTGTACATCGCGACCGGTGACAACAACTCGTCCGGATCCAGCGGCGGTTACTCGGGGAACAACCCGGCACCGAACTACAAGGGCGTGTCGTACGCCGACGCCCGGCGCACCGCGGGCAACACCAACAACCTCAACGGGAAGATCCTGCGGATCCACCCCGAGGACGACGGCACGTACACCCTGCCCGAGGGCAATCTCTTCACCGGCAAGGAGCCGGACGAGGGCGGCGGCAAGACCCGCGGCGAGATCTACGTGATGGGTGTGCGCAACCCGGCGAGGATCTCCGTCGACCCGGCGACCGACACGCTGTACGCGGGCTGGGTCGGCCCCGACGCGGGCGCCCCCAGCACCACCTGGGGCCCCGCCAAGTACGACACCTTCGCGGCCATCACCAAGGCGGGCAACCACGGCTGGCCGTACTGCATGGGCAACAAGCAGCCCTACCGGGACCGCGGCCTGCCCGACCCGAACGTGCCGCTCGGCTGGTACGACTGCGACGCGCCCAGGAACGAGTCGCCGAACAACGACGGCCTGGTGAAGCTGCCGCCCGTCACCTCCAACACGATCTGGTACTCGCCGCAGGGCGGCGGGATCGACTACCCGCGCGACGCCAACGGCATCCCGAGCTACAAGCAGGAGGAGCAGAAGCAGCTCCTGCCGTGGCTCAAGGGCGGCGGCCAGGCCACGATGAACGGCCCGGTGTACCGGTACGACGCGGCGAGCACCAGCCCCGACAAGTGGCCCTCGTACTGGGACGGCAAGTGGTTCGTCGGTGACTTCTACGACGGCGACCAGCCCCGGCACGCGGTGCTCACCGACCCGAAGACGGTCGGCAAGGGCGGGCTGCCCACGCACGCCGAGTCCCTGAAGAAGATCATCCCCGTGGGCGCCGACGGCATCCGCAACCTCATGGACTGGAAGTTCGCCCCGGACGGTTCGCTCTACGTCCTGGACTACGGGCGGGGCTTCTTCACCTCGGACTCCAAGTCCGCGCTGTGGCGCGTGACGTACACCGGCGGGGGCGCGACTCCGGCCGCCGCCGATCTGGCCAGGAAGGCGGAAGTTCAGTGAGACACCGTCCCCTCTCCGCACGGCTCAGGTACCGGCCGGCCCGGCTGTGGCCTGCCCTGCTGGCCTCGTTCCTGCTGATCCTCGGGCTCACCTCGACGGCCGCGTACGGCCGGGAGGACGACCGTGAGGCGGCAGCGGCGGCCCAGGTGCTCACCTGGACCGCGGGCGACCCCATCGACCACTATCTGTCCGCTCCCAAGACGGCGGTGGCCGGCGCGGCCACCATCGTGTTCGAGAACAGCGCCGCGACCGGCAACACGACGGGCATGCCGCACACGCTGACGTTCAGCGTCTCGGACCCGGAGTTCAACAACGACGTCCCGCTGAACATCCTCGCCAACCCGAGCGACAGCGAGGGCGGCAAGCACAGCGTCGAGGTGACGCTCAGCCCCGGCCGGTACTTCTACCACTGCACCATTCCCGGCCACGGGTCGATGCAGGGCATTCTCACCGTGACCGAGGGCGGCGGCGAGGACACCACCGCGCCGGAGACCTCGGCGACGGTGGCCGGCGACAAGAACGCCGACGGCGCGTACATCGGCCAGGCCGCCGTCACCGTGGCGGCGACCGACGCCGGTTCGGGCGTCGGCACCGTCGAGTACGCGGTCGGGGCGGACGGCGCCTGGCAGCCGTACACCACACCGGTCGTGGTGAACCAGGTCGGCAGTCACACGGTCCGCTACCGCGCCACGGACAAGGCGGGCAACGTGGCGGCGGAGAAGGCCGTCGACTTCAGCGTCGCCGCGCCTCCCACAGACGACGAGACCCCGCCGGAGACCTCGGCGACCGTATCGGGCGAGAAGGACGACCAGGGCGCGTACCTGGGGATGGCCACGGTCACCGTGACCGCGTCCGACACCGGGTCCGGGGTCAACACCATCGAGTACGCGATCGGGGCGGACGGGGCCTGGAAGCCCTACACCGCACCCGTCATGGTGCACGAGGTGGGCACGCACTCGGTCCGCTACCGGGCCACCGACAAGGCGGGCAACGCCGCCGCGGAGAAGGCCGTCGACTTCACCGTCGTCGAGCCGCCGACGCAGGACGGGACACCGCCGGAGACGACGGTGGCGCTGACGGGCGAGAAGAACTCGGACGGCGCGTTCATCACCAGCGCGAAGGCGACGGTCACCGCGACCGACGCCGACTCCGGGGTGGACAGGATCGAGTACTCCCTCGACGGCGGCCCCTACCTCGCCTACACCGCTCCGGTGCTCGTCGACCGGATCGGCTCCCACACCTTCGCCCACCGGGCGACGGACAAGGCGGGCAACACCTCCGAGGCGAAACAGGTGTCGTTCACCGTCGCCGAGGGCGGCGGCGTTCCGGCGCCCGACTGCCCGGAGTTCGACGAGCGGCTGACGGTCATCGTCGGCACGGTCGACAGCGGGGTCCCGAACCGTGTCACGGGCAACCGGTGCACGATCAACGAGCTGATCGAGGACGAGAAGGACTGGTCCTCGCACGCGCTGTTCCTCAAGCACGTGGACACGGTCCTCGACAAGCTCCTGGCCGCGGGGGTGATCGACGCCCGTGAGCACCGGACCATCTACCGGGCGGCGAAGCAGTCCGGCATCGGCAGGCCGGGCCAGGTCGAGGGCTACCGGAAGCTGTTCGACGGCACGGCCGCGTCGCTGGCCAAGTGGGAGCAGGTGGGCGGTGGCAAGTTCGGCCTCAACCCCGACGGCACCATCACCAGCTCCACGACGGTCCCCGGCATGGGCATGCTGTGGTTCCCGGGCAGGCAGTACGGGGACTTCTCGCTGAAGCTCCAGTGGCGGGACGACGCCCCGGGCACGGGCAACGCGAACAGCGGTGTCTTCGTCCGCTTCCCGTACGTCCACGACAACCCGGAGGAGACACGTCCGGAGTGGGTCGCCATCAAGTACGGCCATGAGGTGCAGATCAACGACCGGCCGGACGGCGACATGTACAAGACGGGCTCGCTGTACGGATTCGACCGGGTGGGTCTCGGCGGCGCCGGGGTCACGCCCAAGGGCACCTGGAACGACTACGAGATCCGGGTGGTGGACCAGCACTACTCGATCTACCGCAACGGTGTCCTGATCAACGAGTTCGAGAACACCGGTGGCCAGCTCTTCGAGCCGCCGCGGGGCGACGACCCGGGCACCGACGGCCGGCGGTTCGCCTCCGGTTACGTCGGCCTCCAGGTCCACGGCACCACGGACGTGGTCTCGTACCGCGACATCCGCATCAAGGAGCTGTAACCCGCGACACCGCGTCAGGAGGCCGTGGTCCCCGTGCTCGGGCATGGGGACCACGGCCTCCGTGCCGCGGACGCCGAAGCCCTACGCGCCGTCGCCCTCGTCGTGCCTGGCGCGGCTGGGCTGGACGCGCTTGGGCTCGCCGGGCATCTTGGGGTACTCCGGCGGGTACGGCATGTCGCCGAGGCCCCGGTCCCGCTCGTCCCGGTCGGCGAGCTCCAGCAGTTTCTCCAGGCCGAAGGCGTGGTCGTCCATGTCGGCGTGGACGTCGCCCAGTTCCGCGTACCGCGGGGGCATGCTCCTGATGTCGAAGTCGCGGGGTGTGACGTCGTCGATCTCCTCCCAGCGCAGCGGCGCGGACACCGGCGCGTGCGGGAAGGGGCGTACCGAGTAGGCGGAGGCGATCGTGCGGTCGCGGGCCGTCTGGTTGAAGTCGACGAAGATGCGCCTCCCGCGCTCCTCCTTCCACCAGGCGGTGGTGACACGGTCCGGCATGCGCCGTTCCAGTTCCCGGCCGGCGGCGATGGTGGCGCGGCGGACCTCGGTGAAGGTCCAGCGGGGTTCGATCGGCACGAAGACATGGATGCCGCGCCCGCCGGAGGTCTTCGGCCAGCCGCGCAGCCCGTGGTCGTCCAGGACGGAGCGCAGTTCGTGGGCGGCGGTGACCGCGTCCGCGTAGTCGGTGCCGGGCTGCGGGTCGAGGTCGATGCGCAGTTCGTCGGGCCGGTCGGTGTCGGTGGCGCGTACGGGCCAGGGGTGGAAGGTCAGGGTGCCGAGGTTGGCCGCCCAGAGGACGGCGGCGACCTCGGTGGGAGAGATCTCGTCGGCGGGGCGCCCGCTGGGGAAGGCGATCCGGGCGGTGGGAATCCAGTCGGGGAGGTTCTTCGGCGCCCGCTTCTGGTAGAAGAAGTCGCCCTCGACGCCGTCCACGAAGCGCTGAAGGGTGGTCGGCCGGTCGCGGAGCGCGCGGGTGATGCCGCCGCCCACTGCCAGGAAGTACTCGGCCACGTCCCGCTTCGTATAGCCCTTGTCCGGAAAGTAGACCTTGTCGGGGTTGGACAGCCGTACCGGCCGTCCGCCTGCGTCCAGCTCCACCGCTGCTCCCATGTCGGCCACCGTAGGCCGGGCTCACCTATGCCGCATATCGGGAGACGCCCGGGGAGGTATGGGCAACAATCGGGCACATGGACCTTCCGGTGATGCCGCCCGTGAAACCGATGCTCGCCAAGTCCGTGTCCACGATTCCGCCCGGAATGCAGTACGAGGCCAAGTGGGACGGCTTCCGGGCGATCGTGCACCGCGACGGCGACGAGGTGGTGATCGGCAGCCGCACCGGCAAGCCGCTCACCCGCTACTTCCCCGAGCTGGTCCTCGCCCTGCGGGAGAATCTGCCGCCCCGCTGTGTGATCGACGGGGAGATCGTCGTCATCCACGACGGACGGCTCGACTTCGACCGGCTCAGCGAGCGCATCCACCCCGCCGACTCGCGGGTGCGGATGCTGTCCGAGCAGACCCCGTCCGCCTTCGTCGCCTTCGACGTCCTCGCGGTGGACGACGCGTCGCTGCTCACCACCCCGCTGTCCGAGCGGCGGGCGGTCCTGGAGGCGGCGCTCTCGGGCGCTTCGGCGCCCGTCCATCTCGCTCCCGCCACCACCGACCTCGCCACCGCCCAGGAGTGGTTCGAGCACTTCGAGGGCGCCGGGCTCGACGGGGTCGTCGCGAAGCCGCTCGATCTGCCCTACCGGCCGGACACCCGCACCATGTTCAAGATCAAGCACGAGCGGACCGCCGACTGCGTGGTGGCGGGCTACCGGGTCCACAAGAGCGGTGCGGTCGTCGGCTCCCTGCTGCTGGGTCTGTACGACTCCGCGGGCGTCCTCCAGCACGTCGGGGCCTGCGCCGCCTTCTCGATGCAGCGGCGCGCGGAGCTCGCGGAGGAGCTGGAGCCGCTGCGCGGCGTCGACGGCCATCCGTGGGCGGCCTGGGAGGACGCGGCGGCGCACGAGGGGGCCAGGCTGCCGGGCACGCCGAGCCGCTGGTCGGGAAAGAAGGACCAGTCGTGGGTGGCGCTGCGTCCGGAGCGGGTCTGCGAGGTGGCCTACGACCACATGGAGGGCGACCGGTTCCGGCACACCACCCAGTTCCGCCGGTGGCGGCCGGACCGCGCTCCCTCCGGCTGCACGTACGCGCAGCTGGAGGAAGTGGTGCGGTACGACCTGTCCGAGGTCCTGTCAGGCGCCTGACGTGGCCGTGCCCGCGCACGGGTCGGGCGTCTCGGTGGCGGTCCCGGGGGCCGTGGTGTCGGTCGGGTCCGGGGACGGCGAGTCCGTGGGACAGCCGGGGTCACTGGTGCTCGGGTCCGGGTCGGGGGACGTCGGCGGTGTGGTCGGCGGCGTCGTCGGATCGGTCGGCGTGGGGTCGGGCCCCGGGGTGCCGGTGTCCGTCGGGTCGGGGCTCGGGCCCGGATCCGTGGGGCCGGTCTCCGACGGGTCGGGGCTCGGGCTCGTCGGTCTGCTGGGGCCGGGGGGCGTGGGAGACGGTGGCGGGCTGGTGGGCTGCGGTCCGATAACGATGCCGCCGCCCTCCTTCCCGGGAGCCGTGGACTTTCCGGGGCTGCCGGGGCCGCCCACCGGGGCCTTGGGTTCGGACGGACCGCCCGCGCCGGGGCTCTGCGGGATGACGCCCCTGCCGTCGGCGACCGGGTGGGTGCCCTGGCGGTAGAACTCCAGCCAGGACAGCACGGTGCGCAGATAGGTGTCCGAGTGGTTGTAGCTCAGGATCGCCCGGTCCAGATCGCCCTGCGTGTTCAGGTTCCGTGTCCCGGCGCAGAGGTAGTGCCCCGCCGCGAGGGCGGCGTCGTAGATGTTGTTGGGGTCGCGGCGCCCGTCGGCGTTTCCGTCCCTCCCCCAGTGCGCCCAAGTGGAGGGGATGAACTGCATCGGTCCGACGGCCCGGTCGTACTGCGCGTCGCCGTCGTAGGCGCCGTCGTCGGTGTCGCTGATGTTCGCGAACCCCACGCCGTTGAGGACCGGTCCCAGGATGCGGCCGAGGGTGGTGCCACCGGAGTCCACCCGGCCTCCGCTCGCCTGCCCGGACTCCACCTTGCCGATCGCCGCGAGCAGTTGCCACGGCAGGTTGCATCCGGGGTCGCTGCGTCCGAGTGCGCCCTCCGCCTTGCGGTAGGCGGCGAGGACCGTCGCCGGGATGCCCGCCTCCGTATGGGTCCGGGCGGCCACGGGCCCCGGCTTCCCGCCGCGGGCGGGCGGCTCGGGCGTCTTCAGCGGTGGTAACTCCGTGTGGTACGAGTCGTCGTTGGGCACCTCGGTCCAGATCACGTCGTCCTGGGCCGCCGCCGCCTTCTCGTTCGGCGGCGAGCCTGCGAACCCTGGTGCCTGGGACGCGGTGAGCGCGGCCATCGCGGCGACGGCGGTGGCCGTACGGTTGAGTCCGCGGCGCATCGTGCCGTTGATTCTCATGCGTGCTCTCCTCTCCCCCGGATCACTGTGTGAACGTATCGATGGCGGAGATCCGCCAGTTGTCCCCGCGGCGCACGGCGTCCACGGCGAACATGGCCGCCGCGTACGTCGTCTCGTCCGCCTTGCCGGTACGGGTGTTGCTCTGGTCGGCGAAGACCAGCAGCCGGGCGCGGTCGCCGTCGAGGAGCTCCACGCCGCTCTCCGTCACGGTCGTGGTGAGGACGAGCTTCTGCTCGGGTGCCTGCGCCCGTACGTCGGCGAGCATCTGCTCGTGCTGACCGACGGCCCTCCCGACCAGGTACCTCTTCGCCGCCCGGTCCGCTGTGGCGGGCGCGGCGTAGTTGTACGAGAACACGGCGCCGACCGCCTCGGTGATCTGGCCCTTCACCTCGCTGGTCCGGCCGATGTCGGTGAGTGCGGCGTTCTGCCGGGACGGGTCCTCGCGCAGCCGGTCGGCCGAGGTGAACGACCAGGCGGCGAAGGATCCGAGGAGCACGGTGAGGGCGCACAGGACGGCAGGCAGCCGAAGGCGGGGCACGGCGGGCCGGCGCTTCGGCAGGGGATCGGGTGGGGTTTCGTCCTCCTCCCCGGCGTCGGCGGTGGCCCCGGTGTCCTCCGGTTCCACCTGCTTACTCGGCCGGTCGGGCTCCTCGGACCGGCCGGGGCCGCGCGGCGGCGCGGTGGCGGTCGTGGCGGTGCGTTCCGCTGCCGCGGTGGCCAGGCGGCGCTGACGGTTGACGAGGTGACGTGTCGTCGACATGTCCGGGGTCCTCTCGGTGACGGGGCGGGGAGTCGGGTGCGTCAGCCGGCCGTGTTGCCGACGGGCGCCTGGCCGAGGGCGCTGAGCTTCCACCCGCCGGACGTCCGGGTGAGCTGCCCGAGCATCCTGCTCTCCTTCACTGCGGGCTCGCCCTTCGGTGCGGTCACCGTGACCCGCAGCGCAACCATGACCGCGGCCCGGCCCGAGCGGTCGTCGAGTTCGGTCACCGCGCCCGACAGGACCTTGGCCGTGCTGACCGTCTTCGCCGACTCGATCTGTTTCACGAACGCGTCCCGTCCCTCGACGAGTTGCTGGTGCAGATCCCCCGTGGTGGAGTCCTCCCAGCTGTCCAGACCCTGTTCCACCTTCTGGTGGTCGAGGGTGTTCATGTTCTGCACGGCCTGCTCGCCCGCGGCCAGTACGTCGTCCCGGGCCTGCGCGTACGCCGCCGAGTCGTCGTGTGCCGCGTCGTACCGGGACAGACCGCCCCAGCCTGCCGCGCCTGCCGCCGCGACCGTCAGCACGATCGCCGCCGCCACCAGCGGATTGCGCGTCGTCCGTACCCGTGCCATTGCTGTCTCTCCCCTGCCTGCGGATCTGGTCCGTTCCGAGTCGCGTGCCGTGCGTGTGCGGGGTCCCGGGCCCGCTACCGGGAGGTGATGTCGACGATGTACCAGCGCCCGTCCCGGAGTTCGGCCGAGACCGAGAGCTGCGCGGCGGCCGTGGTGGGCGCCTTGCCCCGGCGTTCGTAGACCTGGTCGAGGAAGACGAGGAGCTCGGCGCTGCTGCCGGTCAGCCGGGTCACCCCCGCGCGTACCACCTGGGTGGTGAGCGTCAGCTGCTGGTCGGCGGCCTGCTTCTCGACCTGGCCGAACAGTGCGGCGTACTGCTTGAGCGCCTTCCCCGCCAGGACCTCCTTCGCCGAAGCCTTGGTGGCGGCGGTGGCCCGGGGGCTGTACGAGAACACGGCGGCGAGCGCGTTGCTGACGTCCCCCGCGACCTCGGTGGTCGCCTCCGTGTCCGTCAGCGCACGGTTCGACGTGGCGGGGGTGTCCCTCAGCCGCTGCCCCTCGACGAAGAGCGCGCCGCCCGCGACGAGAAGTGCGAGCGTCAGCACCGTGCCGAGGACCCGGGGCCAGTGCCGGCGGGGCCGTGGCGCCGCATCCTCCTGCTCGTCCCCGTCGGCGTCGGCCGGTGTGACGGCCCGTACCGCCTCGGTCTCCTCGGCGTCCTCGGTGTCCACTCCGGTGTGCACTGTCGCCGTCCCCGCCTTCTCGCTCATGCGCCGCCCCCGACCGGGATCGCGGTCAGCGCCCTGACCTTCCAGCCGTCCCCGGTCCGGGCGAGCGTGGCCTCGAAGCGTTTGCGCTCGGTCCCGCCCTTTCCGGTGCGCGGGCTGACCTCGACGTCGACGGTCGCGATCAGCGCCGCCGTCCCGGTCCGCTCGTCCAGGGCGGTGAGCGCCGCGTCGGTGACCTTCCCGTGGGCCGTGGCACCGGACTTCGTCAGCTCGCCCGCGTCCTTGCTCCGGGTCCGCTTCAGCTGCTCGTGGAGCGGGCCGGTCGAGGAGTCGAGCCAGGACGTCAGCCCACTCCGCACGCTCGCGGCGTCGCTGCCGTCCAGGCTGTTGAGCCGGGCGATGTGGCGCTTCCCGTCGGCCAGTGCGGCGTCGCGGGCCTTCGCGTACGCGAGGGTGTCGTCGCCGCGGGCCTGGGCGTAGGACCAGCCGCCGAGTGCGCAGGCCAGTACGGCGGCGAGCAGGACGGCCCAGCCGGCGGGGTTCCTCGTACGCGGGATCACCGGCCGCCTCCGAGCCCCAGCAGGCCGGCCATGCCGTCGGCCCCGGGCCGGGTGGCTGCGGCCCCGAGTGCTCCGGGCAGCGGGCTCCCCGTTCCGGCCCCCAGGAGCAGCGATCCCGGCTCGGCCGGCGCGGGCACCGGTCCGCCCTTCGGGGCGTTCGCGCTGCCGCGGACGTTGATGCCGGTGCCGGGCGACGAGGTGCAGCGTGCCTTGGTGTTGGCCGCGGCGGGCTTGGTGACGAGCCCGTTGCGGTAGGTCGTGCCGCCGTATCCGGCGGTGCAGGGAAGCGGCTCGAAGAAGGTGACGGACATGCCGAACCTGGCCCCGTCCTCGTCGACGGCGCTGGCCCCCGCCGCGACGACCGCGGGGAGTTTCACGAGGAGTTCCTCCAGGCCGCGCTGGCGGGTGACGGCCACCTCTGAGGTGGTCAGGAGGTTGGCGACGACCACTCCGAAGTTCGGGTCGAGATCGCGCAGCAGGACACTGATCTGTCCGGCGGCATCGGGGGCGGCGGCGATCAGCCTGCGCAGATCGGTGTCGGAGCCCTTGAGTTCGGCGGCGAGTTCCCTGGCCCCCGAGGCGAAGCCCTTCAGCGCTTCGCCCTCCTCGGCCTGCGTGCGCAGGACGGTCTCGCCGTCGGTCATCAGCTTCGTCGTGACCGGCAGGGCCTCGTCCGCGGCCCGGACGAACTCGCTCCCGGTGTCCAGGAGCACCTGGAGGTCGTCGCCGCGGCCGTTGAACGCGGTGCCGAACTCGTCGACGACCGTGCGCAGGTTCTCCAGGTCGACGGAGCTCGCCAGGTCGTTGACGCTGGTGAGGACGTCGGTGGGCGGCGCGGGGATCGTGGTGTCGGCCTGGTCGATGACCGAGCCGTTGCCGAGGAACGGGCCGTCGCTGCGGGTGGGCCGGAGGTCGACGTACTGCTCGCCGACCGCCGAGAGGTTGGCGACGACGGCTTCCAGGCTGTCCGGGATGGGCGGTGCGTCGTTCTCGATGCGCAGTTCCGCCTCGACACCGTCGTCGGTGAGCTCGATCGGCCCGACCCGGCCGACGGACACTCCGCGGTAGGTCACGTTGGAGTGGGTGTACAGGCCGCCGGTCTGCGGGAGCTGGACCGTGACGGTGTAGTAGCCGCGCAGGCCGACGTAGTGGCCGAGGTCCGCGTAGCGCACTCCGAGATAGCCGAGGACGAGTACGGCGGTGAGCAGGAAGGCGATGTTCTTCAGCCGGACGGCGAGAGTGATCATCGTGCGCTCCCCTGCGAGATCTCCGGGACGGACGGGAGGGGCAGCGGGAGCGCCGCACCGGACGGAGTGCCGGGCGTGCCGGACGTGCCGGGCTTGGGCTGCGGAGGCACGGGCGCGTCCGGGGTGAGGGCCGGCACGATCTGGGTTCCGGGCATCGCCGTCACATCGAGGTAGACGTTGAGGTAGTCGCCCTTCACCCCGCGCAGGACCTCGTCGGTGAACGGATAGGTGAAGAGCACCTGGAGGGAGTCGGGCAGGTCCTGGCCGGAGTCGGCGAGGGCCTTGAGGGTGGGGGCGATGGCCTTGAGGTCGGCGATCATGTCGGCCTTGCTCTTGTTGATCGTGTCGACGGCGACGGTGGAGAGCGTGTCGAGCGAGCGCAGCATGGTGAGGAGGGAGCCCCGCTGCTTCTCCAGGACCTTCATGCCGGGGCTGAGCCCGGTGAGGACCGTTCCGACGTCCTGTTTACGGGTGGCGAGGGTGGCCGCCAGCCGGTTGACGCCGTCGAGTGCCTGGGTGATGTCCTCCTTGTGGTCGTCCAGGTTGGTGACCAGGGTGTCGACGCGGCCGAGCATCGAGCGGATCTGCGGTTCCTGCCCGGCGAGCGCCTTGTTGAGTTCGGTGGTGATGGTCTTGAGCTGGTTGACCCCGCCGCCGTTGAGGAGCATCGACAGGGCGCCGAAGACCTCTTCGACCTCCGGGTTCCGGTTGGTGCGGCTGAGCGGGATCCGGCCGCCGTCGGCCAGGGTGCCCCGGGCGGTCCCGGCGGCCGGGGGCGAGAGCTGGATGAACTTCTCGCCGAGGAGGCTGGACTGTTCCAGGTGGGCGTACGCGTTCTCGGGCAGTTCGATCCTCCCGTTGACGCGCATGGTGACCTTGGCGGTCCAGCTGCCAGGGGTGAGGGAGATCCTGGTGACCCGTCCGACCGCGACGTCGTTGACCTTCACCGAGGACTGCGGGGCGAGGCTGAGGACGTCGCCGAACTCGGCGGTGATCTCGTAGGGACGGTCGCCGAGGTCGGCGCCGCCGGGCAGCGGCACCTGGTCGAGGCCGGTGAACGTCGGTACGTCGACGGTCGTCACGACCAGGACGGCCGCGACCCCGGCGGCGAGGAGGGCGGCGGCGCCGGTCGTGCGGGCCCCGGGTCTGCGGAGGGCACGGCTCATCGGTTCGCCCCCTTCTGCGTCGTGGTCTTCTCCGGGGTGCCGTAGACGGTGCCGATCTCGGGGAGCGGCAGCACGGGGAGTTCCTTGCGGCGGGTGGCATCCACGGGCTGGAGGCCGGCGAGCCCTGTGGTGCCTGCCGCGGAGTCGACGAGCGGGCCGCCCATGGAGAGTTCGTTGAGGTTGGTCCGGCCGTTGAGGGTGCGGTTGGCCGGGTCGTAGGCGTTGAGGACGTTGCCCGCCGCCAGCGGCAGCGTGTCCATGGCCTCGGCGAGCGAGGCCCGCTGGTCGACCAGGGTCTGGGTGAGCGGCACGAGGGCGTCCACGTTCTTCTTCAGCGCGCCGCGGTTGTCCTGGATGAAGCTCTTGACCTGGCCGAGCGCGGTTCCGAGTTCCCTGAGTGCCGCGCTGAGGTTCTTCTTGTCGTCGGCCAGGAAGCCGGTGACGGAGTTGAGCTGTTGCTCGGCGGCGCGCACGTTGCCGTCGTTGTCCTTGAGCATGGTGGTGAACGTCTGGAGGTAGGAGAGCGTGTCGAAGAGGTCGCCGCTGTTCTTGTCGAGGGTCTTCGTCGCCTTTCCGAACTGCTCGATGGAGTCCCCGATGGCCTTTCCGTTGCCGTCGAGGTTCTTCGCCCCGGTGTCGAGGAGTCCGGCCAGCGCGCCGTCCGCGTTGGCCCCGTCGGGGCCGAGCGCCGTGGAGAGTTCGGTGATGGAGGCGTACAGCTGGTCGACCTCGACGGGCGTGGCGTTGGTCGCGGCGGGCAGCACCGCGTTGTCGGCGAGCTGCGCTCCTCCGGAGTACGCGGGCGCGAGCTGGACATACCGGTCGGCGACGAGGCTGGGGGCGACGACGACGGCGTGCGCGTCCTTGGGCACCTTGATGCCCTTGTCGAGCTTGAGGACGACCTTGACCTCCTCGCCCCGCGGCGTGACCGACTCGACGGTGCCGACCGTCACGCCGAGAATGCGCAGGTCCGAACCCGCGTACACGCCGGTGGCCTGGTCGAAGTAGGCGGTGACGGTGGTCTTCCCCTCTTCGTCCATGGCCATCACTCCGGTGGTGGCCGCGACGGCCACCACGGCGAGGCCGGCGCCGATGGAGACGATGCGCGTGAGTCTCATGTCAGCGACCGCCTTGCTTCGGAGGCATGCATCCGGGCACCTCGGGGTCCTGGGGAGGCAGGTAGTTCTTCGGGACGACGCCGCACACGTAGTTGTCGAACCACCGCCCGCTGCCGAGGGTGTTGCCGACGAGCCGGTTGTACGAGCCGGTCAGCGCCAGCACCTTGTCCAGGCTCTTGCGGTTCTTCACCAGGACCGCGGTGACCCGGCCGAGCGAGTCCAGGGTGGGCTTCAGCTGCTTGTTGTTGTCCGCGACGATTCCGGTGAGCTGGGTGCCCAGATCGCGGGTGCCGGTGAGCAGCAGATGGATGGAGTCGCGGCGGGCCTGGATCTCGCCGAGGAGCAGATTGCCGTCCTCCAGAAGGGTTTCGAAGCTGCTCTTCTTGCCGGCGAGGGTCTTGGTGAGCTGTTTGCTGCCCTTGAGGAGGGTGACGAGCTGGGCGTCCCGCTCGGAGACGGTCCTGGAGAGCGCGGAGAGTCCGTCGGCGGCGCTGCGTACGTCGGGCGGCGAGTCCTTGAAGGTCGCGGAGATCGTCTCGAAGCTCTTGGCGAGCTGGGCGGTGTCGATCTCGCCGATGGTCTCGCCGAGTCCGTTGAACGCCTGGGTGACGTCGTACGGGGAGGTGGTGCGGCTCGCCGTGATGCGGGTGCCCGGGTCCTGCGGGGCGTCGCCCAGCGGATCGACGGCGAGGTACTTCTCGCCGAGGAGGGTCTTGATGGCGATGCCGACGGTGGAGGCGTTCCCGATCCAGGCGTCCTTCACCTTGAAATCGACCTTGACCCGGTCGCCGTCGAGGGAGACGCCGGTGACCTCGCCGACCTTCACGCCGGCGATCCGTACCTCGTCGCCGTCGGCGAGCCCGGCCGATTCGGTGAAGTCGGCGCTGTAGGTGGTGCCGCCGCCGATGAAGGGCAGGGAGTCGGCGCGGTAGGCGGCGAGCCCGACAAGGGCCAGGACGAGGAGTCCGACGATGCCGACGGCGACGGGGTTGCGTTCCCGTACGGGCTTGATTCTCATGCCAGGCACCTCGGTTGCTTGATCGCGATGCCGGTGGGCGGCGCACTGCCGTCGTCGGTCGTGACCCCGCTGACCCTGGCTTCGCAGAGGTAGAGGTTGAGCCACGAGCCGTACGAGGTGAGGCGGCTGATCGCCTCCATCTTGGCCGGGGTCTTCGCCAGGAAGTTCTCGATCTCGGGCTTCCCCTTCTCCAACTGACGCGAGAGGCGGCCGAGTTGCTTGATGTCTTCCTTGAGTGGCGCGCGGCCGTCCTGGAGCAGGTCGGCGGTGACCGTGGTGAGCGCGCCCATCGCCGTCACCGCTTCGCCCAGCGGCTCGCGGTCTCCGGCGAAGCCCGTGACGAGCTTCTCCAGGGTGACGACGAGATCGTTGAATCCGGCCTCGCGGTCGTTGACCGTCTTCAGGACGGTGTTGAGGTTCTTGATCACCTCGCCGATCACCTTGTCCTTGGCGGCCACCGTGCTGGTGAGCGAGCCGACGTGCTGGAGGATGCTGTCGACGGTGCCGCCCTCGCCCTGGAGCACCTGGACGATGGAGCCGGCGAGCTGGTTGACGTCCGGCGGCGAGAGCCCTTCGAACAGGGGCTGGAAGCCGTTGAACAGCTGGGTGAGGTCGAGGGCCGGGGTCGTGCGGGAGAGCGGAATGGTCGATCCTGCCGCGAAGCTCTCGCCGACCGGGCCGACGCCCTGGTCGAGGTCGATGTACCGCTGGCCGACCATGTTGAGGTACTTGATGGAGGCGGTGACCGAGGCAGGCAGCTTGCGCCCCTTGCGGACGGCGAAGCCGACCTCGGCGAGCCGCTTGTCGGCCACCGCGATGGACTCCACCTGCCCCACCTCGACCCCGGCGATCCGGACGCTGTCGCCGACGATCAGTCCGGTGGCGTCCGTGAACCTGGCCTTGTACGTGGTCGTGTCGCCGACCCCCGTGTTGGCGATGGACAGCGCCAGCACCGTGGTGGCCAGGACGGTCACCAGGATGAAGGCGATCGATTTCGCGAGCGGTCCCGCGAGGGAGCGGCGCTTCACTTGAGCTTCACCTCCGCACCGCGGAAGGCCGGACCGATGAGCACGCTGCTCCAGTCGGGCAGGGTCTGCGGCTGGACTTTCAGAGAGGGAGCGACCAGCTCGTTGACGAGCCGGGACTCCTGAAGGGAGTTGGGCATGCCGAGGGCGGTTTCGGTGGCCGGGGCTTCCCCGGTCTCCGGGGCGCCCGCCTGCGCCTTGCGGGCGTCGGCGGTCGGCACGCTCTTGCCGACGTACGGCACCGAGTAGCAGTGCGGCCCGCCGGTCGCGTCGTAGACCGGGGTGTCCTTGCCGGGCACGTACTTCCCCTTGGACGGCACGGACTTGACCGTGACGTGGAGTCCTGGCTGCTTGGTGCCCTTGCCGAGAGCCTTGTCCATGGCCGGGACGAATCCCGCGACGGTCCGCAGGGTGCACGGGAACTCGTCGGAGTACTCGGCGAGGAGTTCCAGGGTCGGCCGGCCGGAGGCGGAGAGCCGGATGAGGTTGTCCTTGTTCTTCCGGAGGAAGGTGGTGACGTCCTGCGCCGATGCGGTCGTGGAGCCGTACAGGTCCGCCAGTTCCGCCTGCTGTTCGGCGAGGGTGGAGCTGGTGGTGGTGAAGTCGGTCAACGCGTCCAGGACGTCCGGGGCGGCGTCCCCGTAGACCCTGCTCACCTTGACCAGTTCCCTGATGTCGGCGTTCAGGGTGGGCAGTTGGGGGTTGAACTCGGCCAGGTGCGCGTCGAGCGTGACGAGCGTGTCTCCCAGCTTGTCGCCGCGCCCCTCCAGTGCCTGGGAGACGGCGTTGAGGGTGGCGGAGAGCTTCTCCGGCTTCACGGCGGTCAGCAGCGGAAGGACGTTGTCGAGGACCCGCTCCAGCTCGATGGCGTTGCTGGAGCGGTCCTGCGGGATGACGGCTCCGGCCCGCAGCGCCCGGGCGGAGGGGACCGGTGGCGGGACGAGCGCCACGAACCGCTCACCGAAGAGGGTGGTGGGCAGCATCTGGGCGGTGACGTCGTCGGGTATCTGCCCGAGCTTGCCCGGCTGGATGTCCAGGGTGAGTCTGGCCCCGTCCCCGTCGGCCGCGATGTCGCGGACCTGCCCGATGACGACGCCGCGCAGCTTCACGTCGGCGTTGTCGTGCATCTCGTTGCCGACGGAGCCGGTGCGTACGGTCACCGTCGCGCTGTCGGTGAAGTCCTTCTCGTACACCGAGACGGACACCCACACGAGCACGGCGGGTACCAGCAGGAAGGTGACGCCGGCGAGTCTGCGCCGGACGGTCTGTGTCGCCCGAGGACTCATCAGCCGGCCACCTTCACCGTCGTCGTTGCGCCCCAGATGGCGAGGGAGAGGAAGAAGTCGGTGACGCTGATCAGCACGATCGCGTTGCGCACCGACCGGCCGACCGCCACCCCCACTCCGGCGGGCCCGCCCGTGGCGTGGAATCCGTAGTAGCAGTGGGCGAGGATCACCATCACGCTGAAGATCAGCACCTTGAGCACCGACAGCAGCACGTCGTCCGGGGAGAGGAAGAGATTGAAGTAGTGGTCGTACGTGCCCGCGGACTGGCCGTTGAACAGGATGGTGATGTAGCGGGACGCGACGTACGACGAGAGCAGCCCGATCGCGTAGAGCGGGATGATCGCGACGACACCGGCGATGATGCGCGTGGTGACGAGGTAGGGCATGGAGCGCACACCCATCGCTTCGAGGGCGTCGACCTCCTCGTTGATGCGCATGGCGCCGAGCTGGGCGGTGAAGCCCGCGCCGACCGTCGCGGAGAGCGCGAGTCCGGCCACCAGGGGCGCGATCTCACGGGTGTTGAAGTAGGCGGAGATGAAGCCGGTGAAGGCGGAGGTGCCGATCTGGTTGAGGGCCGCGTACCCCTGGAGGCCGACGACCGTGCCCGTGAACAGGGTCATGGCGATCATCACGCCGACGGTTCCGCCGATGACTCCGAGACCGCCGCTGCCGAAGGCCACTTCGGCCAGGAGCCGCTGGACCTCCTTCAGATAGCGGCGCAGGGTCCGCGGGATCCAGACCAACGCCCGTACGTAGAAGGTGAGATGGTCGCCCGACTTGTCGAGCCAGCTGAGCATCGACATCGGTCAGCCCCCCTTCGCGGGGACGATCTGGAGGTAGATCGCCGTGAGGACCATGTTCACGAAGAACAGGAGCATGAAGGTGATGACGACGGACTGGTTGACCGCGTCCCCGACGCCCTTGGGCCCGCCGCGCGGGTTGAGTCCCCGGTAGGCGGCGACGATGCCCGCGATGAACCCGAAGATCAGCGCCTTGAACTCGCTGACGTACAGGTCGGGGAGCTGCGCGAGGGCGGAGAAGCTGGCGAGGTACGCGCCGGGGGTGCCGTCCTGCATGATCACGTTGAAGAAGTAGCCGCCGAGGGTGCCGACCACCGAGACGAGGCCGTTCAGCAGGACGGCGACGAACATGGTGGCGAGGACGCGGGGGACGACGAGGCGCTGGATGGGCGAGACGCCCATGACCTCCATCGCGTCCAGTTCCTCGCGGATCTTCCGCGAACCGAGGTCGGCGCAGATCGCGGAGCCGCCGGCCCCGGCGATGAGCAGCGCGACGATGAGCGGGCTGGCCTGCTGGATGACGGCGAGGACACTGGCCCCGCCGGTGAAGGACTGGGCGCCGAGCTGCTCGGTGAGCGAGCCGACCTGGAGGGCGATGACCGCGCCGAAGGGGATGGAAACGAGGGCCGCGGGCAGGATGGTGACGCTGGCGACGAACCAGAACTGCTCGATGAACTCCCGTACCTGGAAGGGTCTGCGGAAGATCGCCCGGGTCACCGCCGCCGCCAGGGCGAACAGCTTCCCGGTCTCCCGCAGCGGGGCGAGCAGCCGTGCCGGGGGTATCTCCTCGGGCGGCTTCAGTACCTTCGGGGCGGGCGGCTCGGGTGGCCGCACCGGCAGGGGTGCCGTCACGGGCGCGCACCGCCCACGGTCGGCGTGTAGCTGTTCAGGATGGCCGTGCGGGCGGCCTCCGGCAGCTGGCCCATCATCGAGACGACCCGCTCCCGGCGCCGCAGGGCGGCCTGCCGTACGGGCATGCCCGGCGAGGGTTCCAGCTGCGGTACGACGGTGCGCGGCCCGGAGCCGTATCCGCTCCCGTGCCCGTTCACCTGCTCGGCGGCGAGGGTGGCGGCGTCCTTCTCCTCCGACATCCCGATGGGGCCCTCACGGCGTCCGGCGAGGAACTGCGACACGACGGGCACATCGCTGGTGAGCAGCACCTCGCGCGGGCCGAAGGTGACGAGGTTGCGGCAGAACAGCATGCCCATGTTGTCGGGGACGGTGGCCGCGATGTCGAGGTTGTGGGTGACGATGAGCATCGTCGCGTCGATCTGCGCGTTGAGATCGATGAGCAGCTGGGAGAGGTAGGCGGTGCGGACCGGGTCGAGCCCGGAGTCCGGTTCGTCGCAGAGGATGATCTGCGGGTCCAGGACGAGCGCTCGGGCCAGGCCGGCCCGTTTGCGCATTCCGCCGGATATCTCGCCGGGCAGTTTCCCCTCGGCGCCGAGCAGCCCGACGATGTCGATCCGTTCCATGACGATGCGCCGGATCTCCGATTCCTTCTTGCGGGTGTGCTCGCGCAAGGGGAAGGCGATGTTGTCGAAGAGCGACATCGAGCCGAAGAGTGCGCCGTCCTGGAACATGAGACCGAAGAGTTTCCGGGTCTCCATGATTTCCCGCTCGGGGCTGTTGACCATGTCGACGCCGTTGATGAGGACCCGGCCCTGTTCCGGCTTCAGAAGACCGATGATGGACTTCAGGAAAACCGTCTTTCCGGTTCCGGAGGGACCGAGCATCACGCTCACCTCTCCGGCCGGAAGAGTGAGGCTCACGTCCTGCCAGATGTTCTGCTTGCCGAAGGACTTCGTCAGGCCCTCGACGACTACTTCGATTCCCATCGGCCCTCCCTCGAAGTGGTGGTGAACGTGGTCATCTGTCAGCGCTCCGGCTCTGAGAAATCCAATGGCGGCTCGTCGCACATGCACCAGGAGGCGCACGGTATGTCTGCCGAAACCGCCAGGACAAGCCGTTGAACAGCGGAAATCGGCGGACATGGATCTCGGTGTGGATCACTTGTCACCGAATGACAAACCCGCACGGCGGCTTTGTCGGAAACTGCGCAAGCTCTCCGCGTGCGCCGGGGTCCCGCGGCCCGGGCGGGCCGGATCCGCAGGACCCCAGCAGTGGGAGTTCTCCACCCCCGGCGAAGGGTCCGGGCCGTGCGGGAACTCCCGAGGGAATCCCGGTCAGGGGGGCGCGACCAGGATTTCCCGTGCATCGAACGAGCAGGCGCGGACAGGTTCCCGAGCTGCTCATGCGCGACGCTACGGGTCAGTAACCTGGCTGCGCAATACTGGATACGGAAATTCCTTCGCCGCACTCGGGGGGCGATGATTAGTTGTCGACCGGTGAGTAATCGGCGTACGAAACCTATAAAAAGGCGAGGACTTCGCAACGCCGTTCCGGCAGAAAATGGCGGAGGCCCTCCCGATGACTCGTCATCGGGAGGGCCTCCGCCGCGACGGACGGGAAGAACGTGCCGCCGGCCGGGGTCAGCGCTCCGGCTTCGGAATCTTCGGCGGGCAGTCGGGGCTGTCCGGGACCCCTTCCACGCAGAGCGGGGCCTGCGTGATCTTCGAGTAATTGTCGGCCTTTTTACCCGCACTCGATATGGCGGCGGTGAAGACCGCGTCGAGGTCCTCACCGACTCCACAGCCCTTGAAGGCCGGGATTTTCGCATACCCGGACAAGGTGCCTCCGGCGGCAACTCGGTACCCCTCGGGCGGAATCGATGTGCCGTAGGCCCTGAGCACCTGCGGGAAGGACGTGGCGGTGCGGCAGTCCGGACCCACGTCGAGCGGCACCCCGTTCACTTCGACGTCGTAGATGCGCATCGAAAGCTGGGCGGTGACCGTGCTCCATTCCGGATACGTGTCGGTGGGAAGGGTGTGGCTGTGCACAATGGCAGGACCGCCGACCTGCGACAGTTCCATGGTGGCCGTCGTGGGCATGAACCCGTAGGTGAGGAACGTCGATTTCGCCGGCGGGAACTGCCGCCGCCCCTGGTATTCGAACTGCACTTCCGACGTCACGTCCACCGTGCCGGCACACGAGTCGTTGATGTATCGCTTGTTCATCACCACTTCCATGTGGACGGGCCCGAGGCCCACCGCCCCGTCCATCTTCGCCGCGTTGGCGAAGCCCGCCGCGTAGGTGTCCGCGTTGCGCATGACCCACTCGGGCGGAATCTCGATGGGGCAGCTGTCCTCCCCGTCCTCCAGCTCGTCGTCCGTCGTCGCGATCAGGGCCTTCACCCTGTCGCGGTGCTCGGTGGGTACCGGGACATCGGGCCGCTCGGCGGCCTCGCTCGGTGGCGTGGGCGGCACCGGAGGCTTCGCATCGGGCTCGGACCCCTTCACCGCGATCGTGGCGAGGGTCCCCTCCTGGCCCGGAGCGGGACCGCAGTCGACATCGAGGCCGGGCGGAACGGAGGGCGAGCCGTCCGCCATGCGGGGAGCGAACGACAGGGACAGACCGGCGGGTGTGAGCGCGGCCTCTCCGGCCGAGCCGAACGCGGCGGTCGGAACGGGGCCCGTCGCGGTGAGCACCATGTCGCCCTCGGCGGGGACGGCGGCCGAGGGCGCCTCGAGGCCGGCCCACGAGGCGTCCGCCGAGGTGTCACCGATGCTGTGCCGGACGGTCAGTCGCGCCACGGCGGAGACGCTCGCGGCCCTGACCGGGGTGAGACCGGCAACCGCTTGCTCCGGGATCGTCAGGGTCACGGCGACATCCCGGGGCTGTACTTTCGTGCCCACGTGGGACTCGGCGGGGAGCGCCGCCTTCACCGTGACGGCGATGTCCTCGAATCCCGCCGGGAACGCACAGGTGTACGTCAACTCGACTTCGGCGACCTGGTCCGCGGCTACCGATTCGGCACTCGGGATGAACGCGGTGGCGACCACCATGACCCCGCCCACGGCCAGGCGGAGCGGGCGCCGCGCAAAGGCGCGTGCGTCGACCATCATTCGCATAGGTCCTTCCGGCATGCGTGGACAGAACGGCCACTTCGCTGCAGATGGGATTCCACGTATCGGCAGCTGGTGCGGCGCGGGGCCGAATCCATTACCTACCGACCGGTACGCTACGCACATCCCGTCACGGCTGGGAAGTGCCGCGTTTCGATTCGACGGACGGCGCATTGGTTCTTGGCATGCGATGACAAACGGCTGCCGCGCGGTTGTCGCACGGTGAGCGAAATTCCGGCTCGGCGCCTCGGCCGCTGATGGCACCGGTGCCCAGCCACAGGAGCATGGCTGGGCACCGGTACCGGCTCATGGCCGTGAGGCAGTCCGCTCGTCAGATTCCGACGATGACGGGGGACTTGCCCGTCGCGGTGCTGACGATCGTGTAGAGACCCGCGAAGCTCGCGGTGTTACCCACGATTCCGCATCCGGCCCCCGTCTTACCGCTGATGGCCAGCGTGAGGCCCCCGCCCGCGGTGTTGAGGGTTCCGTTGGCGCCCCCGGTCGACGGGTTGTTGTACTTGGCCGCGACGCTGCCGGTGACGTTGAAGGTGCAGGCACCGAGAACACTGCTGCCGGTCACGGTGGCCTTGATCGCCTGGATCGCGCCCGTGGTCTGCCCGGTGCTGTTGGTGCCCGCACCCGCGGCGTAGGTGTTGCCCCAGATCTCCCACGGCGGCGTGACATTGGTCGTCACGGTCCAGGTGCTGCTGAAGGGTCCGGTGCAGGGCGAGTTGAAGGAGATGGAGGTGATGTTCGCGAGCTTCGCGGGGCTTCCGGCGACCGGCGACGTGGGCGCGGACCCGGCCGCGGCGGACGTCGCGCACTGGATCTTGTTGCCGTTGTTGTCCGTCAGGACGGTGACTCCCGCGCTTCCCGTGAAGGCTCCGGTCGGCGTGATGGTCCAGCTGGTCGGCGCGGCGATCGCCGACGGGGCCGCGAGGGCCACCGATGCCACGGCGGCGCCGATCGCGGTCAGGATGCTGGTCCTCTTGATCATGGTGATTCTCCCTTTTCCTGTCCCGTAGGGGAATTGAGTGAGTGGTGCGTGGGGAGCATCTGCGGGGTTTCCAGATGCACTCGATACAGGACCGACTGTCGCGCTGATCTACGAGGCTCTTTCTGCGGAAATCGCGGAAAGAGAGAACGTGGGCACCGCCGAATGCGGCTCGCGGTGCTCCCGGCCCTACTTCACTGCCGAGTGCCAGTACCGCGACAGCGCCTTGCCCTCGTCGGGGGCCAGGGATGCCGGGTCATAGGGGCTCGCGAAGTACGTCGAGGTGTTGTCGAGCTTGACGTTGTTGTTGCCGGCGGCGGAGGGCAGACCCGTCTTGAGGTTGACCGCCCAGTCCAGGAGGCCGGCTCCGCAGCCGCTGGCTCCGGGGACCGCGAAGGCGGTGTCGGCCTGGTTCGCGCCGGAGAAGGTGTAACGGCCC
Organism: Streptomyces sp. NBC_00234; assembly: GCF_036195325.1. Taxonomy (NCBI): domain Bacteria; kingdom Bacillati; phylum Actinomycetota; class Actinomycetes; order Kitasatosporales; family Streptomycetaceae; genus Streptomyces; species Streptomyces sp. NBC_00234. The sequence continues at coordinate 6,967,350 of NZ_CP108101.1, read as the reverse complement.
ATCTCACCCGTATCGCTGGGAGTCCCGTTGCCCTCGAACTGCTGGAGGGAGAGCGAAGGCGCCGTCACGTTCTGCGGCTTCAGCAGGACCGGGTTCGAGGTCGTGCCTATGTAGCACTTGTCACCCAGGAACGGGTTCCTCAGATGGATGCGCACCGGAATGGTCAGAATGGGCTGGCCGGTCGAGAACGCCGCGGCCATATTGAAGTCACGGGGTGCGCCGGCCGGTTCGATAGTGGCCGTGACACGGTTCAGGTTGACGTCGGTGAGTTGCCGGCAGATACCCGAGATCAGAGGAATCCCGCTCGGGCACATGATGCCGAGAAGGCCGCCGGGGATATCCGCGGAATCGGCGACGAGCGCGCCCTCGGCAGGGGCCACCAGCGAGGCGGTGCCGTCGCTGTGCTGGATGACTCCGAGCTGGAGATCGGTGTTCGTGGTCGGCACCTGCGAGGAGCCGAGCTTGATGGAGCCGCTCGCGGAACTGGAGGAGATGCAGGTCGCGATGTTGGTGACCCCGTCCGCCGCCAGCATGGCGGGGGCATCCACCGGGCAGCGGTCGAACGGTTCCCAGTGACCGTTCAGCTGGCCGGCCGCCGTGGCCGTCCCGGTGGAGAGCAGGGCGGTGAACGCCGTGAAGCCAGCCAGCAGCCCCATACGCGTTGTGGTGGAAACGGATCTCATGTCGTCCCCTCATTGGCTTGCCGACGTGATGACGGCGTCGTACGCGGAGCGATCGGTTTCGGCAATGCACGTCGGCGCGTGGCGGTCCCGCAGCCGGAAGTTCTGAGCGACAAATTTCGGGCAGATTTCGCGCCCCAATTGGCCAAGCCGGATGTTACTCACCGGAAACAGGGCGACACAATCCTGCGGCTTAAGATCTTTTCCAGGGCCCGGATTTTAATAGGGAAATGAGCACGCGGGCGTGCCGGAATTATCAACGGGTGCGTACGTACGGGAAAAAGCGCGGCCCTCCCGCACCAAGAACCCGGCCGTCGGTGCACACGGAACGGGAGTGCGTCGCCGTGCGCCGAGGGCACTCACCGACCGGCACACCGGGGAGTGGCGGCCGAAATGCATTGCCCGAAAACGAGCGTGCTCCCGCCCTCTCTGCACCGGACTTCCACCATGCGGCCGAGATGTGTGCCCCCTGCGCTCCGATCTTGTCCAAGTGGTGGGCACTGCTCTTGACTTGGTCTATCTTCGTCGCGGACTTGGTACGCACCTGTCGGTTCGTGGGAGCGCTTTCCCCCCACCGCCTCACCCCACCACCGGGCGCCGAGAGCAAGGGGACACGTCATGCCACATCTCATACAGCCGTTGGACATCGGAGACCCCCTGGGGCCACTCCCCCAGGAATTCGCCGCGATCATGCGGCCCGAACTGCCCAGCCTGATCAAGGAGATCGGCGTAGAGGTCACCCGGGCCTATCCGGAATATGCCCGTCTACTTGACGGCCCCAATGGTCAGGCGATCCGGGTCGGGGTGGAACAGAGCCTTTCCTCGTTCGTCGACCTGGTGGCCGAGCCGTCCTCCCCCACCACGCTGCGCGACGACATGTGCCGCCGGTTCGGACGGTTCGAGGCGTACGAGGGCCGCAGCATGGAGACGCTCCAGGGCGCCTATCGCCTCGGCGCCCGGGTGGCCCTGCGGCGGGCCAAGAAGGTCGGCCGCAGCTACAACTTCTCGCCGACGCTGATGCTGAGCTTCGCCGACGCGCTCTTCACCTACATCGACGAACTGGAATCGCTTTCCCGCGAGGGCTTTCTCGAAGTGCAGTCGCAGGCGGGCGAGCAGAGCGAAGCGCTGCGCCGCCGCCTCCTGCACCTGATCCTCGCCGGCAGCCCCGTACCCGGTTCCGCCATCGCCGAGCTCTGCGAGCAGACGGGGTGGACGCTTCCCGAACAGGTCACCCTGATCGCCGTCCGCGCCCCGGCCGGCCTGGACCGGGTCAGTGCGGACAGTGACGTCCTGGTCGATCTCAGCGACCCGCAGCCGCACTTACTGATTCCGGGCCCCTTCGACGAGGCCCGAAGACACATGCTGGAGCAGGCCATGCCCGGCGCACACGTCGCCATCGGGCTGACGGTCCCGGCCGCACTCGCCTCGGACTCGATCCGCTGGGCCCGGCGGGTCCTCGAACTCGTCGACGCGGGCGTCATCGACGACGCGCCCTTCGTCCACTGCGACGCCCACCTCACGACCCTGTGGCTGCTCTCCGACCCGGCTCTCCTCGACCAGCTCGCCGAGCGCGAACTGGCCCCGGTCGGCGGGATCAGCACCGCGCGCCGGGAACGGCTGATCGAGACCCTGAGCATCTGGCTCGACACGCGCGGAACCGCCGCCCAGATGGGCGAGTTGCTCAGCGTTCATCCCCAGACGGTCCGGTACCGGATGCGCAGCCTGGAGTCGATATTCGGTCAACAACTGGTTGATCCGGAGGCCCGGTTCTCCACCGAAGCGGTCCTGCGCGCCCTGCGGCTGCGGGCCCGCAGCGAGCACGACTCCGGCTGATCCGGATCACGCCTTCGGCCACGGGTCAACTTACTGACAGGTAAGGCGAAATAGACGGTCAGTCCCAAACGGTTGCGACACGGAGACGCACTCAACGAGAAACCTGGAACCGCGTCCCGTACATATGGAGGAGTCGGCCGCCCACCCGGCAGCCACGCACCGCCTCCTGGCCAACCATCCGAGAGGGAAACAGACATGACCGCCTCGCACCTGCTCGTCCCCGTACCGATCCCCGATCGCGTCGCCGCGCTGATCGGCGCCTGCACTCCGCCGCACATCCTGCAGGCCGAGTTCGACGCCGACTGCGCGGCACGCGAGGTCCGCAGGTTCCGCGGGCCCCGCCTCGGCATCGAGGACCAGGCCGACCGCGAGCAGGCACTCTCCGAACTCGCCCGCGCCAACAAGGTCCTCTCCGCGTACCACCCCCGGCTGGCGGTGCACGCCGACTCCTCCTGGTGAGCCCGGAGCATGCCACGCGTCACGCGCGGCGGGCCGCTTGCGAAGCGCCCGCGCGGCGCTTACCTTACTCAAAAGTAAGTTTACTCCAGAGTAAGGAACTGGCGTGGCCGACAAGAGCAGCGGCAACATCACCGCCGAACTGGCAGGACTCGACTTCGCGGCCGTGTCCCCCCAGGAGTTCGCGCGCATCGTCAAGGGCCTGTCCGCCCAGCAGCTCGGCGAGGTCATGCACGGCGAGCTGCGCGCCCGTGTACTGCGCGAGGTGTTCGGCCGGATGAAGCAGCAGTTCCGCCCCGAGGCCGCCGGGCAGCTCACGGCCCTGATCCGCTGGAAGATCACCGGCGAGAGCGACGAGGTCTTCGAGACCTCGATCTCCGGGGGCCGCTGCACCGTCCGCGAAGGGCGCTCGGAGGCCGAACCCCGTACCACCCTCGTGATGGCCGACGCCGAATTCCTCAAGCTCGTCTCCGGCAACGGCAATCCCGTGACCATGTTCATGCTGCGCAAGCTGAAGGTGGCCGGTGACGTCGGTCTGGCCTCGGGCCTGACCCGCTACTTCGACATCCCGAAGGCCTGAGCCGATGAGCTACTTCTCCCTCGCGCTCACCGAGGAGCAGCAGGACCTGCGCGACTGGGTACACGGCTTCGCCTCCCAGGTCGTCCGCCCCGCAGCCGCCGAATGGGACGAGCGGGAGGAGACCCCGTGGCCCGTCATCCAGGAGGCGGCACGGATCGGTCTGTACGGATTCGAATCGCTCGCCGACATGTACGGCGACCCGAGCGGACTCTCCCTGCAGATCGCCAACGAGGAACTGTTCTGGGGCGACGCCGGAATCGGCATGGCGCTCTTCGGCACCTCGCTCGCCGTCGCCGGAATCTTCGCCTCCGGCACGCCCGACCAGCTCGCCGAGTGGGTGCCGCAGTGCTACGGCGACGAGGCCGACCCGAAGGTCGCGGCGTTCTGCGTCTCGGAGCCCCAGGCGGGCTCCGACGTGTCGGCACTGGCGACCAGGGCCCGCTACGACGAGGCCCGCGACGAATGGGTGCTCTCCGGGCAGAAGGCGTGGATCACCAACGGCGGAATCGCCGAGATCCATGTGGTGGTGGCCTCCGTCGATCCGGCACTCGGCTCCCGCGGCCAAGCCGCCTTCGTCGTACCGCCCCGCACCAAGGGCCTCCAGGCGGGCCGCACCGTCAAGAAGCTGGGCCTGCGCGCCTCGCACACCGCGGACGTGTTCCTGGACGACGTACGGATACCCGGCCACTGCCTGCTCGGCGGCAAGGAGAAGCTGGACGCCCGGCTCGCCCGGGCCCGTGAGGGTACGAACACCAAGGGCCAGGCGGCGATGGCCACCTTCGAGGTCAGCCGTCCCACCGTCGGGGCGCAGGCCCTGGGCATCGCGCGGGCCGCGTACGAGTACGCGCTGGAGTACGCGGGGCAGCGCGAGGTCTTCGGCCGGCCGATCATCGAGAACCAGTCGATCGCGTTCGCCCTGGCGGACATCCGCACCGAGATCGAGGCCGTACGGCTGCTCATCTGGCAGGCGGCCTGGATGGCCCGCAACGACCGGCCGTTCGACGCGGGCCAGGGTTCCATGTCCAAACTCCGCGCCGGGGAACTGGCCGTGGCGGCGACGGAGAAGGCCGTCCAGATCCTCGGGGGCGCCGGATACAGCCGGGAGCATCCCGTCGAGCGGATGTACCGCGACGCCAAGATCTACACGATCTTCGAGGGGACCAGCGAGATCCAGCGGCTCGTCATCGCGCGGGCCGTCTCCGGACACCACATCCGCTGAACCGGGACCTTCCCCGGGGCGGGACAATGGCGGGCAGCGGCGGCGCCCGGCCGCCCGCTCACACCACCCCGGGAGAACGTCGTGTCCACCCCACCCGCAGAGCGTCGCCCGACCGTCCTCTACGTCACCGACTACACCTATGAGGCGCGCGGCCGGCGCTACTGCGACGAGGACATCTTCCTGAGCGGGCGCATGGAGGAGGAGTTCGACGTCGTGCGGTGTCACCCCCGCGAGGCCGCCGCCCTGCTGGGCGGCTTCGACGCGGTGGTCATACGCAACAGCGGTCCGGTGATGCACTACCAGGAGGCGTACGACGCCTTCCGTGACCGCGCGCGCGAGCTGGGGACCAGGGTCTACAACCCCCTCGACGGCCGCGGGGACATGGCGGGCAAGCAGTATCTGGTCGAGATGAGCCGGGCCGGCCTTCCGGTCATCCCGACCGTGGACCGGGCCTCGGACCTGGGTCTGCTGCCGGAGGCGGCGGAGTACGCCGTCAAGCCGAAGGCGGGGGCCGACTCGGTGGGTCTGGTCTTCACCACCGATCCCGTGCTGCCGGAGGGCTCGGACGGCACCCTGCTCGTCCAGCCCAGGATCGACTTCCGCTACGAGGTGTCCTTCTACTTCGTCGACCACGACTTCCAGTACGCCCTGTACGCGCCGGACACCGAGCGGCGCTGGGTGCTGGAGCCGTACGAGCCGAGCCCGGCGGACCTGGACTTCGCCCGGACGTTCATCCGGTGGAACAGCCTCACGCACGGGATCCAGCGGGTCGACGCCTGCCGCACCCCCGAGGGCGAGCTGCTCCTCGTCGAGCTGGAGGACCTCAATCCGTACCTCTCGCTCGACCGGATCCCCGAGGACGTCCGGGAGGCGTTCGTCGCGCGGATGAAGACCTCCCTGCACGGTCTGCTGGCCTGACACGTCCGGTCCTTCCCCGCATGCGCCGCAGGCCGGCGGGTGTGAGGGTGCAAGCGTGACCACTGCCAGCGAGACCGCCCCCGCCGCGCAGAGTGCCGCCGCGCCGCCCGTTCTGGACCCGGGCCGCAGGAACATCGTCTTCGCGACCATCGTGCTGGGCATGCTGCTGGCCGCCCTGGACCAGACGATCGTGGGAACGGCGCTCCCCACGATCGTCTCGGACCTGGGGGGCGCCGCCCATATGTCGTGGGTGGTCACCGCCTATCTGCTGGCCGAGACCGTGGCGACGGTCCTGGTCGGCAAGTTCGGCGACCTGTTCGGACGCAAGCTGGTCTTCCAGGTCTCGGCGATCATCTTCATCACCGGCTCGTTCCTGTGCGGCCTCGCCTCGAACATGCTGCTCCTGATCATCTGGCGGGGCATGCAGGGCATCGGCGCGGGCGGGCTCATGGTCACCTCGATGGCGCTGATCGCCGATGTGATCCCGCTGCGCGAACGCGGCAAGTACCAGGGCGCGATCGGTGCCGTCTTCGGGATCTCGACCGTCATCGGGCCGCTGCTGGGCGGGCTGTTCACCGACCATCTGACCTGGCGCTGGGCGTTCTACGTCAATGTGCCGATCGCGATCGTCGTGGTCATCGCGGCGGCCCGCAACATTCCGTCGGTGAAGGCGGCCGGACGGCCGGTCATCGACTACGTGGGCATCGCCCTCGTCGCGGTCGGCGCCAGCGCGGTGATCCTGGCGACGAGCTGGGGCGGAAACGAGTACGCCTGGGGATCGCCGGTCATCATCGGCCTGTTCCTGGGCGGCATCGTGGCCCTCACCCTGTTCTGCCTGGTGGAGGTGCGGGCCGAGGAACCGATGCTGCCGATGCGGCTGTTCCGCAATCCGGTGTTCACGGTCTGCTCGATCCTGAGTTTCATCGTGGGCTTCGCGATGCTCGGCTCGATGATCTTCCTGCCGACGTATCTGCAGTACGTGGACGGGGACTCGGCGACGCTCTCCGGCGTGCGCACGCTGCCGATGGTGGCGGGCCTGCTGGCCGCCTCCATCTTCAGCGGCAATGTGGTGAGCAAGACCGGTCAGTACCGGGTGTTCCCCATCGTGGGCACACTGGTCATCGCGCTGGGGATGTACCTGCTCTCCGGGATGGGTCCGGACACCGGGGTCTGGCTGGAGTCGGTGTACATGCTGGTGCTGGGGCTCGGCATCGGTCTGGCCATGCAGGTCCTGACGATCGCCGTGCAGAACACCGTCGACTACTCCGACCTGGGTACGGCGACCTCGGGCGTGACCTTCTTCCGTACGCTCGGCAGTGCCTTCGGTACGGCGGTCTTCGGCACGATCTACGCCAACGCGCTGCGGCCGAACCTGGCCGAAGGCGTGGCACAGGCGGCAGCCGCAGGCGGCGATCCCGCGACCCTGGTGGTGGCTTCGCAGAACCCCCAGGCCGTGCACGCCCTGCCTTCGGAACAGTCCGCGCCGCTCGCCCAGGCATACGCGGACACGCTGCACACGGTCTTCCTGTGGACCGTGCCGGTGGCCCTGATCGGATTCGTCGTGGCGCTCTTCCTGAAGCAGGTGAAGCTGCGGGACTCAGCGCGGGCCGGCTCGACGGACATGGGCGAGGGTTTCGCCCAGCCCAGTGCCGGGGATTCGGCGAGGCTGCTCGAATTCGCCGTGGCCAAGATCCTGTACAACGCCGGTCCGGCCACGGCGAGACGGATCGTCGCGGAGTCCGATACCCGGCTCGACATGGCGGGAGCCTGGGCGGTGATGCAGGTGGATCTGTTCACGAGGATGGTGGGCCATGCGGGCCTCAGCCTCATCGCGACCAGGCACCGCATCCCGCCCGAGGTCCTGGTGCCGGTCTTCGACCGGATGGTCGAGGAGGGCTTCCTTTCCGGGGACGGCCGCCTCTTCGCCCACACGGCGGCCGGCCGGCGCGAGGCCGCGACGATCTCCGACGCCTGGTCGACCTGGCTGAACGAGCGGCTGGCGGAGGACGGCGCCCGTCCGGACGACCGTCAGCTGCGGGCCGCCGTCGACGTGATCGCCAAGCGGCTGCTGGCCGAGGACCTGGCCCAGGAGCTGTCACCCGCCGCCCCGGCGTACGGGTCGACCCACGTGGGCGCCCGCGTCTGACCCGGGTCAGAGGTGGTCCCAGGCCCGCGGGCGGGCCAGAGCCTCCCATTCGGGGCGCAGCAGGGACAGGAGCGAGATGTCGTGGCGGCGCCCACGGTGCAGACAGGCGGAGCGGCGTACGCCCTCGGGGACGAAGCCCGATCCGGCGAGGACGCGCAGGGCAGCGGCGTTGTCGGAGTGGGTGTGCGCCTCGACCCGTTCGAGGGGCAGCTCGCCGAAGGCCAGGTCCATCAGGGCGTCGAGGGCGTCCGCGCCGTGGCCCTTGGCACGGTGTTCCGGGGCCAGGGCCAGATACGCCTCCGCGGTCCCCTCGGCCAGGTGCTGGTCGGTGAGGGCGACGTGCCCGATCGGGGTGCCGTCCGGGAGGAGGACGAGGAAGTCGTCACGGCTGTTGTCGTCGAGATAGCGCTCGATGCGGTCCCGGAGTTCGTACAGCGAAGCCGGCCAGGCGCCGGTCTCGTGGGCGATCACCGGGTCCGAGCGCCAGCGCCTGATCAGTTCGGCGTCGTCGGTCTCGACGGGTGCGAACGCGATGTTCCGGCCGCGCCAGCAGGGCTCTCGTACGATGTCCGGCTCCGCCGTGTCCTCGCTCATGCGCGGATCGTACGGGCCTGCGGGCGGCCCGGGACACCGGTTATTCAGTCGGCGAAGACGGCCGTCGCATAGACCCATCCATCCTCGTGACGGACGAAGCGGCTCTGCTCGTGGAGCGAGTCGGGGCTGCCCTCGTGCGTGTAGTGCGCGCGGAAGGTGACCGTCCCCGTCGCGTGGAAGGGGCTGCCCTCCGTCGTGTCCAGGATCTCCAGGCGCACCCAGCGCGTCGCGGGGTCGAAGTCGACGGCGGGCGGCCGGGTGTCGGGGTGCCAGGTGCGGAGCAGGTACGCCGCGTCCTGGACCACGAAGGCGGCGTACCGCGAACGCATCAGCGCCTCGCAGGTAAGGGCGGTCCCACCGGCGTGCAGGCGTCCGCAGCATTCCCCGTACGTCGCGGGCAGGCCGCACGGACACGGGGATCCGGGAGTGATCCGCGGTGCGGGGGCTCCGGCGCCGGTCGAGCGGCGGGGGCGGGAGGTGCGTCGTGACATGCCTCCATTGTGACCTGCGGGGGCGGCCGGTCAGCGGGCCGGGCCGAAGCGGTCGCGGTACGCGGTCGGGGTGAGGCCGGTGCGGCGGCGGAGCTGGGTGCGCAGGTTGACCGCCGTGCCGAGCCCGCTGGTCCTGGCGACCACGTCCAGGCGTTCCTCGCCGCGTTCGATGAGCCGGCGGGCGAGGGTGACGCGCTGCTCCGTGAGCCAGGCGAGCGGGGTGGTGCCGAGCTGGGCGCGGAAGCGGCGGTGGAGGGTGGCGGGACTGACGGCCGCCCTGGCGGCGAGGCCGGGGACGCTCACCTCGGTGCCGAGGTGCTGCTGGGCCCATTCCAGGAGCGGTCCGAGCGAGGTGTCGGCGGTGTCGGGCAGGGGGTGCTCGACGAACTGGCGCTGGCCGCCGTCGCGGTGCGTGGGGAAGACCAGGCGCCGGCCGACGGCGGCGGCGATCTCCGCGCCGTGGTCGCTGCGGATGAGGTGGAGTGCCGTGTCGAGCGCGGCGGCGCTTCCCGCTGCCGTGATCACCCGGCCGTCCTCGACGAACAGGACGCCGGGGTCGAGGTGGACCTGTGGATAGCGCGCGGTGAAGGCGTCGGCTCATTGCCAGTGGGTGGTGGCCCGCCGGCCGTCCAGGACGCCCGCGGCGGCGAGCGTGAACGCTCCCGTGCAGAAGCTCACGAGCCGGGCGCCCCTGGCGTCGGCGCGCCGGACGGCGTCGAGGACGGCGGGGTCGGGTGCGGCTTCCGGGTCGGGGCGGTTGGGCACGATGACGGTGTCGGCGCGGTCGGCCGCGTCGAGCCCGGCGACCCCGGAGAGCTGGAAGAAGCCGGCATGCACGGACACGGACGGGTGGCGGCGCAAAGCTCGAACGCGTACCAGGGAACGGGCAGTTCGGGGCGGCGCAGACCGAAGAGCTCGGTGGCCACGCCCATCTCGAAGGGGTTGGAACCGGCCGAGACGATCATGGCGACGCGGTGCGGGGACCCGTGCGGAACGCCGTGCGAGGATTCTTTCGGCATGTGCGATTCCTAGGGCCTGTCGTCAAACTGCCGTCGTTCGACCGAAGGCCGGGCCGCCCGGTGTCTGGTGCGTGCGATCGCAAGGCGCCGGGATGTCCTCGTAGCGGAGCTACTAGGGCATTTCGGCAACGCCGCGAGCGTGCGTGCCAGACACCGGGCGGCAGACGGAAGTTTGACGACAGGCCCTAGCACTCCCCGGGGCGGTGGACCAAGGCCGAGGATGGGGCCATGAGTGAAGACACCGCACAGACCCCTCCCGGACCGATCCTGCTGGACGACGCGCTGAAGTCCTTCGACGCGCTGTGGAGCCCGCGCATCGTGACCCGGGTCAACGACTACGACGTACGGGTCGCCAAGGTCCACGGCGAGCACGTCTGGCACGTGCACGAGAACACGGACGAGTTCTTTCTCGTGCTCGACGGTTCCCTGGACATCGCCCTGCGCGAGGAGGGCGGGGAGCGGTCGGTGACGCTCGGCAGGGGCGCGGTGTTCGTCGTCCCCCGGGGCACCTGGCACCGGCCCCGCTCGGCGGACGGCGCCTCGCTCATGCTGTTCGAACCGTCCGGGACACCGACCACGGGCGACGCCCACGACGAGGTCCCGGACCACGTGGACTCCACGACCGGCCACGCACTCACCCTCTGAACACGGTCTCCGCACACCTGGGTTGACACCCCGACCGGTCGCGGGACAGAGTCCCGCCGATGGAGATCACCGACCTGACCCCCGCCGAGCTCCGCGTCCGGGACGCCTTCCCCCACGGCGCGCTCGTCGACTTCCGCACGGGCGTGGGGGACGAGGACGACCCGGAGGGCGGGGCCGACTGGGGCGCCGGGCGCACCGTACGGGCCGAGGTGCTCCGGGCGCTGCTGCTCTCCGGGGAGCGGGCCGACGGAGAGGTGGCCGCCCTGCGGGTGTGGGGGGCCCGGATCTCCGGGTCCCTGAACGTGCGGTACGCGGTGGCGGAGTGCGCGGTGCTGCTGGCCGGCTGCTCCTTCGAGGCGGCACCGAATCTGTACGGGTCGCAGGTGCGGCAGCTGAATCTGAGCGGCTCGGTCCTGCCCGGCCTGGACGCGGCGACGCTCCGCGTGGACGGGGTGCTGCGGCTGACCGACTGCCGGATTCCCGGCCCGGTGCGGCTCGGCGCGGCCCGTGTCACCCGGGCGCTGTTCTTCGACGGAACCAGGATCGGGGTGAACGCGGACGGCACGACCGCCCCCAACGAGGAGCCCGTCCTCCAGCTGAACCACGCGGTCACCGAGGACGATCTGTGGTGGCCGCGGCTGGAGGTGCACGGCGAGGTCAGGATCAACGGGGCCTCGGTCACCGGGCAGATCCAGCTCGACGACGCGGTGCTGGTGAATCCGGGTGCGACGGCCCTTCAGGCGGAGAACATCACGGTCGGCTCCGACGTACGCGGCATGCGCCTGCGGGTGCGGGGGCGCGTCAATCTGCGCGGGGCCCGGATACCCGGGCAGCTGAACCTCGCGTACGCACGGCTCTCCCACCCGGGCGGGGTCGCGCTGCGTGCGAGCAGCTGCACGATCGGCGAGCTGTGGCTCCGGGAGGCGGAGCCGATCGAGGGCGGCGTGAATCTGCGGCGCTCCCAGTTCGACCTGATCCACGCCGATCCGGACGTGTGGCCGCAGGAGGTCCTGCTGGACGGACTGACGTACACCTCGCTGCTCCCCCGTCTCCCCGCCGAACGGCGGCTGCCGCTGCTCGAACACGAGGTGGAGGGCTACACGCCGTACGCCTACGAGCAGTTGACGGCGGCGTACCGGCGGATCGGGGACGACGACGCCGCCCGGACCGTGCTGCTCGCCAAGCAGCGCAGACACCGCACGACACTGCCGGGGTACGCCAGGGTCTGGGGGCATCTCCAGGACGTCACGGTGGGATACGGCTTCCGGCCGGTGCGGGCGGCGGCCTGGCTGTTCTCTCTGCTGCTCGCCGGTTCGGTGGCGTACGCGACCCACCATCCGCGCCCGCTGAAGGCGGACGAGGCGCCGCCGTTCAGCCCGGTGGTCTACACGCTGGACCTGCTGCTGCCCATCGTCGACTTCGGCCAGGAGAAGGCGTACAACCCGATGGGCTGGTACCAGTGGCTGTCGTACCTGCTGATCGTGACCGGGTGGCTGCTCGCGACGACGATCGCCGCCGGCATCACCCGGTCCGTCAGCCGCCAGTGACGCGTGGTCAGGGCTTGCGGGCGACGCCCGCGTATCCGGGAATCGGCTCGTCGCCCGGGACGTCGATGACCTCGCCGAGCTCGGGACGCCAGTCCGCGGAGAGCGAGACACCGGGCTCGACGAGCTCCAGGCCCTCGAAGAACGCGGAGAGTTCGGCGTGGGAGCGCGGCCGGAGCGTCATGCCCTTGGCCTTGTACATGGCGCGGGCCTGGGCCGCGCCCTCCGGGTTGAAGTCGCCCGTGGTGTGCGAGAGCACCAGGTAACTGCCGGAGGGGAGCTGCTCGACGAGCCGGCCGACCAGTTCGGCGGCGCCGTCCTCGTCGTCCAGGAAGTGCAGCAGGGCCAGCAGCGACAGCGCGATCGGCTTGCTGAAGTCGAGGACCTTGCCGGCCTGTTCCAGGATCGTCGCGGGCTCGCGCGCGTCCACCTGGATGTACTCGGTGGCGCCCTCCGGCGTGGAGCGCAGCAGCGCCGCGGCGTGCGCGAGGACGATCGGGTCGTTGTCGCAGTAGACGATGCGCGCGTCCGGGGCCGCCCGCTGGGCGATCTGGTGGAGGTTGGGCTCGGTGGGTATGCCGGTGCCGATGTCGAGGAACTGGCGCACCCCGTTCTCGGCGAGATAGCGGGTGGCACGGTGCATGAAGGCGCGGTTCACCCGGGCCATGTCGCGTCCCCGGGAGTCCAAGGCCAGCAACTGCCGGGCCATCTGTTCGTCGACCGGGTAGTTGTCCTTGCCACCGAGGAACCAGTCGTACATCCGCGCGGGGTGCGGCTTGCTGGTGTCGATCTCGATGACATGGCTCGCCTGTGGTTCTTGCCCGGTCATATCGCGCTCCGTTGGGTTCGTAGGTCGGCGATCACAGCGAACAGCTTGTGGGGAGAGGATATGTGCCGGTCCATCAGGTGAGAAGGAAGTCGGCCTGACCTGCCTTGGCGCCCTGGATGAACGCGGCGATCTCACGGTTGGAGTAGATCAGGGCGGGGCCCTCGGGGTCCGCGGACTGGCGTACGGCGACCCGGCCGTCGGCCAGCTTCATGGCCTCGACGCAGTTTCCCCCGTTGCCGCCGCTCCAGGGCTTGGACCAGCCTTCGGAGCCGAGGTCGGCGGCCGGCATGCCGTTGTATATGTCGCTCATCACAGCTCCTTGCGGAAGTCCCGGAGGATTTCCTTCGTGCGTTGTGCAGTTGCGGCCTGAGCCGCCATGCGGTCCATGACTTCGAGGTAGGAGGCCACCTCGGGACGCGCGTCGAAGTAGACGGCGCCTGTCAGGTACTCGCTGTAGACCATGTCGGGCAGTTCGGGGACCGCGAAGCGGAAGAGGACGAAGGGGCCGTACGTGCCCGGGTGGTGGCCGGTGGCGAACTCCGCGATCTGCAGTGTCACGTTGGGCATCTCGGTGGCTTCCAGCAGCCGGTCGATCTGGCCCCGCATCGCGTCGGCGCTGCCCACCGGGCGGCGCAGGACGGTCTCGTCCATGACCACCCACAGCTTCGGGGCCTCCTCCTTGGTCAGCAGCGACTGCCGCGCCATCCGCAGGGCCACGTGGCGCTCGATGTCCTCGGGCCTGGTCTGGCCGACGGCTCCGGTACGCATGACGGAGCGCGCGTAGTCCTCGGTCTGCAGCAGGCCGGGGACGAAGTGCGGTTCGTACATACGGAGGATGGCGGCGGCGCCCTCCAGACTCACGTACATGCTGAACCAGTCGGGCAGCACGTCGTGGAAACGCTGCCACCAGCCGGGCTTGTTGGCCTCTTCGGCGAGGTCGACGAAGGAGTCGGCCTCCTCGTCGGCGATCCCGTACGCCTTCAGCAGCAGCTGGACATAGGGGATCTTGAGCCCGACCTCGGCCGTCTCCATCCTGCGTATGGTCGCGGGAGCGACCCGGAGCACTCTGGCGGCCTGGTCGCGGCTCAGACCTGCGCGCTCCCGCAGATCCTGCAGGCGCTTGCCGAGGACGACTTGGCCCACGGTCGGGGCGGACCGCGGTTCGCTCACTTCAGACCTCCCCATGCGCTGTTTGTCGAGCAGTGTGCCATGCGGGTGGCGGCAAGGACACTGTCACTCTGCAATTTTCAGAGTGCCCCTTGCCAAGTGTCCGCGTCGGAGGGAGAGTTGGGCAGTGAACCAGTTCGCATGGTCACGTCCGCCCCTTTTCACGAAGGTGCGAAGCGTGACGCAGCCCCCACTGTGAGGAATCGGTCGTGGCACCTGGCAGTGCGCTCATCCCCCGGCTCGTGGACCTCAGCCCCGGGACGGAAGCGCTCCGTTACTGCTTCGCCCTGCCCGCTCAGCCGGAGTCGGTGGCCGGTGCGAGACGGCTGACGCGAGACCGGCTGGACACCTGGCGTCTGCCCGGGGACGCCCACGAGGCGGCGGTCCTCATCGTCTCCGAACTGGTCACCAACGCGGTCGTGCACACGGCGAGTTCCCGCGTCGTGTGTGAGCTCAGACGTCTCGACCGGCGCCTGCGCATAGCCGTGCAGGACCAAGGCCACCAACCCGGCGGGCCACGGCTGTGCCGCACCGCCGACGACGAACACGGACGCGGCCTGCTGCTCGTCGACGCGATGAGCAGCGCCTGGGGGTCCCACGACGCCGGAGACGGCTCGGGGCGCATCGTCTGGGCAGAACTGCCGCACGGCACGGAGCAGTCATGCTGAAGAACGCCATGTCCCATCTGCGCGGAGCGCGCCGCTCCCGGGTGCCCGAGCAGGGCGGCGGGGGCCGGGTGAGGCTTCCGCTGCCGCCCACGCTCTCGGCCAGTCTCGGCTGTGACGCGGTGGGGGTGCCCGCGCGCTACGGCTTCCGGCTGATGTCCCACCTGCCGCGCACCGGATGCGTGTACGCCGACGCCGACCGCTGGTGGTGGATCGTTCCGGCGGGCTCGGACCTCGACCTGGACTGGCCCGAACAGGTCGCGTACGCCGCCGGAGCCTGTGTCCCGTCGGTGCGGCCCCGGCTCATCCACACACCGGACAGCCGTACGCCCTACACCCCGCCCATTCCGCTCTTCCTCATGGTGTGCCAGGTGACGGGCGTGACTCCGTCCTGGGCGCCCGCCGGCCGGCCGAGGGCCGTGCCCGCTTCCTGAGCCGTTCCGCCCTTCCGAGGGGTCCTCTCCCCGCCCTTCCGCGGGGAGCTCTCCGCGCTGTCCCTCCCTGTCCGTCGCGTTGTCAGTGGCTGGTTCTAGGGTTGCCCCACTGAACGAAACCCGCGGTGGAGCGGGTGGTCCGGGGTGTGAAGGGGGGCGGTTCCGTGCGCCGCTGGGAGTTTGTCGAGGGCACTGCGTCGAAGTTCTGGGAGACCGGCGCCGAAGGTGCCGTGGTGACCGTGCGGTACGGGCGGTGCGGGAGCGACGGGCGTACGCAGTCGAAGGAGTACGCCTCCGCGCAGGCGGCGGACGCACAGGTCGCCAGGACGATCGCGGAGAAGGAACGCAAGGGGTATCGCGAGGTCGGGGTGGCGACTGCGGCGCCCGGACTGGCCGCGACCGTGGAGCCGTCGGCGGACGGTGCTCCGGTGGACGCCGTCACCGGTGCGGCCCCGGCCGTGGACGCGGTCCCCGACGAGGACACCTTCGTCCTGCCGGCGGCCTGGCGCCGGCAGCTCCACCCCCGGCGGGGCGGGGTGCCGCGAGCGGTCGGCAGGACCCGGCGCGGTGTGGTGGAGGAGGCCGACGCGCAACTGGCCAGGAACTCCGACCGGATCCAGGAGTACGTGGACGCGCCGCGCTCCGATCCCGCGCTCGTCGAGCAGGTCAGCTCGCACCTCGCCGGAAGCCCCTCGCCCGCCGGAGCCGCCGCTCTGGCCTCCATCGTCGGTCTCACGACCACTCCCTCCGTCTCCTGGACGGGCACCTGGGCCGAGCGCCACGGACTGCCGTTCGCGGCACTCGCCGTCGTCGAGCTGTTCATGACCGAAGCCCACGGCGCCAAGGGCCCGGCCGGCCAACGGATCGGCCCCTGGCTGGAAGCGCGCGATTCCGTACTCAACACGTACGTGACGAGCAGGCGCCGCTCGGAAGCCGACCAGGTCCGCGCCCTGGTCGCCGCGGCCGACGAGGAGACCTACCGGGCCACGGTGACGGCGCTCGCGGAGAGCCGGACCACCACCCAGCGCAAGATCCTCGCCTCGTACATCGCGCCCAGCGAGACCGGCTGGATGGACGAGCTCTGCGACGATCCCGGGGTCGCCGCCGAGCGGGAGCCGACCATGAGCTCCATGCTGTACTGCTCGCTGAACTCCGCGGAACAGGTGCGCAGTTTCCCGCACCGTCCCCACCATCTGAGCGTCTCCCTGATCGCGACGGTGGCCGAAGGCATCGGCACGGCCGTCGCCCCGCTGCTGGCCGGTGACCTGTCCATCAGCTACTACGCGGACGGTGTGAAGGCGGTCGCCAACGCCCTCGTGGAGATCCCGACGGACGAGTCCTTCGCGATCCTGCTGGACCGCGCGGAGTCGAAGCACGTCCGCCCCGCGCTGCTCGACGCCATGCACCGCTATCCGGTACGGGCGCTCCGCCTCCTCGCCGCCGCTCTGCGCGACGACTCCCGCGAAGCGTCCACCGGGACGCGCACCCTGCTCCTCGGCCATGTCGGCGCCCACCGCGACCTGGTGGCGGCCGTACTCCCGACGCTGGAGACCGGCCTCGCGGAGATCGTGGAACCGCTGCTCAACCCGGCCGACCGGATCGCCGACGCTCCGGCCGACGCCCTGCCGCCCGTGCTGACGTCCCCTCCGTGGTCACGGCCGCGCACCACGGTCCAGGCCGCGGTCGTGACCGGACTCTCGGCGGAGGCCGACCCTGCCGTGGAGTGGCTGCCCGGCGAACAGGCCGAGTGGGCGGCCTGCTCCAGCTGGTACACCCGGCGGCAGAGCGACGGCGACTGGGAGCGGGACATCGCGGCCCTGCGCTGCACCCTCGACGCGCCGGATCTCCGGCCCGCGTGGGTCTACGTCCACGGGCCCGAGGAGTTGGTCGTCCCACTGCTCGGCACCTGGGACCCGACCGACCTGTGGGACGGCGAGGACACCCTGAAGCCGATCGCCGCCCGTTTCGGCCTCCTCGCCCTGCCTCTGCTGCTGAAGGCCGCGCCGCGCCAGCCGAGTTCACTCGCACCGCTGCTGCTGCCCTTCGTCGACGTGGCCGTGGCGCGGCACATGGCGAACTGGTCGGTGCGGCTCAAGTCCACGGCCGCGACGGCCCGGGCGTGGTTCGCCCGGCATGGCACCGTGGCGGCCCGGTTCCTGGTGCCGGACGCCGTGGGCAAGGCGGGCACCGGACGGCGGGCGGCCGAGATGGCGCTGCTCCAGATCGCCGCGGTCCACGGCGACGGCGTGGTCCGCGAGGCCGCGGACTCCTACGGTCCGGAGGCGGCGGAGGCCATCGGAGTGCTGCTGTCCGCCGACCCGCTGGAGCGTCTGCTGCCCGCCACGATGCCGGCGCTGCCGGGGTGGTCGGAACCCGCGCTGCTGCCACAGATCGCAGTCGCTTCCGGAGGTGCGCTGCCGGCACCGTCGGTGCGCCACGCGCTGATGTCGCTGGCCCTGTCGAAGCCCGGTGAGGTGTATCCGGGGGTCGCCGCGCTCAAGGAGGTGGCGGAGGCCGAATCGCTCGCCGAGTTCGCCTGGGCGCTCTTCGAGCAGTGGCGGATGGCCGGCCTCCCGGCCAAGGACTCCTGGGCGCTGCACGCGCTCGGTCTGCTCGGTGACGACACGACGGTTCGCAGGCTGACCCCGGTCATCCGGTCCTGGCCCGGAGAGGGCGCGCACCACCGGGCGGTGGAAGGTCTCGGTGTGCTCGCGGCGATCGGCACCGACGTCGCGCTCCTGCAGCTGCACGGCATCGCGCAGCGCGTGAAGTTCAAGGCACTGAAGGTGCGCGCCAAGGAGAAGATCGACGAGGTCGCGGCGGGACTCGGACTGACCGGCGAGCAGCTCTCCGACCGGCTGGTGCCGGACTTCGGTCTGGACGCGGACGGTTCGACGGTCGTCGACTACGGCAGCCGCCGCTTCACCGTGGGCTTCGACGAGCAGCTGCGGCCGTACGTCCTGGACGGGGACGGCAAGCGCCGCAAGGATCTGCCGATGCCCGGCGCACGGGACGACGCCGAGCTGGCCCCCGCGGAGCGCAAGCGGTTCATGGCCCTGAAGAAGGACGTGCGGACGATCGCCTCCGACCAGGTGCGGAGGCTGGAGGACGCGATGGTGGCCGGACGCTCCTGGACCACGACGGAGTTCACGGAACTCTTCGTCGCACATCCGCTGCTGTGGCATCTGGTCCGCAGGCTGGTGTGGCTGAGCGAGTCCGACGGGTCGGGCACGGCGTTCCGGGTGGCGGAGGACCGGACGTTCGCCGACGTCGAGGACGAGGTCTTCGCCCTCGCCGACGGGGCGACCGTGCGGCTGGCCCATCCGCTGGACCTCGGGGACCGGCTCGACGCCTGGTCCGAGGTGTTCGCCGACTACGAGATCCTTCAGCCCTTCCCCCAGCTGGGGCGCGCGGTGTTCGGTCTCCGCGAGGAGGAGGCCGGGGGGTACCGGCTGACCCGCTTCGAGGGCCTCAAGGTGCCCACGGGCAAGGTGCTCGGTCTGGAGCGGCGCGGCTGGCAGCGCGGGGTGCCCCAGGACGCGGGGGTGGAGCGGTGGATCTCGAAGCGGCTCGGCGACGAGCAGTATCTGGTGATCGCACTGGACACGGGCATCGCGGTCGGCGTGGTCGACATGTTCCCCGACCAGACCCTGGAGACGGTGTGGCTCGGCAGTGAGCCCGGCAACCACTACCACTGGGGAAGGCGCAGTTACCCGCTGCGCTTCGGTGACCTGGACCCGGTCACCGTGTCCGAGCTCATCGCCGATCTGACGGAACTCACCGAAGGCGCCGCCGCATGACCGTACGGACGAAGGACGAGCCCACCGCCGAGGCGCAGGGGGACGGCGCGGCCGGCACCGCTTCCCCGTCGGCTGCCGTGCAGCGCCCGCCCGCCGAGGTGCGGTACGCGGACGAACTGGCGGCGCTCCGGGACGGCGACCGTGACCCCAGGCCGCCGGGCTGGGAGCTGAGTCTGCGCGCCGCCCGACGGTTCGTCATCGGCGACGAGAGCACGGGCATCAGCCGCAAGTTCGTCGGCAATCCGTCCCTGGTCGACCGGGCGCTGGTGACGCTCGCGACGAGCCGCGGGCTGATGCTGGTGGGCGAGCCGGGCACGGCGAAGTCCCTGCTCTCCGAGCTGATCGCGGCGGCCGTCAGCGGAATGTCCACGCTGACCGTGCAGGGCGGGGCGGCGACCACCGAGGACCAGATCAAGTACGGCTGGAACTACGCGCTGCTCGTGGCCGAGGGGCCGTCCACCCGCTCCCTGGTCCCCGCGCCGATGCTGCGCGGCATGGCGGAGGGCCGCATCGTCCGGTTCGAGGAGATCACCCGCTGTCCCCTGGAGGTGCAGGACTCGCTCCTCTCGCTGCTGTCCGAGCGCGTCGTGGCCGTCCCCGAACTGACCGGCCCCGACGGCATGGTCTTCGCCCGGCAGGGCTTCAACGTCATCGCGACCGCCAACACGCGTGACCGGGGCGTCAACGAGATGAGCGCCGCCCTCAAGCGCCGGTTCAACTTCGAGACGGTCTTCCCCATCCCGGACCTGGACACGGAGCTCGCCCTCGTCGAGGCGGAGGTGACGACGCTGCTGGAGCGCTCCGGTGTGGAGCCGCCGCCCGACCGGGATGTGCTGGAGGTGCTGGTCGCCACGTTCCGGGAGCTGCGCGCGGGAGCGGGCGCGAAGGACGGGCCGGAGGGCGGAGCCGGCCGGCCCGCGGCGGTGATGAGCACCGCCGAGGCGGTGTCCGTCGCCCACGCCGTCGGCGTAAGGGGCTGGTTCCTGCGGGGTGAGCCGGGCAGCGCCGCCGATGTGGTGGCGTGTCTGGCCGGCACGGCGGCCAAGGACAGTCCGGAGGACCTGGCGCGGTTGCGCCGCTATCTCGAACAGCACGTGCCGCGCCGCCGCAGCCCCGCGTGGCAGGCGCTGTACGACGCACGCCATCTGCTGGCGGACTGATGTCCACGGTGTTCCTTGGGGTACGTCACCACTCCCCCGCCTGCGCGCGGCTCGTCGAGCGGACCATCGAGGAACTGCGCCCCGCCCACGTCCTGGTGGAGGGGCCGGCCGAGATGAACGACCGGCTCGGCGAGCTGCTGCTCGGACACGAGCTGCCGGTCGCCGTGTTCAGCCACTACCGGGACGGTCGGCGGGCCGCGACGTCCTGGGCGCCGCTGTGCGACTACTCCCCGGAGTGGGTCGCCCTGCGCGCGGGCCGCGCGGCGGGGGCCGAGGTCCGTTTCATCGACCTGCCGGCCTGGCACCCGGCCTTCGCGGAGCGCACGAACCGGTACGCCGACGCGGAGGTCCGGTACGCGGAGGCGACGGAGCGGCTCTGCGAGCGCTTCGCGGTGGACTCCCCCGACGCGCTCTGGGACCGGCTCTTCGAGGTCGAGCCGGACGAGGGTCTGGCCGAGCGGCTCGACGCCTACTTCGCGCTGGTACGCGGTGACGCCGAGGCCGACGCGCGGGACCGGACACGCGAGTCGTACATGGCCGCGTGGGTACGGGCGGCGACCGCCCGGGCGGGCGGAGGCCCGGTCCTCGTGGTGACGGGGGGCTTCCATCAGCCCGCCCTGCGCACACTGGCCGCCGGGCCCGGGCACGAGGAGACCGAAGGGCAGGCCGACGGCGGACCGTGGGCCCTGGGGGAGGACGGCTGGCCGCAGGTGCCCGCGCCCCCGGAGGCGGCCCTGGCCGGGAGCTATCTGGTGCCCTACTCCTTCCGGCAGCTGGACTCCTTCGCCGGCTACCAGTCGGGCATGCCGTCGCCCGGTTACTACCAGCAGGTCTGGGACGCGGGCCCGGAGGCGGCGGCCGAGCACCTGCTGCGCGTGGTCGTGGAGCGGCTGCGGGCCGGACGGTATCCCGTCTCGACCGCCGATCTGATCGCGGCCAGAAGCCTCGCCCACGGACTCACCGCGCTCCGCGGCCACCCCGTCCCCGCGCGGATCGACGTCCTGGACGGCCTCGCGGGCGCCCTCGTCACGGACGACCTG
The DNA here is from genome assembly GCF_036195325.1 of Streptomyces sp. NBC_00234. NCBI lineage: Bacteria > Bacillati > Actinomycetota > Actinomycetes > Kitasatosporales > Streptomycetaceae > Streptomyces > Streptomyces sp. NBC_00234. The sequence goes on along the minus strand of NZ_CP108101.1, from coordinate 6,946,130 downwards.
GACTCCCCGCTGCCGTGGACCTCGCGCGCCGCGCTGGCGGCAGGCACCCATCCCGCGATCGTCGGGATGGTCGCGGCGTGCAGCGGTGAACGGGTGGGGCGGCTGCACCCGGACACCCCCGCGCCCCCGCTGGTGCACGACGTCGCGGCGCAGCTCGCCCGGCTCGGCCTCGACGGCGACGCGTCGGAGTTCGGCCTCGATCTCACGGACGCAGGGGATCTCGACCGCAGCCGGGTGCTCCACCGGCTCCGGGTGCTGGCCGTTCCCGGACTCACCAGGACGGCCGGCCCCGAGCACGGCGTCGACCCGGTGTTCACCGAGCGCTGGGAGGCCGTGCACGCCCCAGGCCGTGAGGCCGCCCTCGTCGAAGCGGGCGCGTACGGGGCGAGCCTCACCGAGGCGGCCGAAGCCGCCCTCACCGAGCGCGCGCACGACACGGAGGGGGCGGCCGAAAGCCTTGCCAGCACCCTGTTCGACGCGGTGCTGTGCGGGGCCGCGGGGCTGTCCGAGCCCCTTCTCCGCGCGCTGGCCCGCCGGGTGAACGGGCTGAAGACGCCCGGGCCGCTCGGTGAGGTGCTCGCCACCGCGCTCGGCCTGTGGCGGCACGACCGGGTGTACGGGGTGGCCGGAGGCCCCCTGCTCACCTCCGTGATCGACCGCGCGGTGGAGCGACTGCTCTGGCTTCTGGAGGGTTCCCGAGGCGGTACGGGCGTGGACGCCCGGCGGCTGCGGGCGGTGGTCGCGGTACGCGACGCGGTGCTCCACGCGCCCGAGTTGCTGTCGGTGTCCCGGGAGACCGCGGCCGGGATCGCGGAGCGGATCAGCCAGGACACGGACGCCCCCCGTGACCTGCGGGGCGCGGCCTTCGGGCTGCACCGGACCCTGGCCGGCAACGTCCCGGGCGACCCCGGACCGGCTGTGCGTACGGTCGCGGCGGGCGGTGCGGACGCCCTCGGCGACTGGCTGGCCGGTCTGTTCGCACTCGCCCGCGAGGAGCTGACCGGGCGTGCGGAGCACGGCGGCCCCGAGTCCCTGATCGACGGGCTGGACCGGCTCGTGAGCGCCCTGTCCGACAGCGAGTTCCTGTCGGGTCTGCCCGCCCTGCGCCAGGCTTTCGCCTACTTCCCCCCTCGCGAACGCGACCGGATCGCGGCACGGCTGCTGGAGCGGCGCGGTGTGCGGGGTTCCTCGCGCACCCTGTTGCGTACGACAGGGGACCCACTGCTGATCGCCCGCGCGGGCGCCCTGGAGGAGAACGTGTCCCGTCTGCTGGCCCGCCACGGACTGGCGGCCTCCTCGTGACCGCATCCGAAACCGTCCCCGGAGCACCGGAGGACCGGGACGCGGGACTTGAGCGATGGCGGCTGATCCTGGGCTCCCCCTCCGAGTCCCGCACGGGCCCCCTGGGCCGGCGGGCCGCCGCGCAGGACGCCGCGCTCGACTGGCTCTACGGCCGGGACCCCGACCTCGCCCGGCGCGGTGTCCGGCGCGCCGGTCCGGCCGCTCCGCGGGAGGGAGGTGACGGCCCGTCGCCGGTGACCGCCGTCGACTGGCTGGACGACATCCACCGGCTGTTCCCGAAGGACACGATCGAGCGTCTCGAACGCGACGCGGTCGAGCGGTACGGCATCCAGGAGATCGTCACCGATCCGGCGGTGCTGGAGCGGGTCGAGCCGAGCGCGACGCTGCTGCGCGCCGTGCTGCGTACGAAGCACCTGATGAACCCGCAGGTGCTGCGGCTCGCACGACGGATCGTCGCCTCGGTCGTCAGGGACCTGCTCGCCCGGCTGCAGCCGGAGATCCGCCGGGCGTTCCACGGCACCCGGTCACGGCGTCCCAGCCGGGTCCCGCTGGCCAGGGACTTCGACTTCCGGCAGACGGTGCGGGCCAACCTCGCCCACTACCAGCCGGAGGAACGGCGCCTTCTCATCGAGCGCGCCCACTTCCACTCGCGGACCCAGCGGCATCTCTCCCAGTGGCAGCTGATCCTGCTGGTCGACCAGTCCGGCTCGATGGCCGGCTCGGTGATCCACTCCGCGGTCACCGCCGCCTGTCTGTGGGGGCTGCCGGGCCTCAAGACCCATCTCGTCGCCTTCGACAGCAACGTCGTGGACCTCACCTCCGACGTGACCGATCCGGTGGAGCTCCTGATGCGCGTCCAGCTCGGCGGCGGCACCGACATCGCGCGCGCCGTCGCGTACGGGGCGGGCCTGGTGGAGAATCCGCGCCGCACGATCGTCGTACTGATCACCGACTTCTACGAGGGCGGCGACGCGTACCGGCTGGTGCGTGCCGTGCGCGCGCTGGTGGAGCAGGGCAGTACGGTGCTCGGGCTCGCGGCGCTCGACGAGGACGCCAACCCCGATTACGACCGGGAGCTCGCCGGGCGGCTGGCCGGCGCCGGGGCGCACATCGGGGCGATGACACCGGCGCGGCTGGCCGAGTTCGTCGCCGAGAGGCTGGGCCGATGACGACGGACACGACACCTGCGGCCGGACCCGCCGTCCGGTCCGATCTGCTGGCCCTGACCCCGGACACCCTCGCCGCGCTCACCAACCGCGGTCTGGTGAAGCGGGCCACGAAGGAGCTGGCCGCGGGCACGGGGCCCACCGTGACGACCGCTCCGGACGGCACGGTGCACGCCTGCCACCCGGACGGATCGGCCACCTCGCTGCCGCCCGGCACGGGTCTGGACAACGGCGCGTGCAGCTGCGCGGCGCCCGGGGTGTGCCGCCACCTCGTCGCCCTGGTGCTCGCCTACCGGAGCGCGGTGCCGGCCGCCGCGTCCGAAGCGTCGCCCGGGCCCGCCCCCCGAGCGGAACAGGAGACCGGAACCCCGTCCCCCGCTCCCCCGGCCGTCCCCGCCCCCGAGGTCGCCTGGTCGCCCGGATCGGTGGGCGAGGAGGAGCTGCACGCCGCCCTCGGGGCACCGGCGCTCGCCTCGGCACGCCGGGTCTTCGAGCGCGGATACGGCGCGCGCGTCCACCGCCCCACGGCGGAGCGCCCGGACCCCTGGGTGGAACTGCCCACCTGCACGGTGCGGTTCCCGGTCGCCGGTGAGCTCGTCTACGCGCTGACGGACGCGTCCGCCGGCCGACGCGACGAAATGGTGGCGCTGGCCGTCTGGGCGTTCCGGGCGGCCGACGAGGCGGGACCGCACGAGGCCGCTGTCCACGTCGGCGGGCGGGCCGCGCCGAAGGCCACGGCCCGCGACGAGCTGGACGCGGTCGCCGCTCTCGCCGACGAACTGCTCCTGTCGGGCGTCGCCCACGCCGGTCCCGTCCTCGCCGTCGCGCTCGCCCGCGCCGGCGAGACGCTGAGCGCGAAGTCCCTGCACTGGCCCGCCGGCGCGGTGGGCGAGCTGGCCGACCAGCTCTCGGCCTACGCCGACCGAAGCGCCCACTACCGTCCCGAGCGGGTGGCCGCCCTGCTCACGGAGATCCACGCGAGGCGCCGCGCCGCGGCGCTGCCCGGGGTGCTGGGTACGCAGGAGGCGGGGACCACGCCGCTGCGCCGGGTCCGCCTCACCTCGCTCGGCTGCCGGGTCCGCACCACCCCCACGGGGTCCGCGGCCGAGGTGTGCATCGCCCACCCCGGAGCGGCCACCGTCCTCGTCCTGCGCAAGGAGTGGCCCACGGCCGAAGGCCAGGAGGCGGACCGGACGACGGGGCACCGGCTTTCCACCCGTCGGCTTCTCGGGACGACGCTCGGCAAGCTGGCCACCGGCAATCTGGTCAGCGAGAGCGCGCGACGGACAGCGGGCCGTGTCCTGACGATCGCGGGCAACAGGCTCGGTGCCACGAGCGTCACCCCGGTCGGCCTGGCCTGGACGGAGCTTCCGGATCCCCTGCTCGTACGCGATCTGGCGGCCCTGACCGCCGGTTGGGAGGGCCGGCCGCCCCGTCTGATCCGCCCGAGGATCGAGGCGGGGTCCGTCCGCGTCCTTGCGCTTTCGGAGGTCGAGCACGTCGGTTACGACCCGGCCGAGCAACTGCTCGAAGCCTCCGTACGGGACGAAGCGGGAAACCGGGCCCTCGTGCGGTCCCGGTACCGGCCCGAGTGCCCCGGCGCCCTCGACGTTCTCGCGGACGCGCTGGAGAGCGGCGCCACTCATCTCAGCGGCTCGGTGCGGCGGTCAGGCGGCTCGGTCCGGATCGAGCCGATCGCGGTCCTGGGACCGAAGGGCGTGATCGTGCCCGATCTCGCCCCCGGTGGCGGGTCGGCCCCTCTGGAAGCGGTGGTACGGCAGTCCGCCGATCCGCTGACCGCTGCCCTGGACGAGGCGATCGGGGCCCTCGCCTCCGTCGCCCACAGCGGGCTGCGGAATCCCGCGGACCAGGTGCGGGCCCGTCTCGACGACGCGGCGACCGCGCTGTCGAGGACGGGCCTGTCCCGGGCCGCGGCTCTGCTGCGCGCGGTGGGACACGGCGGGGAGGACAACGCCGACCGGACCGGCGCCTGGCTGGAGGCCCAGCTCCACGTGCTGGTCGGCAGCGAGCTACGGGCCCTGGAATCGCCCTGATCTCACGGCTTGCCGAGATAGCCGAGGCCCGGGTGGACCTTCAGGTATCCGTCGACCAGACGGCGGGCGACGGATACCGAATCGACCAGCGGGTGCAGGGCGAACGCCCGCACCGCCGCCTCGCGGGAGCCGGTCTCCGCCGCTTCGAGCACGGCACGTTCGACGGCCTTGACCGCCGTCACCAGGCCCACCGCGTGGTACGGCAGCGGATCGACGGCGACCGGACGTGCGCCGTTGGCGTCGACCAGGCAGGGCGCCTCGATCACGGCGTCCTCGTCCAGCACCGACAGGGTCGTGCGATTGCGGACGTTCAGGATCAGGGAGGTCCGTTCGTTGCGGGCGACGGCCCGCATCAGGGCGAGGGCGACCTGTTCGTACCCGCCGGACTCCAGGTCGCTCTCCTCGCGTTCGCCGGCCCCGGCGACGTCACGGTTCTCCGCCATGTAGGTCGCCTCGCGTTCGGCGCGCGTCCGGTCCCAGGTGGTCAGCGCAGGAGTGGCCGGGTCCTTCATCCGGGCGTAGAAGCCCTCCTGCTGCTCGCGGAGGAAGGCGCCGCGGGTCTGAGCGGCCTCCTGGTAGGCGCGGACCGCTTCCCGGTTGAAGTAGTAGTAGTGCAGGTACTCGTTGGGGATCGCGCCGAGCGACCGCAGCCAGTCGGTGCCGAAGAGCCTGCCCTCCTCGAAGGAGCCGAGCAGGTCCGGGTCGGCGAGGAGGCGCGGGAGTTCGTCGCGGCCCTCGACGTACAGACCGCGCAGCCAACCGAGGTGGTTGAGACCCACGTAGTCGATCCGGGCCCGGTCGGGGTCGGCACCGAGGACGCGCGCGATACGGCGGCCGAGTCCCACCGGTGAGTCGCAGATCCCGATGACCCGGTCGCCGAGGTGCCGGGACATGGCCTCGGTGACCAGCCCGGCCGGATTGGTGAAGTTGATGACCCAGGCGTCGGGTGCGAGCCGGGCGATGCGCCGGGCGATCTCCACCGCGACGGGTACGGTGCGCAGTCCGTACGCGATACCGCCCGCTCCGACCGTCTCCTGGCCCAGTACGCCCTCGTCGAGCGCCACCCGCTCGTCGGCCGCGCGGCCCTCCAGACCACCGACGCGGATGGCGGAGAAGACGAAGTCGGCGCCGGGCAGCGCCTCGTCGAGGTCGGTGGTGGCGACGACGGCGGGCGCGTCACCGACCCCCTCGGCCTGCTCGGCGAGGACCCGGGCGACGGCGCCGAGCCGGTCCGCGTCCGTGTCGTACAGCGTCACGTGGGTCACGCGGCCCTCGGCGTGATCGCCGAGAAGTGCCCCGTACACCAGAGGCACCCGGAATCCGCCACCGCCAAGAATTGTCAGCTTCACGCTGCTCGATGGTACGGAAACCTGCGTCCGCACGGTCGACGACCTGCGCGGCGGCCCGGTCCGATCCCCGGCCCGCGGGCCGGCGGACCGGACCTCCGGGAGTCACCCGGGGTCCGGTGCCACCGGCCCGCCCGTACGTCGCGCGGGCGTCGACCTCGTGTCAGTACCCGTTCCACCAGCGCGAAACCGCCTGCCACAGCCTGGCCGGTGCTCCCGCCCTGCGCTGCCCGGGAATCACGGGGACCTGGGCCGGTGCTCCCGCCGCCGGGGCCTGCGCGGAGGCGCCGGGGGCGTGGGCGGAGGCGCCGGGGGCGTGGGCGGAGGCGCCGGGGGCGTGGGCGGGCGGCGGGACGGCCGCGCCCGGTGCCGGGGCGGGCCGGGCGGGGGACGACACCTCCCAGTCGGTGCGCACCAGGGGCCGGTTCATCGCGGTCAGCGGATCGGAGTCGATCTCCTGCTGCGGGCTCGTCGCGAACTTCACCGGCAGTTCGACCAGGTGCCGGGACATGATGTTCCCGATCCAGCGCAGCTCGCTCTCCTCGACGCCGAGCTCCATGTCCGGCAGTCGCATGAGCAGCGCGTCGACGCCGACGTCCGCGATGGCACGCCCGATGTCCTGGCCCGGGCATTCGTGCGGGCCACCGCTGAACGCCAGGTGGGCGCGGTTGCCCTCCATGTTGGCCGCGAGGTCGGGCCGTACGGTCGGGTCGGTGTTGGCCGCGGCGATCCCGACGAGCAGGGCGTCGCCCTCCTTGATCTGCTGGCCACCCAGCTCCGTGTCGCCGACGGCCCAGCGGCCGAACACGGCGGTGAACGGCGGTTCGTCCCAGAGGGTCTGTTCCACCGCCTCGGGGACCGTCATGTGGCCGCCGCTGAGCCTGGCCCGGAAGCGCGGGTCGGTCAGCACCATGCGCAGCACGTTGGCGATGAGGTTCGCGGTCGACTCGTACGCCGCGATGAGGATCAGCCGCAGATGCTCGGTGACCTCGACGTCGGTGAGGGAGGCGGGATGCTCCAGCAGCCAGCTCGCGAGGTCCGGGGCGGGAGCGGCGCGCCGCCGCTCGACGAGCCGGGTGAGCGCACCGACCACGTAGGCGTTGCTCGCGACGGCGGTCTCGGTCCCGCGGGTCATGTCGCGGGCTGCCTGGACCAGTCGGTCGTCGTACTCCTCGGGCATGCCGAAGATGGCGCACATCACCATCATCGGAAGGTGTTCGGCGAACTGGCTGACGACGTCCGCGGTGCCCTTGAGGCAGAAGTCGTTGACGAGCCGGTTACTGAAGCGGTTGACGTGACGGCGTACGCCTCGGGTGTCGATGCGCGCCATGCTGTCGGTGACGGCGCCGCGCTGGCGTTCGTGGGTCGCTCCGTCGGCGAACACGCAGATCGGCTGCCAGGTGAAGATCGGCGCGAGCGGGTGGTCCGGGGCGACACTGCCGTCCTGGAGGGCCCGCCAGCGCCGGGAGTCCCGGGAGAACTGCGAGGGCGTCCGTGTCACGTGCAGGTTCTCGCTGTGCCCCAGGACGAGCCAGGCGGGTACGTCCCCGTGCAGCAGCACCGGTGCCACCGTGCCGTGTTCGGCGCGCAGTTTGTCGTACAGGCCCGCCGGGTCGTTCTCCGCCTCGGGGCCGTAGAACCGGCGCAGTCCGCCGGGTCCGGGTCCGGGGCCGAGGCCGTGGGCGGGGCATCCGGGGGGCGGCACGGGTCCCGGGGCCGTTCCGGGTTCGTCGTGGAAGGGCGTGGTCACAATCGCTCCAGGGGTCGGGCTGCCCGGGATCCGGGCGAGGGGCGCGCAGGGTGCTGCCGCGCGCGTGGGGAGGGCGCGCGGGGAGTGCGCGTGCGGCGGACGGATACGGCGTGCGGAACGTGCGGCGGACGGAAGGTGCGCGCGGGGCGTACGTGCGGATCGCGCGCGCACCTTCGTCAGGCGAGGGGAACGGCGAGGCTGTGCAGATACCGCATCAGGGTCATCAGCACGTCCCGGCTGGAGACCCTCAGCCGGGCATCGCAGTCGATCATCGGGACCTCGTCCGGCAGGTCGAGCGCGGTGCGCAGCGCCTCGACCGGATGATGCGGCGCGTCGGGGAAGGTGTTGACGGCGACGACGAACGGCACGCCGCGCTCCTCCAGCCGGCCGATCACGTCGAAGCTGACCTCGAGCCTTCGGGTGTCGATCAGGACGACGGCACCGAGAGCTCCTTCGAACAGCCCGTTCCACAGGAACCAGAAGCGCTCCTGGCCCGGGGTGCCGAAGAGGTAGAGGATCAGCTCCTCGCTGAGGCTGATCCGGCCGAAGTCCATGGCGACGGTGGTGGCGGTCTTGCTCTCCACCCCGGCGTTGTCGTCCACGCCGACTCCGGCCTGGGTCATGGTCTCTTCGGTCGTCAGCGGACGGATCTCGCTCACCGAGCCGACCATCGTGGTCTTGCCGACCCCGAATCCACCGACGATCACGACCTTCACCGCGGCCGTGGCCGTGGTGGGGAGGACGTCCTCCCTCCGGGGGCCAGTGATCGTGTCAGAGCTTCTGAAGTCCATGCATCACCGCTTCGAGAAGGGATCGGTCCGGGAGGGTGGCGCGGACGATGGGCGCACGCGATTCGATCTGTTCGCTCGCGAGCAGTTCGGTCAGGAGCGAGGTCACGACGCTGAAGGGCAGGCTCAGATAGGCCGAGATCTCGGCGACGGACAACGGGGCCCGGCAGAGCCGCAGGATCGCGGCCTGCTCGGGCTGGACCGTCGGCGTGGGCTCGGCCTGGGCGACAACCATCGTGACGAGGTCGAGCGCCGCACGCTCGCCGTCGGGATCGCCGGTGATCACGTACAGCCGCTCCGGGTCGTTCGAAGCCGGGTCGGCCTTTCGGCGTTCTCGTCGGGGAGCACTCATCCGGCCTGCCCGTCATGTCGGGGCGGGCTCGAGAGGTGGGCGCCGATCCGGACGACCATGTCGCGCATGCGCGCTCCCACCAGTCCGGCGTCGACCGTCTCGTCGGCCAGGACCGCGAGGTACGAGCCCGCTCCGGCGGCCATCAGGTAGAAGAAGCCGCCGTCGACCTCGATGACGACGAGTCTCATCAGGCCGTCGCTGTAAGGGATTTCGGAGGCGACGGCGGCGGCCAGGCTCTGCAGTCCGGCGCACGCCGCCGCGAGACGGTCGGCGACGTCGGGGTCGCCGCCGTGCCGGGCGATGCGCAGACCGTCCGAGGAGAGCACCACGATCTGGTGGATGCTCGGTACGTCGTCGGCCAGTTCCTTGAGCATCCAGTCCATGTTTCCGCGCTGCTGGATCACTTCAAGTCTCCCTTGTCCCACGCGTCATCAGAGTCCTCGTCGTTCTTGGGTTCCTGGGGCACCCCGTTGACCGCCTGGGTGAATGCCTCCAGCCAGAGCCCGGGCGGCGGCGGTTCGCCGTTGCTCCGGCCTCCGTTGTGCCCGTTCTGCGCTCCCGCGGCGGGGACGGCGGACTGCGCCGTCTGCTGCGGGAGGTTGTGCGAACCGAGCGGTGCGCGACCGCGGCTGCGGCGCTGCGGCAGTCCGCCGGCCGTCCACTCGGTCACCACGGGGACGTCGTCCTCCAGCGCGGAGACCGGGGCGACCGGGCCCGTCGGGCCGGCCGGCTTCTCCGTGTGGCCGGGCATGCCCGCGGCCACCGAGGGGGGCAGTTCCGCCGACACGGGCCGGGGCTTGCGCTTGCCGGGCGGCGGCACGACGTGCTGGAGCTGCGACATGTCGAGCGAGCTCTGGGGCCGCGAGGTGGCGCCGATGCCGTGCGCGATGCCGGGAGCGGGGCCCGTGGTGAGCATCTCGCGCGGCACGATGACCACGGCGCGCACACCGCCGTAGGCGGACTGTCGCAGGGAGACCTGGAGTTGGTACATCCGGGAGATCCGGCCGACGACGGCCATGCCGAGCCGCGGCGACTCCCCGAGGTCGTTCATGTTGATGCCGGCCTGCGCCTGGGCGAGCATGTTCTCGGCGCGGGCGCGGGCCTCCTCGCTGAGGCTGACGCCGCCGTCCTCGATCTCGATGGCGATGCCGGTCTGGACCTCGACCGCGGTGACGTGCACCCGGGTCTGCGGCGGCGAGTAGCGCGTCGCGTTGTCCAGGAGTTCGGCGCAGGCGTGGATGAGCGGTTCGACCGAGGTGCCGACGATGGCGACCTTGGCGATCGAGTGCAGATCGACGCGCTGGTATTCGAGGATCCGGGACATCGCACCGCGCAGCACGCTGAACAGCGGTACGGGCTTGGGCCACTGGCGGCTGGGGCGGGCACCGCCGAGCACGGCGATGGAGTCGGCGAGCCGGCCGATCAGCGCGGTGCCGTGGTCGATGCGGAGCAGGTCGTCGAAGACCTCGGGGTTGCGCCCGTGGTGGTCCTCCATCTCCCGCAGTTCGCTGGCCTGTCGGTGGACGATGGCCTGGACGCGGCGGGCGACGCTGACGAAGGCGCGCTGCGCGGAGTCACGCATCGCCTCTTCGTTGTCGATGATGTCGAGGATCTGGAAGACCAGACCGCGCAGGGCCCTGGGGAGGTTGCGGTACGACTCGTCCGCGTCGACGATGTCGCGCATCACCTCTTCGGGTGAGTTGCTGGCACGCAGCCGGCGGATCGCGGCGGGCAGCAGCTCCTTGGTCATCCGCACGGTCTCCGCGTCGTGCGCGGCGATGCGGTGTTCCAGATAGGCGATGCGCTGCTCGTACTGCGCGCGCTGGACGTTCATGGCACGGCGGCGACGGTTGAGTACGACGGTGAGTGCGGAGACCACGAGTGTGGCGATCGCACCGCACCAGACGACTGGTATCCGCGCGGGCTCGGTTACCAGCGCCGCACCGGCGGCAGTGGCGCCGGCCATCAGCACAAGGGGCACCAGCACGGCACGGACCACGGGGATTTCTCGGTCAATCGACGGTGATTCAACACGAACCATCTAAACCCTCTGGCGGTTGATTCGGGGAGCATTCGGAAGATCTGCGCACTTGTGATGACAGTCGTGAACAAGTGCTCGAATTCATATCAACTCGACTTCGATGCGCGTGAGCTTAGCCAGATCAGAACACCGCTTCGGCATATTCACCCAACCCCCTGCGCGAGCACTCCGGCAGTAATACACTCACCAGTTTTTGCACTCAACGGCGCCGGGCGTGCGCGGGGAGTAATCGGCGGCGAGGTCGCGCCCGCCCGTCACTCCCGCGTCCCGCAGTGCGGGATGCTCAAGAACCAGGCACGCGGCGCCGCTTGACGAAGCGTCGGATACGACCCGTACGGCATCGCGCCGAACAGTGAACATAAACGACCCATTCGATTCCTGAGCGATTAATTCCGTCCCTCGGGGCGGGACAGAGGCACAGGTGATCGAACCGGATCGAAAGGAGCAGATTCATGACCGAGGGACTGATTCACCGAAAAGAAGCCGTCGCGGCGACGCGGGGCTGCGTCATCGAGTCGCTGGACACCGGCCTCCGGCTGATGGGGCTCTTCCTCACCCACGACACACTCACGGTCTCCGGGGCCGCCGAACTGCTGGGCGTCGGCCGGTCCACGGCGCACCGGGTGCTCTTCACCCTGGAGGGGCGTGGATTCGCGACCCGGGATCCCTCCGGACGCGGGTACGCGGCAGGACCCGAGCTGATGCGGCTCGGCCGGCCCGCCGGTTTCGGCACGGCGCTGCGGGCCCGGCTCGGAGACGTGCTGGAGGAGGCCGCCCGGCGCACCGGCGAGACCGTGCAGAGCGCCGTGCTGATCGGGGACCGGGTCCTCGTCACCGACGGCCGCGAGTCGTCGCGGCCGGTGCGGGTGGTGCTGGAGATGTCGCGCACGCATCCCGCCCACGCGACGTCGGGCGGCAAGCTGCTGCTCTCCCGGATGACCACCGACCAGGTGTGCGCCCTCTATCCGCAGGAGCGGCTGCCCGCGGCCACCCCCCGGACGCTCACCTCGCGTGCGGCGCTGCTGGAGGAGCTGGCGGAGATCCGCGGCCTCGGCCACGCGGTGAGCCGGGGCGAGTCGGTCAGCGGCCTGCACGCCGTCGCCGTCCCCCTCGGCGGGGCGGGCCCCCGCGACCGGCTGGCCCTGACCGCCTCGGCGCCCGCCGATCGCGGAGGCGACGCGGCGCTGGCGGAACTCGCGGAACAGTTACGGCGCTCGGCCGCGCTCCTCGACCGGGCGGACCCGCCCTGACGTCCCGTCGTCTCAGCGGCGGGCGCCGCCGATGCGGCCCTCCAGCTGCACCAGCAGCTCGCTGAGCTGCGCGCTCAGCCGGCTGCGGGCCCCGTCGTCGAGGCCGGAGAGCACGGTGCGTTCGTACGCGAGCTGCTGGGGCAGCAGCCGGTCGACCAGGTCGCGTCCCTCCTCGGTGAGACGGACATGGGCGACCCTGCGGTCGCGGGCGTCGCTGCGGCGGTCGACCAGGCCGCGTTCCTGGAGGGTGCGCAGGCGCTTGGTCACCGCGGCGCCGGAGGAGAACGTCTCGCGGGCCAGTTCGCCGGGCGTGAGTTCGCGGTCGGTACGACGGACCGCGCCGAGCACGTCGAATTCGCCGCGCGTCAGTCCGGCGGAGCGCAGCGGGGCGTCCTCCGCCTGCTGGAGGAGCGCGGCGCAGCGGTTGATGCGGCCGATGAGCTCCATAGGGCCGGTGTCGAGCTCCGGGTTGACGGCCTGCCACTGCCGTACCACCGAGGCCACGATGTCGTCGGTCACACCGCTCCGTTCTGAGGAGGCCCGAGGGCGGTCAGCCCTTGCCTTCGTGCTGTTGCGGCGAGCGTACGGTGTCCGGCCCGCTCCGCCGCGAGGAGCTGTTCCTCCGGCAGGGCGCGTTGCCACCATTCGCCGGCCGCGGCGTCGGTGGCCAGGCGGAGTTCGACGAGGGAGCCGGTGAGCGCGCGGCGCGCGCCGTCGAGCTCGGCCGCCCCGGATGCCGGGTCGGCGACGGTCCGTACGGCGTGGGCGCGGGCCGCCTCGGTCGCGGCGAGGGCCTTCTCGACATGCCCCGAAGCACGCCGGTTGGTGACCGCCGTGGCGGCGAGGAAACCGACGACGGCGCCGACGAGGGTGTCGACGACCCGGTCCCCGACGAGTTCGCCCGCCGGATGGCTGCCGCCGAACTCCAGGACCAGGAGGGCCATCGGGGTGACGGCGATCGAGCCGAGCCAGTAGTTGCGGGTGATCAGGGCCTCGGCCGCGAAGTTGAAGAAGAGGCAGCAGCCGATCAGGGCGAGCGGGCCGGTCCGGCTGACCGGGAGGACGGCGGCGAAGACCAGGACGCCGACGAGGTTGCCGAGCGTGCGCTGCAGGGTCCGGTTCCAGGACAGGGTGACGTTGGCCTGGTAGAGGGAGGCGGCGGTGACGATCGCCCAGTACGGGCGGCCGACGCCGAGTGCGGCGCAGGCGTATCCGGCCAGCGCGCAGCCGACGAGCGTGCGGAAGGCGATGGGCAGCAGCGGGGAGCCCGGGGCGAGGGAGCGCAGCAGGGTGCCCCGGCGGCTGGGCCGTTCGCGGTGGGCGGCCCGTGCGGGGCGGTCGCCGCCGAGGAGCTCCGCCGTGGTGCCCGGCAGTGGCGGCGGAGAGGGCAGGGGACCGCGCGCTCGCGTGGAGGCCGCCCAGGCGCGCAGCTGCGCGGGGCCGGCCACGGCCGCGCCGCGCGATCCGGCGCCGTCGGCCGTATCCCCGTCGAGGGGCGTGGCGGCGAGTGCGGTCTCGGCATGGACCATCAGGCGTTCCAGCTCCCGGCGTACGGGGGTGGGGCGGCCCGTGGCGAGGAGTGACTGCCAGGCGCCGTGCACGGCGGCGGCTGCCGCGTGCCGCGTGCGGTGCCCGGGGGCGGCGGTGCAGGCGGCCACGGCGTCGAGGGCGCGGGCGGTGGCCCGGCGTTCCGGGCCTTCCCTGCGCAGCAGTGCGGGGCCGGCGGTGACGAGCCAGGAGAAGGCCCCGGCGGCGAGGGTGAGGGCGAGGTGCCCGGGGACCTGGCCGAGTTCCTGCGGCGCGAACAGGGCGGCGGAGGTGACGAAGGCGAAGATCACGTGCCCGGGCGGCCCGACACGGCTCGCGTCGCAGAGCGCCTTCTGGCCGGCGGCCAGCAGTGCGGCGACCGCGATCAGGACCGCGGTCGAGTCCGTGACCGACGCGGTGACCAGAGCGACCGCGAGGCCGGCGAGCATGCCGAGGACCACGCGCGCGACGGTGCCGGCCCGCCGCGCGTACGGCAGATGGTGGCCGTAGAGCGCGCAGAGCGATCCCGCCATCGTGTACATCACGAGGTCGAGCCGGTCCACGGCGAAGAGCAGCAGGTTGGGCACGGCGGAGGCGACGACGACGCTCAGCGCCGGTTTGAACCAGGTGTCCGAGGGGCGTGCGAGCCGCAGCGCACCGGCCACTCCGAGGCTGCGGACGGAGGGCCGCCTGTACCGAATAGCTGTATCACTCACCCATATACCTTAGCAGGTGTTACACCCGTAAAACATTCCTGGCCGGAGTGGCCCGACGGCCGGTGCGTCCGGGCGGTCCTAGCGTGCAGGGAGGACACGGCGGACCCGGCCCCCGGGACCGGCCCCACGCGCGTACATCCGCATGATCACAAAGGGAGCGGAATGAAGTTCTCCAAGCCCCTGGACACCGGCCCCTGCTGGGCCGAGCTGACCACCTCGGACATCCCGGCAGCCGCGTCGTTCTACGCGGCACTGTTCGGCTGGCGGTCCGAGACCGATCCCCGCCCGGAGGCCGGCGGCTACACCATGGCGCACATCGGCGACGCCGCGGTGGCGGCGCTCGCCCCGGCCCTCCAGCCGGGGCAGCCCACCGCCTGGACCGTCTCCTTCTCCACCCGGGACGCCGATGCCACGGTGGAGAAGGTGATGTCCGCGGGCGGCTCGCTGCTGGCCGGTCCGACGGATGTCTTCGATCTGGGCCGGTTCGCCGTGGTCGCCGACCCGGCCGGGGCGGTGTTCTCGCTCTGGCAGCCCCGCGGCTTCGCGGGCGCCGAACTCCTCAACGATCCGGGCGCCCTGGGCTGGGTCGAACTCTCCACCCGCGACACGGCGAACGCCCTCGCCTTCTACCCGGCCGTCCTCGGCTGGACGGTCAAGTCCCCCGAGTCCTATCCCCACTGGGGCGTGGACGGCGCCGACTTCGGCGGCATGACGGCGATGGACGAGGCGGTCCCGGCCGAGGCACCCCCGCACTGGCTCCCGTACTTCGTCGTCACGGACGTCGACGCCGCGACCGCCACGGCGCTGAGCGCGGGCGGCGACCAGCTGCTGCCGCCCACCAGCATCCCGGACGGTCCCCGGATCGCGGTCCTCCGTGACCCGCAGGGCGCCGTGTTCGGCATCCACCGGTCGTACGACGAGGGCTGAGCCCGGAAGCCTCAGCCCCGCAGGGTCTCGGCCGCGTCCGAGACCCTGCGCATCAGTTCGAGGAAGACCCGCTGCTCCTCGGCGGAGAGCGGACCGAGGAAGACGTGGTTCATGCGGGCGGCGCGCTGCGCGAGCCTGCCGTGGGTGCGTGTACCGTCCTCCGTCAGGTGGAGCAGGAACCGGCGGCCGTCGTGCGGGTCGCGCACCTTGTCCAGGAGCTCCCGGCGCAGCAGCCGGCTGATCAGTTCGGCGATGGTGGAGCGGTCGAGGCCGACCCGCTCGCCCACCGTCCGCTGGTCGAGCCCGGGTTCGGCGACCAGGGTGTTCAGCACGGCGAACTGGGGCGAGGTGATCTCCTCGGAGACCATCGTGTTCCACAGCAGGTGATGGGCCTGCTGGAGACGTCTCGCCAGATGCCCCGGATGCGTACTCAAGTCGACCGCGGCCACGGACGCCGTCCTTTCGCTCTGCTCCCCGGGGTTTCCTGCGGTGCTCAGTGTACGAAGCCCCCGGCACACGGGGAGGTGCCCCCGCACGCATGCGGGGGCACCTCGTCGTTGCGTGGCGGGCGGCTCAGCCCAGGCCGCGGGCGTCCTGCTTGAGCGCGGTGTCGACGGTCAGGGCGGCGGCGACGACGAGGCTCAGCAGCGGCTCGGGCAGCTGGTAGTGGATCTGGAGCACGTAGTTGTCGGCCGTGGTGAACATGGTCTTCGCGAGACCTTCCCAGGTCTTCGTGATCCGGGCTATCTCGGCGTCGTTGTGGTCGACGATCGCGAAGTTCCAGGCGCGCCAGTTCTCCGCCTTGATCGCACCGATCTTCCGGCCGTCGGCCATGATCGCGAAGTTGATCTTGCCGATGGCGTTCTGCTGGACGATCTCGCCGACGGGCTGTCCGTCCGGGCGCTGGACGACGACCCGGGACTTGATGAACTTGGCGGGCCGGGTCAGGAGCAGCTGCGGCCGGCCGTGCGCGTCGCGGATCTCCAGCCGGTGCGTCAGGTACTGGTCGATGCTCGCGACGAACCGGAGCACCTTGCGCAGGGCGCTCTGGCCGACCTGCACGACCGAACCGAGGGTGTTGCCCTGCTGGTCGAAGACGCTGTACTCGGCCGTCACCTCGATCAGCTTGGCCTTCTGGTTCACGACCAGGACCTGCTGGTTGAAGAGCGAGCCCGCACCCGGGACGCCCTGCTGGGGCTGCCCGGCCTGCTGGGGAGCCTGGTGCGGAACCTGCGCCTGGTGCTGGGCCTGCGCGGGGAACTGCCCCTGGGCCTGCCCCTGGGCGGCCGGGGGCTGCTGACCCTGTGCCGGGTTCGTGTGTTCCGTCCACTGAGAGCCGTCCCAGTAGCGCAGCAACTGAGGCGCGCCATGGGGATCCGGATACCAGCCCGCAGATACGTTCGAGTGCGTTGTCACCGGGGCACACTATCCCGCGAACCTGTGACCCCACATTCCTTGAATCTTCACACACCACTACGATGGCGGCGATGACCAGGCTGAGCGAGCGGACGGACCGGCGACGGAGCGGCGCACGCGTGCCCGCCGCCCTGGGATGGGTCCTGGTCCTCCTGGCGATGGTGTTCTGCTGCTCGCTGAGCACCTCGGCGGTGGCCTCGCCGCCCGGCGACGCCGCGTTCCCGGCGCCCGCCCGGGCCATGACCCCGACACCGGAGAGCGCCGCCTCGCTCGTGGTGGCCCACGCTCCGGACCACCGGGGCATGGGCAGTTCGTGCCACGGCGCGTCGGACCACTCCTCGGCCGTCGTGCTCCCCGGACCGCCCGCGCCCGTCGGCCTTCCCACCGCTCTGGCGGTGGCCCCGGCCGTCCCGCTCACCGGAGCCGCCGCGATCCGCGGTCCCTCCAACGACGGCGTGGGCGCGGTCGACCGTCTCCGTCTGCAGATCCAACGGATCTAGAGACCTGGCCCCCTTCCCTCGCATCCGGCCGTCCGCCGGTGCCGGAAGCGGGCCACCCCTTGTCTCTTCCTTCCCCACGTGTCGCGCACGCCCGCGCGTACGTCCCGTTGAACCAAGGACCCGCCATGGCTTCCGCCAAGAACAAGAACCAGAACACCCCCGCCTCCGCCCGCCGGGCCAAGCTCGACGAAGCCCGCCGCAAGGAGCGGGCACGCGAGCGCCGCGTCCGCATCATCACCATCAGCGCCTCCGTCGCCGTGGTGGCCGCACTCGTCGCCGGGGGCGGCTATCTGATGTCCGCGGCCGACGACAAGGAGAAGGCCGAGGAGCAGGCCAAGTCCTCCCCGGTCAAGGGTGAGCGGAGCTGGGACAAGCTGAAGCAGAACCATGTGAGCAAGAAGGTCGACTACCCGATGAACCCGCCCGTCGGCGGTGATCACAACCAGGTGTGGATGAACTGCGACGCCGACGTCTACGCCGCGGAGATACCGAAGGAGAACGCGGTCCACTCCCTGGAGCACGGCGCCGTCTGGGTCACGTACAACGAGAAGGCGAAGGACGCCGACGTCGAGGCGTTCAAGAAGCGCGTCTCGTCCACCCCGTACTCCCTGATGAGCCCCGTCGCGGACCAGGACGACCCGCTGATCCTCAGCGCCTGGGGCAAGCAGGTCACGGTGAAGAGCGCCACCGACGCGCGCGTCGCCCAGTTCTTCGCCAAGTACGTGCAGGGCCCGCAGACCCCCGAGCCGGGTGCCGCGTGCTCGGGCGGGCTGGACAAGTGACCTCCGCCGTACGCGTCCCCCGCCCGATGGTGCTGGCAGGTGCCGTGGTGTTCCTGCTGGCGCTGGGCCTCGTGGTGCTCACGATCGGGCAGCCGTCCTCGGCGGCCCCGTCCGCGTCCGGTACGTCCTCGTCCGCCGCGCCGGCCGAGACCTCCGCCGACGTGGGCTTCGCCCGTGACATGTCGATCCATCACCAGCAGGCCGTCGAGATGTCCTTCGTCGTCCGGGACCGGACGGACGACGAGGACGTGCGCCGTCTGGCGTACGACATCATCAACACCCAGGCCAACCAGCGCGGCATGATGCTGGGCTGGCTGGAGACGTGGGGCAGGCCGAAGAGTTCGGAACGGCCGCCGATGGAGTGGATGGGGCACACCGTCGAGGCCAGGGGTGACGGCTCGCTGATGCCGGGCATGGCCACCGACGCGGAGATGGACGAGCTCCGGGCGGCCGACGGCACGGCGGCCGAGATCCTGTACCTGCGGCTGATGACCGTCCACCACCGCGCGGGCGCCGAGATGGCTCAGGCCGCGGCCGATGCGGCGGGTACGGACGAGATCAGGAACCTGGCGGCGGGCATGGTCCGCGGCCAGCAGTCGGAGATCGGGCTCATGGCGGACATGCTCAAGGAGCGCGGCGCCTCGGCCTGACCGGTGCCGCCTCCCCGGCCGGGGCCCGCACGGGCCGCCGACCCGACGGGCCGCCCCGTCGCCCGGTCCGCCGGGCGGTGGGGCGGCCCCCGTGCTGTTCGGCGGCCTGCGGCGGGCGGCCGGGAGATAGGGTCAGCGACAATATGAAGAGCAACCTCGCACCCCTGGGGCCCAAGGCGGACAAGGACACCGTGCGACGCCACAATCTGAGTCTCGTGCTGCGGGCCGTCCGGGACGAGGGCGAGGCCGGGGAAGCGACGAGGGCCGGAGTGGCCGGCCGCGTGGGACTGACCCGGGCCGCGGTGTCCTCGCTCGTGGAGCAGCTCATCGAGAGCGGTTTCCTCACGGAGTCGGGGAAGACCTTCAGCGGACAGGCCGGGCGCCCCGGCACCGCGCTCAAGGTGGCGCGTACGGGCCCGGCCGGGCTCGGTGTGGAGATCAACATCGACTACGTGTCGGTGTGCGTGGTGGACCTGGCGGGCACGGGACGGGTCCGCCAGACCGAGCACCTCGACAACCGGGGAGCGCCGCCCGCCGAGGTGCTGGCCCGGGCGGCGCGGATCGCCGCCGGCACGCTGGACTCGGCGCGCGAACAGGATCTGCACCCGGTCGGGGCGGCGCTCGCCCTGCCGGGCCTGGTGTCCGGTGGTGCGGTGCGCCAGGCGCCCAACCTCGGCTGGAACCAGGTACCGGCCGAGGAACTGTTCGCGGGCGCGCTCGCCGCTCTGCGGCCCGGCCGGGCGGCACTGCCGGTGAGTTCGGAGAACGAGGCCAATCTCGCGGCGCTGGCCGAGCTGTGGTTCGGCGGCCTCGACAAGGCCCGCAGCTTCCTCTATCTGACGGGCGAGATCGGGGTCGGCGGAGCCCTGGTCATCGACGGTGAACTGCTGCGCGGTGCGCACGGTTTCGCCGGGGAGATCGGGCACGTGGTGGTGGACCCGGCGGGTCCCGAGTGCCGTTGCGGGTCCCGGGGCTGCCTGGAGCAGTACGCGGGGCAGGCCGCGCTGGTGCGTGCGGCGGGCATCGACGCGGACCACCGGGGCCCGGTGGCCGAACTGGAGAGGCGTGCGCGGGCGGGCGACGCGCGCGCGGTGGCGGCCGTGGCCGAGGCCGGCCGGATGCTGGGCAGGGTGCTGTCGGGCGCGGTGAACCTGATCGACCCGGAGGCGGTGGTGCTCGGCGGGATCTACCGGAGCCTGATGCCGTGGCTCGCGCCTCCCGCCGACGAGGAGCTGACGGGCCGGGTCGTCTCCGGACTGTGGTCCCCGGGCAGCGGGCGTCTGCGCGCCTCGTCCGTCGCGGGGGACGCGGCGCGGGGCGCGGCGGCCCTGGTGATGCAGGACGTGCTGGCCGATCCGGTGGCGTACGCGGGGCGGAACGTGCCCGCGCGTCCGGCGTGACGGCCGGACCGCCGTGCCCGGAAGAGCGGACCACCGCGCCCGGCCGTCCGGGGACCGCCGTCGGTAGGGTGTCCGGATGACCGAGACCTGGGGCCCCGACGACACCGGTGTACTGACGTTGCCGTCCGGCCTGCTGGTACGCGGCCGGGGGCTGCGCAACCCGCTTCCCGCAGGGCCGGAGCCCGCCTTCGGGGTGTACCTGCTGGGCCGGCAGCCCCCTCCCGTCGCCTGGGAGTCGCGGTGGCTGCACTGGCCGGACTTCCGGCTTCCCACGGACCGGGTGCGGGCCCGGGAGGTCTTCGCCGAGGTTCTGGCGCGGGCCGCCACGGAGCGCGTGGAGGTCGCCTGCGGCGGTGGCATCGGGCGTACCGGCACAGCACTGGCCTGCATGGCCGTGCTCGACGGGGTCCCGGCGGACCGGGCCGTGGCGTTCGTCCGCCGCGCCTACCACCCCCGCGCCGTCGAGACCCCCTGGCAGCGGCGCTTCGTGCGGCGCTTCGACGCCCTCGTATGACGCGGGTGGGGGGGGAGCCGGCCGGCTCCCTCCCCCCACCCGTCGTGGACCGCTTGCGCGGTCCGGGTCAGCGCACGCCGAGCAGGTGGTCCATCGCCAGCTGGTCGAGCGCCTCGAACGCCATGCCGCGTTCCGCCGCCGCCGTGATGTCGAACTCCTCGTACGCCGAACGGTCGGCGAGCAGTCCGGCCACCCCGTCCTCGGCGGTCGGCAGGGCCAGCTCGTCCAGGCGCGAGGCGAGCAGCGCCTCCTGGACGGCCGGGTCCGCGCGGAAGGCCGCCGCCCGCTCCTTGAGGATCAGGTAGTTGCGCATGCAGCCCTCGGCCGAGGCCCAGACGCCCGCGTAGTCCTCGGTCCGCGGCGGCTTGAAGTCGAAGTGGCGGGGGCCCTCGTAGCCGCCGCTCTCCAGCAGGTCCACCAGCCAAAACGCCTGGCGCAGGTCGCCGGCGCCGAAGCGCAAGTCCTGGTCGTACTTGATGCCGGACTGGCCGTTGAGGTCGATGTGGAAGAGCTTTCCGGCCCACATCGCCTGGGCGATGCCGTGCGGGAAGTTGAGCCCGGCCATCTGCTCGTGGCCCGTCTCCGGGTTCACGCCGACCAGTTCCGGGCGCTCCAGGCGCTCGATGAAGGCGAGGGCGTGACCGATGGTCGGCAGGAGGATGTCGCCGCGCGGCTCGTTCGGCTTGGGCTCGATGGCGAAGCGCAGGTCGTAGCCCTGCTCGGTGACGTAGTCGCCCAGCAGGTCGAACGCTTCCTTCATCCGGTCGAGCGCGACCCGGATGTCCTTCGCGGCCCCGGACTCGGAGCCCTCGCGCCCGCCCCACGCCACGTAGGTGGTGGCGCCGAGCTCGACGGCGAGATCGATGTTGCGGAGGGTCTTGCGGAGCGCGTACCGGCGCACGTCCCGGTCGTTGGCGGTGAAGGCGCCGTCCTTGAAGACCGGGTGGGTGAAGAGGTTCGTCGTCGCCATCGGGACCACGAGCCCGTTCGCGTCCAGCGCCTGCCGGAACCGCTTGACGAGACCCTCCCGCTCCGCGTCCGTCGAGCCGAACGGGATGAGGTCGTCGTCGTGGAACGTGACTCCGTAGGCGCCGAGCGCGGCGAGCCGCTGCACGGACTCGACCGGGTCGATCGCCTCGCGGGTCGCGTCACCGAACGGGTCGCGCCCCTGCCAGCCCACCGTCCACAGACCGAAGCTGAACTTGTCCTCCGGTGTGGGCGTGAAGCGTTCCGTCATCGTCTGGCCGCCTTCGAGTGCTGTCGGGTCCGGTACCGGCAGCACCGGCCGACCCTATTTGTTCAGTGTCATGACTAATCATGCACGGAGCACCCCGGGGACGTAACCCCCCGCCACCACAAAACCTGATCCACCCCTGGTCCAGAGGGTTTCGATCACGTAATTTGTTTGCCGCACGACCAAATCTCCGCGTGTGCCCCTCGCACACCGGTTCCCCAGGCGAGAAGAGGTAGCCCATGCCGCCGCGCAGCGTCGTCATCGGCGTGGACAGCTCCACCCAGTCCACCAAGGCGGCGGTGACCGACGCCGTGACCGGCGAGCTGCTCGCCGTCGGCCGCGCCCCGCACACGGTCACCGGCGAGGGCGGGGCCCGCGAGAGCGACCCCGAGATCTGGTGGCAGGCCCTGTCCCGGGCGGTGACCGCCGGGCTCGCGGAGTCCGGGACGGGCGCCTCGGCCGTCACCGCGATCGCCGTCGCCGGGCAGCAGCACGGCCTGGTCCTGCTCGACCGGGAGGGCCGCCCGCTGCGCCCGGCGATGCTGTGGAACGACACCCGGTCCGCCCCGCAGGCCACCGCCCTCACCGCCGCTCTCGGCGGCCCCGGCGCGTGGACCGCGCGCACCGGCTCGGTGCCGGTCGCCTCCCTCACCGCGACGAAGTGGCAGTGGCTGCGCGAGAACGACCCCGGCGCCGTCGAGGCCGCCGCCGCCGTGCGCCTCCCCCACGACTTCCTGACCGAGCGGCTCACGGGCACCGCCTTCACCGACCCCGGGGACGCCTCGGGGACCGGCTGGTACTCCACGGCCACCGGCGCCTACGACCCCGAACTGCTCGCGCTCCTCGGCCTGGACGGGGCCCTGCTGCCGGAGGTGGCCGCCACCGGGGCGACCCGGACCGGCTCCCTGACCGTCGCCGCCGCCGAGGCCCTCGGCCTGCCGGCCGGGATCGCCGTCGCCGCGGGCACCGGGGACAACATGAGCGCGGCCGTCGGTCTGGGCCTGGGCGGCGCCGGGCTCCTGGACCACCCGGTGCTCAGCCTGGGCACCTCGGGAACGGTGTTCGCCGCGTCCCGGACCCGGCCCGTGTCGGCGGCCCTCTCCGGCTTCGCCGCCGCCGACGGTACGTACCTCCCGCTGGCCTGCACCCTCAACTGCACGCTCGCCGTCGACAAGGTGGCCGCCCTGCTGGGCCTGCACCGCGACGACGCGGTGCCCGGCGGCGAGGCCGTACTGCTGCCCTACCTGGACGGTGAACGCACGCCGGACCTGCCCTTTGCCGCCGGCCTGCTCACCGGTCTGCGGCACGACACCACCCCGCAGCAACTGCTGGGCGCCGCCTACGAGGGCGCGGCCTTCACCGTCCTCCGTGCGCTCGACGAACTGCTGCGGGCATGCGGCCTCGACCCGGCCGACCCCGCGGTCGCCGCGCGTCCGCTGCGACTGATCGGCGGCGGGGCCGGCGGCCGCACCTGGGTGGAGACCGTGCGCCGCCTCTCCGGGCGCCCGCTCCTCGTGCCCGGCGGTGGCGAGCTGGTCGCGCGCGGCGCCGCCGCACTCGCCGCCTCGGCGGCCGGCGGCGGCGATCCGGTGGCCGTGGCGACCTCCTGGAACACCGGCAAGGAGGACCACCAACTGCCCCCGCTGGAAAGGGACATGGAAACCTGGGAGCGGGTCGGTTCCGTACTGGAACGGGCCGCCGGGCCGGTACTCGGAGGCTGAGCCCAGGTCACGAACCGGCCTTCCCCGGACCGGTTTTGGGATGCCACCGGATCTTCAATAGGATCCGGCGATGATCATAAGAAAACGGCTGCGGGCCGGGGTGTGCGTTCTGCTCGCCACCCTGGCCGCGTGGCTCGGCACCGCCCTGCCCGCCGCGGCCGACGAACCCACCGGCTCCCCCTCCCCCAAGGTCGAGCTCGTCCTCGACGTCAGCGGCTCCATGCGCGCCCGCGACATCGACGGCCAGTCCCGAATGGCTGCCGCGAAGCAGGCGTTCAACGAAGTGCTGGACGCCGTGCCCGAAGAGGTGCAGCTCGGCATCCGGACGCTCGGCGCCGACTACCCGGGCGACGACCGCAAGACGGGCTGCAAGGACACCAAGCAGCTCTACCCGGTCGGCCCGCTGGACCGCACCGAGGCCAAGACCGCGGTCGCCACCCTGGCGCCCACCGGCTGGACCCCGATCGGTCCGGCGCTGCTCGGCGCGGCCGACGACCTGGAGGGCGGCGACGCCACCCGGCGGATCGTCCTCATCACCGACGGCGAGGACACCTGCGGCCCTCTCGACCCCTGCGAGGTGGCCCGCGACATCGCCGCCCGCGGTGTCCATCTGGTGATCGACACCCTGGGCCTGGTGCCCAACGCGAAGATCCGCCAGCAGCTGACCTGCATCGCGGAGGCCACCGGCGGTACCTACACGGCCGTCACGCACACGGAGGAACTCTCCGGACGCGTCAAGCAGTTGGTGGACCGTGCGGCCGAGCCCGTCGTCACTCCGGTGGCGACCGAGGGCGCGGACAGCTGTTCCGAGGCCCCGGCGCTCAAGGCCGGCCTCTATACCGACCGCGAGAAGTTCGGCGAGCACCGCTGGTACCGGGTGGACGTACTGCCCGGCCAGGAGCTGCGCGCCTCGGTGAGCGTGGCGGCCGACCGTGCCGTCAACAACGACTACGGCGTCCTGCTGCGGGCCGTGACCGTGCACGGCCGCGAGATCGTCCGCGGTACCGGGGCGGGTACCGGCCGTACGGATGTGATCTCGTCCGGGCTGCGCTACCCCAAGGCCGAGCAGGACGGCACGGACGAGGAGGACCTGAGCCCCGAGGCGGTCTGCCTCCAGGTCGCCAACTCCTTCTCTGCCCCTGCGTCGGTGAAGACCTCGCCCGGACTTCCGGTCGAGCTGACCATCGACGTGGTGGACGCTCCGGACGAGGCGGCGGACGTCGCCGCGTTCGGCCTCGGCCGCGGCTGGTGGCTGCTCGGCGTACTGGTCCTCACCGGACTGGTCGCGGGCCTGCTGACCGGCTGGATCTCGCGCTGGCGCGTCGCCGTATGGAGGACCAACTGATGCGTACGACACGTGTACTGGCGAGCGGCCTGCTGGCCGGCCTCGCCCTGCTGACCTCCACGGGTTCCGCGACGGCGCTCGCCCCCTCGGCCACCACCAGCGGCAGCCCGAGCCCCGGCGCGAGTGCCGGTTCCGACGACGGGGCCGGACCCACGGAGGCGGGCACCACCTTCCGTACCGCCACCGCGGTCCAGCAGGGGCAGCGCGCCACCGCCGAAGCCTCCACGGGCGACTACCTCTACTGGGTGTTCCCCGCCGACGCGGGACAGCGGGCGACCGTCCGTGCGAAGGTCACGCTCCCCGAGAGCGCGACCCGGCACGGCGCGTCCACCTGGCAGATCGACGTGTACGACGGACTGCGGCGCCGGCAGGCGTGCATGTACGGCCACCAGACGCGCAAGGCCGCGGCGGACGCGGCCACGGTCGAACTGACCTGTGTCCTGCGGACCGTACGCGCCTGGTCGGAGCCGTGGGCGGACGATCCGCTGCCCGGCAGCTACTACGTCCGTCTGACGGTCCTCGACCTGCCCGCGACGGACCTCGGGCTGCCCGTGGGTTCGGAGCTGGAGGTCACCTCCGTCGAAGGGGGCGGCGCCCACGACGTGGACGGCGCGCTCGCCGAACCCCTGGTGCCCGGCGTGTCCTCCGTGGAACGGGCGGCGGACGACGGGACCGAGGAGGACCGGGGCACGCTCGCCGGCGAACCGGACGACGGCTGGGCCTCCGGCTGGTGGACGGACCGCTGGCTGTGGACCGTGGGCGGCGGCGTGCTCGGTGCGCTGGCGGCCGTCTTCGGCTACTCCGTGACGCGCGGCCGGGGTCGTCCTTCCCGGGTACCGCAGGGCGTCTGACCGAATGCCGCTCGGGACGGGGCCGGTGCCACGCCTGCCGCCCGTCCCGAGCGCGTCGGGTGGCAGGCGTCCGTGCCGCCACCTTCGCAGCCCTCTGTTCGAATACCGTTCCTGTTGCGGCTAGGCTCGACAACTCACGTACTCCTCAAGGCCGATGACGGTTCCCGGCCATGCCGTTCGTACGCCCTGCCGGAGTGCTCCCCCGTCGTGTTCGATGGGGACGGTCACTGCGTACCGGCCGGTGCGCCACCAGGGAGCGGAGTCCTTTTCATGTCCAGGGATACGGATGCGGGTACGGGTACGGACAGCGGCACGGATGTCGTCGCCGGACCGCGCGGCCACGCGCTCGTGCCGGGCCCCGGAGGGTTGCCGTTCCTCGGGAATCTTCCCCAGTTCGCGAAGGACCCGCTCGCCTTCTTCGAGCGGCTCCGCGGTCACGGGGACATGGTGAGCTGGCGCTTCGGCCGGAACCGCTGCGTGTTCGTGTCCGACCCCGACTGCATAGGCGAGCTGCTCACCGAGACGGAACGCACCTTCGACCAGCCGGCGTTGGGCATCGCGTTCCGCACGGTGATGGGAAACGGCGTCGTGGTGGCGCGCGGTGCGGACTGGCGGCGCAAGCGCTCGCTGGTCCAGCCGTCCGTGCGGCCCAAGCAGGTGAAGTCGTACGCGTCGACGATGGCCTCGTGCGCGGTGGAGGTGGCGGACGCCTGGTCGGACGGTGAACGCGTCGACATCAAGCGGGAGATGGCGGCGCTGACGCAGAAGATCGCGGTCCGCACCATCTTCGGTGTGGACACCCCGGCCGACGCGGAGTCCATGGGCCGGGCGATGGACGTCGCCCAGCAGGAGATCGGCAAGGAGTTCAGCGGCATCGGCGCGATCCTCCCCGACTGGGTGCCCACACCGGGCAGGGCCAGGATCAAGAAGGCCGCCGCCGTCATCGACGCCGAGGTCGGCCGGGTGGTGGCGCGCCACCGCGACGGCGACGGGGAGCGCCCCGACCTGCTGAGCCGGCTGCTCACCGCGGTCGACGAGACGGGTGCCCACCTCAGCGACGAGGAGATCCGCGACGAGACGGTCACCCTCTACATCGGCGGCCACGAGACGACCAGTTCGACGCTGGTGTGGGCCTGGTACCTGCTCGCCCGCAACCCGCAGGCGCGCGCGGCCCTCACCGAGGAGCTGGACCGGGTGCTCGGCGACCGGGAGCCCGGCTTCGACGACTACGCCCAACTGACCTACGCCCAGTCGGTGGTGAAGGAGACCCTGCGCCTGTACCCGACGATCTGGCTGGTCACCGGGGTGGCCAAGGAGGGGGCGCGGATCGGCGGCCTTCCGATGCCCGAGGGGACGAGGGTGTGGACCAGCCAGTGGTCCACCCAGCGCGACGCGCGCTGGTTCCCCGAGCCGGAGACCTTCCGGCCCGAGCGCTGGGACCCGGAGAACGGCGACGAGATCGCGGAGTACGCGTGGTTCCCGTTCGGCGGCGGCCCCCGGGTCTGCCTCGGTACGCGCTTCGCGATGGTGGAGGCCGTCCTGATCCTGGCCGTGCTCGCGCGCCGCTTCGATCTGGACGTGGACCCGGGGACCATCGGTCACGTACCGTCCCTGACCCTGCAGCCGGACCGCGAGGTGCTGGCGACGGTGCGGGCACGGTGACGCACGGGCGCTGCCGCGGACGACGGTCCGCGGCAGCGCCCCCGTTCACCACATGCCTACTTCTTCAGCCACTTCTTCCAGACGTGCGGGTTCTCGTCGACCCAGCGCCCGGCCGCCTGCTGCGGGGTGAGCTTCTCCGAGGCGATCATCCTGGACACCTCGTTCTGCGCGTCCTCGGTCCACCTGAACTTCTTGAGGAAGTCCGCGGCCTCGCCGCCGCGCCGGGCGAAGTCGGCGTTGAGGTACTTCTGCAAGGGTGTCGTCGGGTAGGCGCAGTCGATGTCCTTCGGGTCCTTGGCCGCGCACGCCTCGGTGTACTCGGGGAGTTTCACCTCCACCATCGGTACGTCGTTGAACAGCCACTGCGGCTGGTACCAGTAGCTCAGGAAGGGCTTCTTCTCCTTGGCGAACTGCTGGATCTGGGTGATCTGGGCGGCCTCGGACCCGGCGAAGACGACCTTGTAGTCCAGGCCGAGGTTCTTCACCAGCGCGGTGTCGTTGGTGACGTAGGACGGTGAACCGTCCATGAGCTGGCCCTTGTCGCCGCTCTCCGGGGTGCGCAGCTCCTCGGCGTACTTGTCGAGGTTCTTCCAGTCCGTGACGTCGGGGTGCTCGTCCGCCCAGTACTTCGGCACGTACCAGCCGATGTGGCCGGTGACGCCCAGGTCGCCGCCGGGGACGATGGTCTTCTTCTCGTCGACGTACAGCTTCTCCTGGTCGGGGTGGCCCCAGTCCTCCAGGATCGCGTCGACCCGGCCCTGGCTCAGGGCGTCCCAGGCGGGGACCTCGTCCGTCTGGACGAGGTCGACGCGGTAGCCGAGTTCGTCCTCCAGGATCTTCTGGGCGACGGCCGTGTTGGCCTGCGCGCCGACCCAGGACTGCACGGAGAGCGTCACGGTCCTGATGCCCGCGGGGGCCGCGAAGGGGGAGCCCTGCTTCGTCATGTCCGCGGCGCCGCAGCCGGTGACGGCGAGCAGGGCGGCGGCCGAGGAGACGGCCGCGAGCACACGGGTACGGGTTCGGATCGGCGTACGAGCCATGTCAGCTCTCCTTCCGCGCGGTGCGCGTGGTGGGCTGGGTGACCCGGTCCAGCATCAGTCCCAGGCAGACGATCGCGGCTCCGGCCACCAGGCCGGTGGCCAGGTCGCCCTGGGCGAGGCCGAGCACGACGAGGTATCCGAGCGCTCCCGAGCCGACGAGCCCGCCGATGATGACCACGGCGAGGACCAGGACGACGCCCTGGTTCACGGCGAGGAGCAGCGCGGGCCGGGCCAGCGGCAGTTGGACCTGGCGCAGCTGCTGGCCGCTGGTGGCGCCCAGCGAACGGGCGCACTCCATGGCGGCGGGGTCCACGCCCCGCAGTCCCTGGGTGGTGATGCGGACGACGGCGGGCAGCGCGTAGACGACGGCCGCGGCGGCGGCCGGGGCGCGGCCCACGCCGAAGAGGGCGACGACGGGGATGAGGTAGACGAACTGCGGCATGGTCTGGAAGACGTCCAGGACGGGGCGCAGCAGACGTTCGAACCGTTCGCTGCGTGCGGCGCCGATGGCGATGCCGAAGCCCAGGACCAGGGTGACGGCGACGGCGGCGACGACCTGGCTGAGGGTGTCCATCGAGGGCTCCCAGACGCCGAGGACGCCGATGGCCGCCATGGCCAGTACGGCGGTCAGCGCCGTGCGCCAGGTGCCGATCGTCCAGGCGAGGGCGGCGACGACCAGCAGGACGGACCACCAGGGAAGGCCCTGGAGTCCGCTGCGCAGCGGGTTGAGCACCCAGCCGGTGAAGTGGGCGGCCCAGTCGGCGGTGCCGCCGACGACCGGGACTCCGGTGTAGAGGTGGTCGACCATCCACTCCTTGGCGGTGTTGACCGGTCCGGCGATGGCGACGATCGCGCTCTCGGGCCAGATCCGGCCGCCCGTGAACCGTCCCACGACGGCGACGGCCGCCACGGTGACGGCGGCCAGGCCCCAGCCGCGCGCGCCGCGGAGGACCGCGGGGCCGGTGGGCTCGGCACCGATCCGGCGGCCGGCGGCCTCGGTCGTACGGTCCAGGACGACGGCCAGCAGCACGATCGGGATGCCCGCCGCGAGTGCGGCGCCTACGTCGACCGAGGACAGCGCCTGGTAGACGCGGTCGCCGAGGCCGCCTGCGCCGATCACGGACGCGATGACGGCCATCGAAAGGGCCATCATGATCGACTGGTTGAGGCCGAGCAGCAGTTCCCTGCGGGCCAGCGGCAGCCGGGCCGTGAGCAGCCGCTGCCGGCCGGTGGCGCCGAGGGAGCCGACGGCCTCCATGACGCCCTGGTCGGCGCCGCGCAGCCCGAGTGCGGTGAGTCGTGCCATGGGCGGAGCCGCGTAGACGACGGTCGCGAGGACCGCGCCGGGCACGCCGATGCCGAAGACCAGCACGACGGGCAGCAGATAGGCGAAGGCGGGCAGCACCTGCATGGTGTCGAGTACGGGGCGCAGCGCCCGGAACGTACGGTCCGAGAGTCCGGCCGCGAGGCCGAGGAGGACACCCAGCACCACGGAGGCGAGGACGGCGACGGTCATCAGGGCGAGCGTCTGCATCGTGGGCACCCACATGCCCAGCAGACCGCAGACGACGAAGGACAGCGCCGCCGTGAGGGCGAGCCGCAGGCCCGCCACCCGCCAGGCCACGACCGCGGCGAGGGCCGTGACTCCGGCCCAGCCGAGGGCGAGCAGCACCAGGTAGACACCGCGCACCGAGAGGACGACGGCGTTGCTGATGTGGCCGAAGAAGTAGAGGAACAGCGGGTGGCTGTCGCGGTTGGCGATGATCCAGTCGTTGACCTCGCCGAGCGGGGCCGTCAGATCGACGGTCAGGGCGCCGGGCCAGGTCGCGCCGCCCCAGCGGGCGTGTACGACGGGTACGGCGACGGCGGCGATCAGGGCGAGCACCAGGAGCTTGGCGAGGGCCGGGCGGCGGCGCAGGGCCAGAAGGGCCCCGCGCCCCGGCGGTCCGGCGACGGCGGGCGTGGTGGTCGCTCGGGCGGTGGCCATCAGGCGGCCACCTCCGGGGAGGCGGCGGCCCCCGTGCCGGCGACGACCCCGAGGAGGCACGCGTGGTCGACGACGCCGACGAGCCTGCCGTCGTCCATCACGCGGGCCGCCGGGTCGCCGGACCGCGCGACGGCTTCGATGGCCTCGGAGACGGTGGCGTCGGGACGGAGTGCCGGACCGCGGTCGGCCTCGCCGACGGCCGGGGGCCGCATCGCGGTGGAGACCGTCAGGACCTGTTCGCGCGGCACGTCGCGGACGAACTCGCGGACGTAGTCGTCGGCGGGTGATCCGACGATCTCCTCGGGGGTGCCGAGCTGGACGATGCCGCCGTCGCGCATGAGCGCGATACGGGTGCCCAGGCGCAGCGCCTCGCTCAGGTCGTGGGTGATGAAGACCATGGTGCGGCCCTCCTCGCGGTGCAGCCGGACGACTTCGTCCTGCATCTCCCGGCGGATCAGCGGGTCGAGGGCGCTGAAGGGTTCGTCGAAGAGGAGGACGGACGGGTCGACGGCGAGGGCGCGGGCCAGACCGACGCGCTGCTGCTGGCCGCCGGAGAGCTGGGAGGGCCGCCGCTTCTCGAGGCCGGACAGGCCGACCTTCTCCACCAGTTCGGCCGCCTTGAGGCGCCGTTCGTCCTTGCTCAGGCCCTGGATCTCCAGACCGTAGGCGACGTTGTCGAGGACGGTGCGGTGCGGAAGCAGTCCGAAGTGCTGGAACACCATGGCCGCGCGGTGGCGGCGCAGTTCGCGCAGGCGCGTGCGGTCCATGGCGAGGACGTCCTCGCCGTCGATGGCCAGGGCGCCGCTCGTCGGCTCGATCAGCCGGGTCAGACAGCGTACGAGGGTGGACTTGCCGGAGCCGGACAGGCCCATGACAACGAACACCTCGCCCTTGCGGACGTCGAAGGAGACGTCCCGCACGGCGACGGTGCAGCCGGTGCGTTCGCGCAGTTCGGCCGGGGGCAGGTCCGCGTGCTCGCTGCCGGGGATGCGGCCGGCCTTGGGGCCGAAGACCTTCCAGAGGTTCCTGACGGCGAAGACAGGGGTGTCGGTCGTGGTCATCGGACATCGCCTCCAGTGGTCGAACCGAGCAGTTCCGCGCATTTCTCGCCCACCATGAGGACGCCGATCATCGGGTTCACCGCAGGCATCGTCGGGAAGACGGAGGCGTCGGCGATCCGGATGGATGCGAGCCCCCTGATGCGCAGCTGGGGATCGACGACGGCCGCGGTGTCCTCGGCCGCGCCCATCCGGCAGGTGCCCGCCGGGTGGTAGACCGTGTGCGCGACCTTCCGGGCGTACTCGCTGATGTCCTCGTCGGACGTGACCTCGGGGCCGGGACACACCTCGCGCTTGAGCCAGTGCGCGAGCGGTTCGGTCCTCGCTATCTCGCGGGCGAGCTTGATCCCGTCGACCAGCGTGCGGCCGTCGTGGTCGTCCTCGTCCGTGAAGTACCGGAAGTCCAGGGCGGGTTTGACCTCGGGGTCGGCGCTCGTGAGGTAGAGGCGGCCCCGGCTGCGCGGCTTGGGGATGTTGGGGGTCATCGAGACACCGTGCTCGGGACGCTCGTAGCCGAGGCGCTCCGGGTTGTCGGTGAAGGGGATCTGGTAGAAGTGGAACATGAGGTCGGGGCCCCGGGATTCGGGGTCGCGCCGCACGAACAGGCCCGCGTCGGAGTCCATCGCGGAGTTCTCCGGGATGGGTCCCTCGGTCTCCCAGACGATGACCGATTCGGGGTGGTCGAGCAGGTTCTCGCCGACACCCGGCAGGTCGTGGACGACCGGGATGCCGAGCGCCTCCAGGTCCTTCCTCGGACCGATTCCGGAGTGCATCAGCAGGCGGGGCGTGTCCACCGCGCCCGCGCAGACGATCACTTCGCGCTTCGCGCGCAGCAGCAGCTCCTCGCCCTCCGCGGTACGGACGTGCACCCCGGTCGCCCGGTGGCCCTCGAACTCCAGCCGGTGGGCCCAGGTCTCCAGCAGGATCGTGAGGTTCGGCCGGTCACCGGCCTCGATGTGCGGGTGGAGGTAGGCGACGGAGGCGGAGGAACGCTTGTTGTTCTCCGGGTGGTAGGCGAGGTCGAAGAAGCCGACGCCTTCGTGGAAGGGCTTCTTGTTGAAGCCCTCGACGCGCGGGACTCCGGCCGCGGCCTGCGCCGCGTCGACGAAGTCACGGGCGATGGCGTTCCGGTCCTTCTCGTCGACGGGCACGATGTGGTTGCGCAGCCGGGCGAAGTACGGGTCCATGGACGCGGCGTCCCAGCCGTCCGCACCCGCCTCGGCCCACTCGTCCCAGTCGCCGGGCAGCGGCTTGAAGCTGATCAGGGTGTTGTGCGAGGAACAGCCGCCGAGCACCCGGGCGCGGCTGTGGCGGATGTGGGAGTTGCCGCGCGGCTGTTCGGTGGTGGGGTAGTCGTAGTCCAGGTCGCCGCCGAGCAGCCCGAGCCAGCGGCGCAGGGTGAGTACGTCGTCGCGGCCGAGGTCGGTGGGGCCGCCCTCGATCACGGTGACGGTGACGTCGGGGTTCTCGGTGAGGCGGGAGGCGATGACCGAGCCGGCCGTGCCGCCTCCGACGATCACGTAGTCGGCGGGTTCGGGCCCGGCTGTGCGGGGGGTCGGGTGCATCGGTGTCACTGCTCCTTCTGCAAGGTGCTTGCGCGTATGACGTGCCGCGAACAGGGGGTGGAGTGGCGGTCAGCCGGCGAACCAGCGCTGGGGGCGCGGGTTGAGGTTCTGGTAGATGTGCTTCGACTCGCGGTATTCGGCCAGCCCGGTGGGGCCGAGCTCGCGGCCCGTACCGGACTTGCCGAAGCCGCCCCACTCCGCCTGCGGGAGGTACGGGTGGTAGTCGTTGATCCAGACGGTGCCGTGCCGCAGCCGTCCGGCGACCCGGCGGGCGCGGCCCGCGTCGGTGGTCCAGACGGCGCCCGCGAGGCCGTAGTCCGTGTCGTTGGCGAGGGTGACGGCCTCTTCCTCGGTGCGGAAGGTCTCGACGGTGAGGATCGGGCCGAAGGTCTCCTCGCGGACCACCTTCATCTCGCGGTGGCAGCCGTCCAGGACGGTCGGCCGGTAGAAGTAGCCGCCCACGGGCCGTACCGCGGAGGGTTCGGGGCGGGCGCCGCCGGAGCGGACGACCGCGCCTTCCTCGCGCGCGGAGGCGACGTACGCCTCGACCTTGGCCAGCTGCTGCGCGGAGACGAGCGGTCCGCATTCGACGCCGTCCGCGGTTCCCCTGCCGAGCCTGATGGCGTCGGCGCGGCGGGCGAGCTCGGTGACGAAGCGCGTGCGCACGGACTCCTCGACGATGAGCCGGGATCCGGCGGAGCAGACCTGCCCGCTGTGGAAGAACGCGGCGTTGAGCGCCTGGTCGACGGCGGTGTCGAAGTCCGCTTCGGTGGCGCAGGCGTCGGCGAAGACGATGTTGGGGTTCTTGCCGCCGAGCTCCAGCGCGACCTTCTTGACGGTGGGGGCGGCGGCCCGGGCGACCTCGGTGCCGCTGGCGAGTCCGCCGGTGAAGGAGACGAGGTCGACGTCCGGGTGCGCGGAGAGACGCGCGCCGACCGGGTCGCCCGCACCGGTGACGAGGTTGGCCGTGCCGTCCGGCAGTCCTGCCTCGGAGAGCAGCCGGATCAGGTGGACGGTGGACAGCGGCGTGACCTCGCTGGGCTTCAGGACGAAGGTGTTGCCCGCGGCGAGTGCGGGGGCGATCTTCCAGCTGGCCTGGAGGAGCGGGTAGTTCCAGGGGGCGATCAGGGCGCAGACGCCCACCGGCTCGTGCACGACGATGCTGTGTACGTCGGGGTCGCCGGCGTCGACGACCCGGCCGCCGCTCTCGTTCATCACGAGGTCGGCGAAGTAGCGGAAGGCGTTGGTCACGTCGTCGACGTCCACGCGGCCCTCTTCGAGCGTCTTGCCGGTGTCGCGGCTCTCGACGAGGGCGATCTCCTCGCGGTCGCGCTGGAGGAGATCCGCGACGCGGCGCAGCAGTCCGGCGCGCTCGGCGACGGGCCGGTGGGGCCAGGGGCCGTCGTCGAAGGCGCGGCGCGCGGCGGCGATCGCCCGGTCGGCGTCCTCGGTGCCGCCCTCGGCGACGAGGGCGAGGACAGTGGCGTCGGCGGGGTCGAGGATCTCGCGCGTCGCGCCTGACGCCGCGGCCTGCCACATGCCGTCGATATGAATGGTGTCGAGCGCCGCCATGTCCTGATCTGCCTTCCGTACCCGAAATGCTCCCCTGCCGGATCGGCCGGGGCGCGTACGCGGGCGACCGTGGTCCGGCCGCACCAGCGGCCTGGACCCCTCCCCGGTCGGACGGAATGTATGCCAGGAACTTCACGCTGAGTGACGCGGCTCACTCCGGGCAGCCGCACGGCCGGGAACAGCACGGCGGCCCGCCGGGGACCCCTGGTGAGGGGCCGCCCAACGGGCCGTCGACGCTGTGTGAGCGCACGGGCGCACTCGGTACGGATGCCTTGCCTGCTCAGACGGCGACGGTGACCGTTCCGGACCCCTCCCCCGCCGCACCGGAGCCCTCGGCGCTCACGCGGTACGCCCTGTCCGTCCCCTCCGCCGTCACCCGCACGGTGTCCCCGTCCCGGACGACACGGAACACGGCGGCCGGAACACCCGACAGGTCCGGTACGGAAACGGTGCGCTCGACGGCCGGGGTGTCCGGGCCGAACACCCGCAGGGTGAGCCCGTCCAGCCAGTCCCCGTCGGGCCGCTGGTCGTCCGCGCCCCAGGGCAGTACGGCTCCGGGCCTCACCAGCAGCGGCAGGCTGTCGAAGCCGTGCGTCTCCCGGCGCCACGCCGGGCCGGTGATCCGCTCGCCGGTGAGCAGCGAGGTCCAGGTGCCCTCGGGGACGTAGTACTCGACGTCCCCGTCGGCGGAGAAGACCGGGGCGACCAGCAGGTCGGGGCCGAGCATGTACTGGCGGTCCAGCGTGCGGGTGGCCGGGTCCTCGGGGAACTCCATCAGCATGGGCCGCATCACCGGTACGCCCGTGCGGTGCGCCTCGGCCGCCGCTCCGTACAGATAGGGCATCAGCCGGTGCTTGAGGAGGGTGAACTGCCGGGCCACATCGACCGCTTCCTCACCGAACGCCCAAGGCACCCGGTAGGACACGTTGCCGTGGAGCCGGCTGTGCGAGGACAGCAGCCCGAAGGCGAGCCACCTCTTGAAGACCTCCGGGTCGGGCGTGCCCTCGAAGCCGCCGATGTCGTGGCTCCAGAAGCCGAACCCGGACAGGCTGAGGGAGAGGCCGCCGCGCAGCGACTCGGCCATCGCGGTGAACGAGGCGAAGCAGTCGCCGCCCCAGTGCACCGGGAACTGCTGGCCACCCGCCGTCGCCGAGCGGGCGAAGAGCACCGCCTCACCGTGGCCGCGCTCCTTCTCCAGGAGTTCGAAGACGGTGCGGTTGTAGATCTGCGCGTAGTAGTTGTGCATCCGCTCGGGGTCGGAGCCGTCGTGCCAGACGACGTCCGTGGGGACGCGCTCGCCGAAGTCCGTCTTGAAGCAGTCGACGCCCTGGTCGAGGAGGACCCGCAGTTTGGCGTTGTACCAGTCACGGGCCGCCGGGTTGGTGAAGTCGACCAGGGCCATGCCGGGTTGCCACAGGTCCCACTGCCAGACGTCCCCGTTCGGTCTGCGCACCAGGTAGCCGTGTTCGGCGCCCTCCGCGAAGAGGGCGGACTTCTGCGCGATGTACGGGTTGATCCACATGCTGATCTTCAGCCCGCGCTCCTTGAGCCGGGCCAGCATGCCTTCCGGGTCGGGGAACACGTCCGGGTCCCAGAGGAAGTCCGACCACTGGTACTCGCGCATCCAGAAGCAGTCGAAGTGGAAGACGGTGAGGGGGATGTCGCGCTCGGCCATGCCGTCGACGAAGGACGTGACGGTCTCCTCGTCGTACGAGGTGCAGAACGAGGTGGTCAGCCAGAGGCCGAAGGACCAGGCCGGCGGCAGCGCCGGCCGGCCGGTCAGCGCGGTGTAGCGGGCCAGCACCTCCTTCGGCGTCGGCCCGGCGACGACGTAGAACTCCAGCGACTGGTCCTCGACGCTGAACTGCACCTGTCCGACCGACTCGGAGCCGACCTCGAAGGACACCTTGCCCGGGTGGTTGACGAAGACGCCGTAACCGCGGGAGGAGAGGTAGAACGGGATGTTCTTGTACGCCTGTTCACTGCTGGTGCCGCCGTCGGCCTGCCAGATGTCCACGCTCTGGCCGTTCTTGACGTACGGCGTGAAGCGCTCGCCGAGGCCGTACACGTTCTCGCCGACGGCCAGGGCGAGTTGGGCGATCATGTGGTGTGCGCCGTCGGGTGTGGTGGCGAAGGCGGTTCCCTTGGTGTCGACGCCGGTGAGACGCCGCCCCTGCTCGTCGAGGAAGGTCATGCCCCATGGGCCGTCGCCGTCCATGCGCAGCGTCAGCGGACCGCTGGTGAGCTCGGTGACCGGTCCGTCCCGGCGGACGCGGGCGGGCGGCACGGGACCGGCGTCGGGCAGGAGGGTGAAGTCGGGCCCGCGTCTCGCCCTTCCGGCGTGATGGGTGGCGCGTACGCCGATGACCCCCTCGGCCGGAGAGAAGCAATCGACGCTGATCAGCGGGGTGTTGAGCGTGTCCCCGCGCTCGGCGACGTGCTTGACCGCCACGTAGGCGGTGAACCGGTCGTCCTCGGCGCGCAGATCACGGATCTCGGTCGCGTAGCAGGCGCGGACGCCCTCACGCATGAGCCAGAAGCCGTCGGTGAATTTCATGAGGACTCCATGCCGGATACGAAGGCGAGGTGGGCGAGGCGTACGCCGCCGTGCAGCGCGACGCGTACGTCGTGGACTCCGCGGACGGTGAACTCCGCGTCATGGGTGCGTACGTCGTACGGCCCCTCACCGCCCGGGACCGTGAGGTCCGCCGACACTCCGTCCACCGTCACCACGACGGACCCCTGCCCGGCCACCGACACCGAGACGGCCCGTACACCGTCCCCGAAGTCGCATTCTCTAAAGAGCAGTTGACCGAACTCACCGGCCGGGGACACCGCGTCCCCGTCCTCCTTCGCACGGTCGACGATCACCGTGTCCCGCTGCTCGTCGTAGTCGGCCGCCCCCAGTCCGCGCTCCAGGACGGGCCGGGGGCCGGACGGCTCGCCGTCGACGACCACCGTGGCACCGGCCCGGACATCGGCGCTGGAGGCACCCGCCAGGAATTCGTACGCGCCGGGCTCGACGGTCCAGCGGTCGTGCGCCACGCTCCAGTGGCCGAGGTCCGTCACGGGGACGAGGAACTCGACCCGCTCGCCCGCTCCCGGCGCGAGGTGCAGCCTGCGGTGGCCGACCAGTGTGCGCAGCGGCAGCCCGTCGGCCGGTCCCTCGGCCCGCACGTAGAGCTGGGCGACCTCGTCGGCCGCGGTCGTGCCCGTGTTGGTGACGGTGAGCGAGACCCGGAACCGGTCCTCCTCCCGCGCGGCGGCCAGGCCGGAGTACGTGAAGTCGCTGTACCCGAGCCCGTGGCCGAAGGGGAAGAGCGGGGTGCCCTCGTAGTAGAGGTAGGTCTGCCGCGACCCGATGATGTCGTAGTCCAGCAGGTCCGGCAGGTCGGCGTCGCCGGCGTACCAGGTCTGCGGGAGCCGGCCGGCCGGGGACACGTCACCGGCGAGGACGCGTGCGAGCGCGGTGCCCGCGGCCTGACCGCCGTGCGCCGTCCACAGCAGGGCGGGCAGGGTGGCCGCGGCCTCCGCGACCGCGTACGGATACGCGGAGGTCAGCACGAGGACCGTGCGCGGGTTGGCGGTGTGCGCGGCCCGCCACAGCCGCTCCTGCTGCGGGGGCAGGTCGAGCGTGGTGCGGTCCTCGGTCTCGCGGCCGTTGATGTGCGGGTCGTTCCCGGCGACGACGACGACCGTGTCGGCGGCTGCGGCGGCCCGGGCCACGGCGTCCTCGCCGCGCTCGACGATCTCCACCTCGAAGACGGTGCCGCGGGCGGCGGAAAGTTTTTCGCCGGAGTCGGCAACCTTTGCCCCATCGGCGGCGACAGACACGTATCCACCTGTCCCGATGTGCAGAAGGCGGTGCCCGCCGTCGTGTCCCTCCACCGCTTCCAGGCGGAACGTCTCCTGGACGACCCAGCCTCCCGGTTCGTCGGCGGACGCCCGTACGTAGCCGTCGTCCGCGACCGACAGATAGCGGCCCCCGGCGGTCCTCAGCGTGAGGACGCCGTCGCCCCAGTCGACGAGCGCGAACTCGGTGCCGAGCTCCCCGCAGGTGAGCGCGGCGGCAGATCGGTGCGTCCGGCCAGCAGCGCCGGGTCGAGTGCCCCTTCGGCGCCGCGCGCCCGGTCGGCGGCCTCGTCCGTCGCGGGGACCTGGAGCCGGCCCTCGGCGCACGTCAGCCGGACCCGGTCCGCGCCCTCGGCGAACAGGACGTTCTCGGCGCCGTACCGTTCCCGCAGTCCGTCGAGCGGGGTCGAGCGGTGCAGGAGCGTGCCGCTGTACCAGTCGAGCTTGCAGGCGTCCGCGAGCAGTCCGACGACCGCGACGGTCCGGCCCGCCACCGGTTCGAGGGGCAGCAGCCCGTCGTTCCCGAGCAGCACCACCGCCTGCTCGGCGGCCTCCTGGGCGAGGGCCCGGTGCCCGGCCGTGTCGAAGCAGGCCATGGCCTCGTACGGGTCGAGGTCGGGGTCGAACTCGCCGAGCGAGAAACGCAGGGAGAGCAGTCGGCGGACCGCCGTGTCGATGTCGCTCTCGTCGATCAGCCCCTTGGCCAGCGCGTCCCGGATGCGCCCGGTCATCACCGCGGAGTCCTGGCCGTGGTCGGTGAAGCTGTCGACACCGGCCTTCAGGGCGGCGGCGGTCGCCTCCTCGTGGGTGTCGAAGTAGTGCTCGGAGTCGACGAGGTTGGACGGCGCCCCCGCGTCCGAGCAGACGACGAGGGGCTGGTCGGTCCAGCGGCGCAGCTGCTGGGCGAGGAGCGGCGAGACGTGGTTGGGACGGCCGTTGACCAGGTTGTACGCCGGCATGACACCGGCGACCGCACCCGCCCGTACGGCATCGCGGAAGGCGCGCAGGTCGTACTCGTGCAGCACCCGCGGGCGGA
Source organism: Streptomyces sp. NBC_00234 (assembly GCF_036195325.1). NCBI lineage: Bacteria > Bacillati > Actinomycetota > Actinomycetes > Kitasatosporales > Streptomycetaceae > Streptomyces > Streptomyces sp. NBC_00234. Next base: position 6,906,726 of record NZ_CP108101.1, on the reverse strand, counting down.
CCGACGAGGAGGCGGTGTCGCGGTCGGTCTCGTTGTTGTGGGCGAGCCAGTGCTTGAGGACCGGGGCCGTACGCCAGTAGCGGGGGTCGTCGCCGCGCAGCCCCCGGGTGTACGCGACGGCAATGGCGGAGGTCAGCGCCGGGTCCTCGGAGTACCCCTCCTCGCCGCGGCCCCACAGCGGATGGCGCAGCAGGTTCACTGTCGGGGCCCAGACGTTGAGGCCGACCCGGTCGTCCTCCGCGCGCTTGGCCCGGACCTCGTTGCCGACGGCTTCACCGATCCGGCGCACCAGTTCGTCGTTCCAGGTCGCGCCGAGTCCGACGGCCTGCGGGAAGACGGTCGCGGGGCCCATCCAGGCGACTCCGTGGAGTGCTTCCTGGCCGGTTCGGAACGCCCCGAGCCCCAGCCGCTCCACCGGGGGAGCGAACTGGTGGAGCATCGCGATCCGTTCGTCGAGCGTGAGCCGCCGGAGCAGATCGTCGGTGCGCCGGGCGAAGGGCAGCTGCGGGTCGCGGAAGGGCAGCGAATGGTCCGTCACGTGCGGGTCCCCTTGGAGAGGTGGGAGGTCTGAGCGCTCCGTCGAGGCGCAAGCCCGAGAAGATCTTTCGAAGCGCTTCGATGCTCCGTGCCGAACCCTGCAGGTGTCAAGGGTGCGGCACTCCTCAGCCGATCCCTGAGCCCCATGTGGGGCCTCTTGGCCCCCGCAGCGCAGGGGAAACAGAACGGAAACAGCTCCGAGGAATCCGGGATCGGACTCTTGTGCGGCCGGATGGCTTCACTTAACCTCGCTGCAACATCGAAGCGCTTCGACAGCGTTTCGCTCAGGCCGGTTCATCCGGCTCAGTCAGTAACGCCCCACCTCAGACACAGGAGCCGACCGGCGGTCGCCCGCCGTGTGTCCTGGTGCGCCTCGAAGGGTTGACGCAATGACGCCGAATTCCTCCTCTTCCCCGAGCCGGAGAAGCTTCCTCGCCTCCACCGCGGTCGTCGTGGCCGCGGTCGGCGGCGGGATACCGCTGCTCGCCGCCTGCGGCGGTTCGGACAACGCGAAGAACGAGGGCACCACGACCGGCAAGAAGCTCAAGGACCTGCTGCCGACGTACGTCCCCTCCGCGGCCGTCACCCCGGACATCCCCTCCAAGAACGGCTCCGCGATCGGCTTCACCACAGCGAAGCCCGCCGACCAGCTGGCCGTGTCCGTACCGAAGAAGCTCGGCAAGGGCGGCGAGGTCAGCATCATGGCCCCGCTGTGGGGCACCTCGCCCGGCGCCGGCAACGCGTACTGGACCGCGATGGACGAAGCGGCCGGGGTCAAGGTCAAGTGGCAGAACCAGGACGGCAACGTCTACGGCCAGAAGCTGGGCGCCGTCCTCGCCTCCAGCAACGTCCCCGACGCCGTGGTCGTACCCAGCTGGGAGCTGAACGGCAAGATCCCCAGCGCCGTCGCCAACAAGTTCGCCGACCTCGGCCCCTACCTGGCCGGCGACAAGGTCAAGGCGTACCCGAACCTCGCGGCCATCCCGACCGGGGCATGGCAGCGGGCGATCTTCGGCGGCAAGCTGCGCGGCCTGCCCTTCCCCGCCGAGTCCACGCCGAACATCGCGCCGTTCTACTCGCCCGGCTTCTTCGAGGAGAAGGGGTACGAGGTCCCCACCACCACGCAGGAGTTCTACGACCTCTGCAAGGAGATGAACGCTCCGAAGAGCAAGGTGTGGGCCTGCGGTGACATGACCTGGTCCGCCTTCGCCTTCTTCGGGGTGCTGCCCGAGAAGCCGTACTACTGGAAGCTCGTCGACGGCAAACTGGTCAACCGCTACGAGACCGACGAGTACCTGGAAGCGCTGGAGTGGTCGCGCTCCCTGTACTCGGCCGGCTTCGTCCACCCCGACGTCAAGGCCGAACGCGGCGACCAGAAGGTTTTGTTCTCGTCGGGCAAGCTCCGGATGTACAACGGCGACATCTCCGACTGGTACGGCGCCACGGCCGTCCAGCGGCTGGCCGACCCGAAGTTCTCCATGGCGGCGATGGACATCTTCGCCCACGACGGCGGCACGCCCACGCTGTACGCCGCACCGCCCTCCAACATCTGGTGCTTCATCAGCGAGAAGGCCGACAAGAAGAAGATCGAGGAGATCCTCGCCCTCGCCAACTTCACGGCGGCCCCCTACGGCACCAAGGAACAGCGGCTGAAGGCGTACGGCGTCGAGGGCGTGCACCACACGGTCAAGGACGGTGTGATCTCCAAGACCGAGGACGGCAACAACCAGGTCTTCGCCACGTACGAGTACATCGCGGGCCCTGCGGCCTTCCGCGCCTTCCCCGACCACCCGGACGTCGCCAAGGGCATGGTCGAGTGGCAGCAGCGCCAGGGCGCACACACGCAGAAGCCGCTCTTCCACGGCATGCAGATCCAGGAGCCGGCCCGCTTCACGGAGCTGAACGCCCAGTTCGAGGACCTGGAGAAGGACATCGTCCGCGGCCGCAAGAAGATCGGCGACATGCAGCAGAACGTCTCCGACTGGCGTTCGCGCGGCGGCGACAAGCTCCGTGACTGGTACAAGAAGCTGCTCGACGAGACCGGGGACTCGGCTTCCTGACATGGTCGACACCGAACCCCGCACCAAGGCCGGGGCGCCTCGCCCGGCCATGAGGAAGAAGCAGGTCAAGACCGCCGAGGCGGTCACGCCGGCGGGCGGGATCACGCTGCGGCACCGACTGCGGCGTGATCGCACGCTGATCCTGATGACGCTCCCGGCGATCATCCTGCTGGTCGTCTTCGCGTACATCCCGCTCGCCGGGAACGTCGTGGCCTTCCAGGAGTACGACCCGTACGTCGCCGACAACGCCTTCCAGGCGATGCTGCAGAGCCCCTGGGTCGGTCTCGACCAGTTCGAGCAGATGGTGAACGACCGTCTGTTCTGGTCGGCGCTGCGCAATACGCTGGCGATCTTCCTGATCCAGCTGACGCTGTTCTTCCCGGTCCCCGTACTCCTCGCCCTCTTCGTCAACAGCTTCGTCCGGCCGCGCGTCCGCGCCGTCGCGCAGGCGATCCTCTACCTCCCGCACTTCTTCTCCTGGGTGCTCGTCGTCACCGTCTTCCAGCAGATGTTCGGCGGAGCGGGCCTCATCGCGCAGACCCTGCGCGACCACGGCCACGACGGCATCGACCTGATGACCGATCCGGGTCTGTTCAAGTTCCTGATCACCTTCGAGATGATCTGGAAGGACGCCGGATGGGGCGTCATCGTCTTCCTCGCGGCGCTCGCCTCCGTCAGTCCTGACCTGTACGAGGCGTCCGCGATGGACGGGGCGAACCGGTGGCGCAGGATGTGGCACATCACGCTGCCCGCCCTGCGCCCCGTCGTCGCTCTGCTGCTCGTCCTCCAGGTCGGCAACGCGCTGACCGTCGGGTTCGAGCAGATCCTGCTGCAACGGACGGCTGTCGGACCCGGTGCCTCGGAGGTTCTGGACACCTACGTCTGGAACGTCGGCATCACCAACGGCGGCTTCAGCTACGCGGCGGCCGTCGGCATCGTCAAGGGAATCTTCGGCCTGCTGCTCGTGCTCGGGGCCAACAAGGTCGCCCATCTCATGGGCGAGCAGGGGGTGTACAAGAAGTGAGCCTGCTCGCAGGGAAACTGAACGGACGGCAGCAGGGCCCGATGGTCCGGGGCAGGCTGCGGCCCGTCTGGGAGGAGGAACCGACCAGGGCGGGACTCGCGACCAAGGGCGTCGTCCTGGTCGGGGTCTGCCTGGCGATCCTCTTCCCGATCTGGGTGGTGATCGTCACGAGTCTGTCCTCCGTGAAGACCATCACCGAGACCGGCGGACTGGTCGTGGTCCCCCGGGGCATCACCTTCGTCGCGTACCAGGAGCTCCTGGGCGGCGGCCAGGTGACCCGGGCCACGATCGTCAGCCTCTGTGTGACCGTGGTCGGCACGCTGTTCAGCATGACCGTGTCGATCATGTGCGCGTACGGGCTGTCCCGCCCCGGATCGGTACTGCACCGGCCGTTCCTGCTGATCCTCCTCGCCACGATGTTCTTCGGCGCCGGACTCATCCCCACCTATCTGGTCGTGCAGGGCCTCGGCCTCACCGACTCCTATCTGTCGCTGATCCTGCCCAGCGCCCTGAACGTCTTCAACATCCTGGTCCTGCGCGCCTTCTTCATGAGCACCGCGCAGGAACTCATCGAGAGCGCCCGGATCGACGGCGCCGGCGACTTCCGCATCCTGTGGCAGATCGTCATGCCGCTCTCCCGGGCCGTCATCGCGGTGATCACGCTGTTCTACGCGGTCGGCTACTGGAGCGCCTGGTTCAACGCCTCGATCTACATCAGCGACCCGGACATGCTCCCGTTGCAGAACATCATGAACCAGCTGGTCCTCAAGCAGGAGCGGCCGGTCGGTCTCGCCCAGGCCATCAACACCGGAGGGCTCTCGCCCCTCGCCATCCAGATGGCCGTGATGGTCCTGGCCCTGCTGCCCGTCGCGGTGCTGTCGCCCTTCGTCCAGAAGCACTTCAAGAAGGGAATGCTCACCGGCGCCGTCAAGGGCTGAGCCCCACACCGGCGACCGGCCCTCCCCCGCACCTCCCTCTGTTCTGTTCACGCACGGCACGACCCCCACCACTCCCCCACCGGAAGGTGTTCGTCATGCGCGATTCGTCCCTCCCCATGCCCCGTCGCCGTACCGTGCTCGCCACAGCGGCCGTCGCCGCGGCGGCAGCCACCCTGCCGCTCGCGGCCCCCGCCGCGGCCGGGTCCCGCCGCGGCAGGGCGACCGCCCAGGCGTACCGCTGGCGCACCGCGGCGATCGGCGGCACCGGGTTCGTGACGGGCGTGCTCTTCCACCCGGCCGTGGCGGGCCTGGCGTACGCCCGTACCGACATCGGCGGCGCCTACCGCTGGGACGCGGTGGAGGCCCGCTGGACCGCGCTCACCGATCACCTCGGCTGGGACGACTGGAATCTGCTGGGAGTGGAGGCGATGGCCGTCGACCCGGCCTTCCCGGACCGGCTCTACCTCGCACTCGGTACGTACGCCCAGTCCTGGGCCGGTCCCGGCGCGGTGCTCAGATCCGAGGACCGGGGCGCGACCTGGGCCCGCACGGACCTGACGGTACGGCTCGGGGCGAACGAGGACGGCCGGGGTGCGGGCGAGCGGCTGCTCGTCGACCCGCGCGACAGCGAGACGCTCTGGCTCGGCACCCGTCACGACGGGCTGCTGCGCTCCACCGACCGCGGTGCCACCTGGGCCGCGGCCGCCTTCCCCGCCACCCCGTCGGCGAGCGGCCAGGGCATCACGGTGCTCGTGGCCGCCGGCCGGACGGTGTACGCGGGCTGGGGCGACGGCGGCACCGCGCTCTACCGCACGGACGGCTCGGGCGGCTGGCAGGCGGTGCCGGGGCAGCCGTCCGCGGGCGCCGCGGCGACGAAGGTGCCGATCCGTGCCGCGTACGACACCGGTACCCAGGCCCTGTACGTGACCTACGCGGACGGCCCCGGCCCCAACAACCAGTCCAACGGCTCCGTCCACCGGCTCGACACGGTGACGGGGGTCTGGTCCGACGTCTCCCCCGTGGCGCCGAGCGGCGGCGACGCCTTCGGCTACGGCGGTGTCGCCGTCGACGCGAGCCGCCCCGGGACGGTCGTCGTGTCGACCAACAACCGCTGGGGGCCCGTCGACACGCTGTTCCGTTCCACGGACGGCGGCGCGAGCTGGACCTCACTGAAGGACACGGCGGTCCTCGACGTGTCCGAGACCCCGTATCTGCGCTGGGGCGGCACCGAGGCGAAGTTCGGCTGGTGGATCCAGGCGCTCGCCGTCGACCCCTTCGACTCGCGGCACATCGTGTACGGCACGGGCGCCACGGTCTTCGGGACACGGGACCTGGTGCACTGGGCACCGGAGATCCGGGGCCTGGAGGAGTCCGCCGTGCGGCAGCTGATCGCCCCTCCTTCGGGCGGCGCCCAACTGCTCAGCGGGCTCGGGGACATCGGCGTGATGTACCACGAGTCGCTGACCGCTTCCCCGTCCCGCGGCATGGCCTCGAATCCGGTCATCGGCTCGGCCACCGGGCTGGCGCTGGCCACCCTCGCACCCTCGTACGTCGTGCGGGCCGGCTGGCCCTCGGGGGGCGCCGCCGGAGCGTACTCGAACGACGGCGGTGCGAGCTGGCAGCCCTTCGCCTCCCAGCCCTCCCTCGCCGCTTCGGCGCCCGGTCCGATCGCCGTGAGCGCGGACGGCGGGACGCTCCTGTGGTCGTTCGTCCACTGGGACGGAACCAAGTACGCCGCCCACCGCTCGACGGACGGCGGCGCCACCTGGGCCGAGGTCCCCACGTTCCCGAAGGGCGGCACACCGGTCGCCGACCCGCTCGACTCCAGCCGCTTCTACGTGTACGACACCGACACCGGCGCGGTCTTCACATCGAAGGACTCGGGCCTCACGTTCACCAAGGGCGCCGCGCAACTGCCTTCGGGCGACGCGCAGTTCCGTATCGCGGCGGCGCCCGGCCGCAGCGGCGACCTGTGGCTCTCGGCGAAGGACAACGGACTGTTCCGCTCGACGGACGGCGGCCTTACCTTCACCGCGGTGGCGAACTGCCATGCCTCGCACGCCCTCGGCTTCGGCCGGGCGGCCCCGTCGGCGGGCCGGCGGGTCAGGGCCGCCTACCCGGCGATCTACCAGACCGGCCGGGTCTCCGCGACGTACGACGGCGTGGCGGTGCTGCGCTCCGACGACGCCGGGGCGACCTGGGTCCGGATCAACGACCAGACCCATCAGTGGGGCTGGACCGGCGAGGTCATCACCGGCGACCCCCGCGTGTACGGCCGTGTCTACCTCGGCACCAACGGCCGCGGAATCCAGTACGCGGACCCCGAGTAAGAAACGAGACGTCCATGCCGTCCCTGCGCGACGCCGCCCGAGGCCGCATCCTCTTCGGTGGCGACTACAACCCCGAGCAGTGGCCCGAGGAGGTGTGGGCCGAGGACGCCCGTCTCATGCGGGAGGCCGGCGTCAACTCCGTCACGCTCGGCGTCTTCTCCTGGGCGAGGATCGAACCCCACCCGGGAGCAAGGGAGTTCGGCTGGCTCGACCGGCTGATGGACCTGATGCACGCACACGGAATCGGCGTCGTCCTCGCCACACCGACCTCGTCCCCGCCGCCCTGGATGGGTGCGCGGTACCCGGAGACGCTGCCGCGCGCCGAGGACGGATCGGTGATCTGGTACGGGTCCCGGCAGCACTTCTGCGCCAGCTCACCCGTCTACCGGCGCCACGCCGCCGCGCTCACCGAGGACCTGGCGGCGCGGTACGCCGCCCATCCGGCCCTCACCATGTGGCATATCAACAACGAGTACTGCACGCACTGCTGGTGCGATGCCACCGCCGAGCACTTCCGCCGCTGGCTGACCTGGCGCTACACCACGACGGCCGCGCTCAACGAGGCGTGGGGCACCGCCTTCTGGAGTCAGCGCTACGACTCCTGGGCGGAGATCCTGCCACCGCGCACCACGCAGTACCGGCACAACCCGGCGCACCTGCTGGACTTCAAGCGGTTCACCTCCGACGCCCTGATGGAGTGCTACCTCGCCGAGCGGGACATCGTGGCCCGGCACACCCCGCACACTCCGGTGACGACCAACTTCATGCCGTTGTGGGCGGGCCAGGACGCGTGGGCGTGGGCGGCCGAGGAGGACGTCGTCTCGGTCGACGTCTATCCCGATCCGCAGGATTCTCTGGGCGGTCAGTACAACGCGATGCTCGCCGACATGACGCGCTCGCAGGCCGGGGGCCCGTGGATGGTGATGGAGCAGGCCGCGGGCGCGGTCAACTGGCGGGGGGTCAATCACCCCAAGCCGGCCGGGCTCAACCGGCTCTGGTCGCTCCAGTCCGTGGCCCGGGGCGCCGACGCCGTCTGCTACTTCCAGTGGCGTCAGTCCCGGCAGGGCGCGGAGAAGTTCCACTCGGCGATGCTCGGCCACTCGGGCGAACAGGGCCGCACCTTCGGCGAGATCAAGCGGATCGGGGCAGAACTCGCCCTCCTCGGACCCGAGGTGAGCGGCGTCGCCGAAGCCGGGGACGTGGCGATCCTCCACGACTGGGACGCGTGGTGGGCGAGCACGCAGGAGGACCGCCCGTCCTCGCTGCTCTCGTACACCGAGGTCGTGCAGTCCTGGCACCGCGGCCTCTGGGAGGGCGGGTTCGCCACCGAATTCGCCCGCCCCGAAGCCGACTTGAGCGCTTTCCGGATGGTCGCCGTACCTCATCTCTACCTCCTCACGGACGCGGCGATCGACAACCTGGTCACGTACGTCCGGGGCGGCGGCACCCTCGTCTGCGGGTTCTTCACCGGTATCGCCGACGAGGACGACCGGATCAGGCCGGGCGGCATGGACGCACGGCTGCGCGAACTCCTCGGCATCCGCACCGTGCACGAGTGGTGGCCGCTCGACGCCGGCGCGGTGGTGGAGTGCGAGGGCTTCGAGGGCGGGCTGTGGTCCGAGGAGCTGGAGCCGGACGGCAGCGCGGAGACGGTCGCCGCCTACCGCGGCGGCGAACTCGACGGACTGCCCGCGGTGCTCCGCAAGGGCTCCGCCTGGTACGTGTCGACGCTGCCCGCTCCGGAGGCGCTGCGCGCGCTGCTGGGCCGCGCGGCCGGGGAGGCGGGCGCCCGTCCCGTCATGGCCGGACTGCCCGCCGGAGTGGAGGCGGTACGCCGGGGCGATGTGCTGTTCCTGCTGCACCACGGCAGGGGCCGGGTGACCGTGGAGCTGCCCGGTCCGCACATCGATCTGCTGACGGGCGCGAAGGCCGACGGCAGCGTCGAACTGGACCGCTACGGAGCCGCCGTACTGAGGAGCACCACCGCACCATGACCAACGGCAGGGAGGAGCCGGATCCCTCCGCGGACCACGAACCGTGACGCCCGTGCGGAAGTCCGCCCGGGCGACGCGGTCGCCCTCACCGAAGCCTCCGCCGGTACCGCTCAGATGCTGCCCGACCTGACGGCCGGCGTGGACTGCTTCCTCGCTCCGAGGCAGCAGTAGCAGTTGCTCCGCCCCATCCCCCCACCATGGAAGGGACAACCATGGCACGACGCACCCTCAGCAGGTTCGTACTCGCTCCGGCGGCAGCGGTGGCCGCCCTGATCGGCTTCGCCGCCGCACCGGCCCACGCCGCGATCTGGTCCTCCTCGGACCAGTGGGGCAACTACGCCACGTCCGACGGCTACACCCTCTACAACAACATCTGGGGTTCCGGAGCCGGCCCGCAGTCGATCTGGGTCAACTCCTCTGCCAACTGGGGCGTGTGGGCCAACCACCCGGACACCGGCGGCATCAAGTCCTACCCCAACGCCAAGAAGGTCGTCGGCAGGTCCATCACCTCGCTGGCCTCGCTCACCAGCAGCTACAACGTCACCGTCCCGGTCGCCGGCGACTACAACACGTCGTACGACATCTGGGACACCGACTACGACTACGAGGTGATGCTCTGGGTCAACTACAACGGGGACGTCGGCGCGCTCGGCACCTCGCAGGGAACGGTGACGCTCGGCGGCCACACCTGGAACGTCTACAAGGGCGACAACGGGGCCAACCAGGTCTTCTCGTTCCTCCGGACCTCCGACTCCGCGTCCGGGACGGTGAACATCCTGCCGATCCTGAAGTGGATCAAGGACACCAAGGGCTGGTGGGGCAACGAGACCATCGGTGACGTCCAGTTCGGCTACGAGATCACCTCGTCGGCGGGCGGCCTGGACTTCAGGACGAACTCCTTCAGCGTCTCGTCCAGCTGAGCACGACAGCATGCGAGCCGGCTCCCGGCGGGGGGCCGGCTCGTCCGTCACCGTGGGCCGAGAGGTCAGAGGGGCGCGGGGCCGGTGCTCGCACGGACGGTCAGTTCCGGTGTCAGCAGCTCGACCTCGTCCGTACCGCGGCCGGCGAGTTTGGCGACGACCTGCTCGACCGCCCGGCGACCCATCTCCTGGGCCGGTATGGCGACCGAGGTGAGGCGCACCGACGCCTGGGAAGCCACCTGGTCGGGGCAGATCGCGACGACGGAGACGTCCTCGGGGACGGCGCGGCCCTGCTGCTGCAGCAGGTTGAGCAGCGGCTCGACGGCGGCCTCGTTCTGGACGATGAAACCGGTGGTGCCCGGCCGCTCGTCGAAGATCCGGGCCAGCGTGCCGGCCATCGCCGCGTACCCGCCTTCGCAGGGGCGGTGCAGCACCCGGACGCCCGTCTCGTGGGCCTTGGCCCGTACGCCGTCCACCGTGCGCTCGGCGAAGCCGGTGTGCCGTTCGTACACCGCGGCGGCCTCCCCGATCACCGCGAGTTCGCGGTGTCCGAGACCGGCGAGATGGTCCACGCAGAGTGCCCCGGTCGCCTCGAAGTCCAGGTCCACGCAGGTCAGCCCGGCCGTGTCGGCGGGCAGCCCGATGAGTACGGCGGCCCGGTCGGTCTCGCGGAGCAGGGGCAGCCGCTCGTCCTGGAGCTCCACGTCCATCAGGATCATGGCGTCCGCCAGGGAGCTCCCGGCGATCCGCCGCACGGCGGCGGGGCCTTCCTCCCCGGTGAGGAGGAGGACGTCGTACCCGTGGGTGCGGGCCGTCGTGGCGACGGCGATGGCGATCTCCATCATCACGGGCACGTACATGTCGGTGCGCAGCGGGACCATGAGCGCGATGATGTTGGACCGGCTGCTGGCCAGGGCGCGGGCGCCCGCGTTGGGGTGGTAGCCGAGCTGCTGGATGCTCTGCTCGACCCGCTCACGGGTGGAGGTCGAGATGGAGCGCTTCCCGCTGAGGACGTAGCTCACCGTGCTCGCGGAGACTCCGGCGTGCTGGGCGACCTCGGCAAGCGTGACCATGCAGCTCTCCCTGGGGGACGACGAGGGGCGGAATCCTGAGTGTTCGAAGCGCTTCGACGGAGAGTCTTGGCGATCCTTTGGCTATCTGACATGCACAGATACCTTGGAGCCTAGAGCCCCGTGCAGAGCCTGTCCAGAGAGTGATCGAAGCGCTTCGATGACGTCTCTCCCGTCACTGCCACCGCCCGGCCGTCCGACGGTCTCCGCCCGCGCGGCAGGGGACGGTCAGTAGTCGCCGCCGGGGGCGGAAAGGTTGCCGTGCGCCTCCCTCGGATCGGGCCGCCGGGTACTCGTCGCGCGGGACCAGGGTGCCGGGAGGTTCCGGCAGCCCTTTCGGAAGGAACCTTCGGCGCTTCGGTGGGTACGTCGTCCGCCTGCCATACGCGCCAGACTAACGGCGGGCCCCGGCGGCCGGCCGGGAACCCGAACCGGCTGTCGGAGCCGGGTGATATCCATGATCCCCATGGACACCGAGCACGCTTCCCCGGACGACCTCGCCGCCCTGCGCGCGGCCTTCGACATCGACGACGACGGTGCGTCGGCGCTCGGCCGGGAGGCGGTCCACGCCTTCGAGGCCGAGCACGGCATCGTCCTGCCCGAGCCGTACCGGACGTTCGTCGCGGACATCACCGACGGCTCGTACGCCGGGCCTCCCGACTAGGCCCTGGAGTCCTAGCTCAGACACCAGGGAGCAAGTAACCCACCGGTAGCTTTCAGGGTTTCGCCGCGGCGGTCTTCTTCGGTTGGCGGGGCACGGTCTTCTCGCGGTCGAGGTGACCGTAGACCGTGGAGCGGGGGACGTTGAACATGTCGGCGATCTGCTGGACGGTCTTCTCCCGGGCGTCGTAGAGCTGCTGAGCGAGCTCGGCCTGGTCGGCCGTGAGCTTCGGCCGGCGCCCGCCGACGCGACCGCGGGCGCGCGCGGAGGCGAGCCCGTCGTTGGTGTTCGCCACGATCAGCTCTCTCTGGAGCTCTGCGAGCACGCTGAGCATCCCGAACATGGCGCGGCCTTCCATGGTGGAGGTGTCGATGCCCTGCTCGATGACGTGCAGGCCGATGCCGCGCTCGCGCAGGTCGGCGCCGAGGGTGACCAGATGCAGGACGGAGCGGGAGAGCCGGTCGAGCCGGGTGACCTTCAAGGTGTCGCCCTCGCGCATGAGCTGCATGACGAGGTCGAGTTTCGGGCGGGAGGCTTTCGCGCCGCTGGCGACGTCGACGTGGATGTTGTAGCGGTCGACGTTGTTGCGGAGAAGTGAGTCGATCTGGTGGTCGGGGTTCTGGTCGGCCGTCGAGGTGCGGCAGTAGCCAAGAAGCATTGTCGGAAACTACCCCGACGACCGTTCACCGACGTTGATTTCCGACGCGAGTTGTCGACAGTGTCCACCTGCGGGTTCGTGATCACGGGTGCGAGTGTCGGCAGACGGTCGTTTGCCGACACCCAGGCTCGTGCGTCGCGTGAACGCGATGCGGTAGGCGCTGGGTGTGAGTCCGGCTCGTCTTGAGAGGTGCTGGCGCAGCGAGTCGGTGGTTGCGAGGCCGCTGAAGCGGGCGACTTGGTCCATGGGTAGGTCCGTGGTCTCCAGCAGCTCCTGTGCCCGGTTGACCCGCTGGTGGAGGAGCCACTGCAAGGGGCTGAGGCCGGTCTCCGCGTGGAATTTGCGCGTCAGCGTGCGGACGCTGGTGCGGGCATGGGTGGCGAGGGCAGCACGCGTAAGTGGTTCATGCAGTCTTTCGAGTGCCCATGCACGAGTGTCGGCCAGCGAGGTGCCGTTTTCGGGTGGCAGCGGTGTTTCGATGAACTGAGCCTGTCCTCCGGGGCGCACGGGTGCTGCCACGACCAGACGGGCGACGGCGTTGGCTGCCGCGGCGCCGTAGTCGGCGCGTACCAGGTGCAGGCACAGGTCGATGCCGGCGGACAGTCCGGCGGAGGTCAGCACATTGCTGTCCTCGACGTACAGCGCGTCGGGGCGCAGGTCGACGTCGGGGAAGCGGCTGCGGAACTCGTCGGACTTCGCCCAGTAGGTGGTGGCGCTGCGGCCGTCGAGCAGTCCTGCCTGGGCGAGGACGAACGCCCCAGTGCAGATCGAGGCGAGGCGCTTGCCCGCGGCCGACGCGCGCCGCAGCACTTCCAGTACGCGGGGGTCGATGTCCTCTCGGGCGCCGGTTCCGGTGACGATGACGGTGTCGGCGTCGGCGACTGCCTCCAGCCCGCTTGGGATGGTGATCTCCAGGCTGCTGCTGACAGCGACGGGTCCCGGCCGGGCCGTGCAGATGCGCACCTCGTAACCGGGGTGGCCGTCCACGGACATCTCGCCCAGCACCAGCTCGGGGATGGACAGGTCGAAAGTAGTGGCCGGGGGAACGGCGATGACGGCGACTCGATGCATGGCCCGAAGCTCCAGGTGTTTGGCATTCGGGCCACTATCTTACGGATCACTCCGCGCGCAGGGTGGTGAGAGCGGCGCCGGGCTTGTTGGTCCGGTGGCCCGCTCCACCTCTATGACCAGGAGAGAACGCGTGTCCTTGCATGTCATCGTCGGTGCCGGAGCCACCGGATCGGCCACTGCCCGTTTGCTGGCTGACTCCGGTGAACAGGTCCGCCTCATCACCCGCCGCGGCAGCGGGCCGGTGCATCCGAGGATCGAACGTGTCGCCGCCGATGCCACCGACACCGCCCGGCTTGTCGAGCTGGCCACTGGGGCGGCCATCTTGTTCAACTGCGCCATGCCGCCGTACGACCGCTGGCCGGCCGAGTTCCCGCCCATGGCCGCCGCGCTGCTGGCTACAGCCGAACGCACCGGATCGGACTACGTCATGCTCGGGAACACCTATGGGTACGGGCCGATTGACGGTCCCGTCACCGAGGACCTGCCCATGGCACCCACCAGCCAGAAGGGAATCGTCCGGTCGCAAATGTGGCTCGACGCCTGCGCCGCCCACGCCGCGGGCCGGGTGCGGGTGACCGAGGTCCGAGCCAACGACTACCTCGGCATCGGCGCATACTCGCCGTTCACGCTGATGGTGGGGGCACAGGTGCTGGCCGGCTCGCCTGCCTCGTACCCGGGAGACCTCGATGCACCGCACAGCTGGTCCTACACCGGGGACGTGGCACGCACCCTCATCGCCGCCGCCCGGCACGACGAATCTTGGTGCCGGGCTTGGCACGTGCCCTCCGTGTCAGAGGCATCGGTGCGCGAACTGGCCACGCACCTCGCGGAGGCGGCTGACGCGCCAGCCCCGCAGCTGCACCACATGACCGTCCAAGAGCTCCAGGACATCGGGCGCACCGATTCGGTCATGGCCGAGTTTCCCGAGATGCTGTATCTGTACGACCGGCCCAACATCCTCGACGCGTCATCGACCGCGAAGACCTTGGGCGTAACTCCCACCCCGCTCGACGGCGTCCTCGCAGAGATGGCCGCGGAGCATGCCCGGTCCGTGCACTGACGGCTTGTCCGTCCGGGCTGGTTGGACCAGCCTTGATATGTCCACAGAGGACCGATTGGGAATCTTCCGCCGCGGGAACCCGCGTTCGTGTGTGTCCCGTCCGCTGCGGAACGCGGACGGGGCACAGTGACCGGGAGCCCGAGGTCGAGCCGTTTGTCCATCTCCAGGCGGAAGGTACCGTACGGGTTGATGTTCGACCAGAACAGCGCGGTCAGGCCGCGCCGGTCCTCAACGGACAGCTTCTTCGCCCAGGCCGGTTCGGCGAGAACCTGCTGCAACAGCAGGGTGTTGACGTGGACCAGCGCGGACTGGAGCAGGTGCAGGGCGAGCATCGAGGTCTCGGCGTGCTCCTTGTCCGGGCCGGTCAGGGCGCCGTCCTTGCCGTAGTGGAGCACGGTGTTCGCGCTGTTCCAGTTCTCCACGACCTGGAGGCCGCCGTGGATCTCGCGGCGCAGGTCGGGGCTGGCGAGGTAGTCGCACGCGAAGATCGTGCGCACCGCGCGGCCGAGTTCTTCCAGGGCCTGGTACGTGGGGTGCTTGGGGCCGCCGCGGGTGAAGCGGCGCAGGACCTGTTCGGCCTCCGTGGTGCCCAGGCGCAGGGCGGTGGCGTACTTGACCATCTGGTCGTACTGCTGCTCGATCAGCTCCCAGCGGATCGGACGGGTCAGCGAGGCCCCGAGCGCAGGCCAGCCGGGCGGGTGTCGTCGGGGCGGTACAGGCGGATGCTGCCGATGTTCTTCAGCCCTGGCAGCAGGCGGAAGTTCAGCAGCTCGGTGAAGGCGAACCCGACGACAGACGCGCCGTGCGTGTCGACGTAGTTCGACTCGATCTCGGCGTCGGTGCAGTGCCGCGGCAGGCCCTCGATCATCGCCGCGACCTCGGACGACGAACAGGACTTGACCTGGGAGTAGATGCAGACGTTCTTGCGCTCGACGTGCCAGTAGATCATCACGCCGTTGCCGCCGTACCGAGCGTGGTACTCGGTCATGAAGTTGGACGACCAGGACCCGAACTTCTTCGAGTCCGACGCACACGCGTTTCCCTGCCCCCACCAGGCGGTGTCGCGGGCCTCGAAGGTGGCATTCACCAGCTTGGTGACCGCAGCGCGGAGGTTGTCGACGGTGATGAAGTGCCGGCGCACGTGCCGCAGCGGCCTCGGTTTCGCCGTGCTCGCCGGTCGCCACGATCGCGCGGATACCCATGTTCGTGCCGAGTCCGAAGAGCGCGAGCAGCAGGCGGCGCTGAAGGACGTCGCGGTCGATGCGTTCGTACGCGGCGACGGAGGCGAATTCGTCGGTGAAGGCGGTGAGGAAGTCGGCGTTCTTCAGCACGTCCAGGAGGTCGAGGACGCCCCAGCGTCGTACGACTTCCTCCTTGAGCGACTGGAGGCCGGTGGGCTCATCGAGAGGCTCCAGCTTCGGCACGGTGATCCACGGCTCACCCTTGCGGTTGGTGACCTTGACCCCGCCCGCGCTGCCGGCGGCGAGCGCGGATGACAGCCGGTCCAGACCGCCGGTCATCCGCTGGTTGAGGCTGGTGACGAACTCCCCCGCGTCCATGGGCTGGCGAATCGCCGCGTAGTGCACGGTGCGGGTAGCCTCGAAGTCGCCGGGCAGATCGTCCTCCGGGTTGCGCCACCGCAGCGCGCCCTCGATGTAGATCTCCCGGCGCCGCACGGCGTCCCGCAGCGCCACCAGGACGCACAGCTCGTACGGGATGCGCTCGACCTTGCCCTTGTTGTCGACGACGGCCTCGCGCCAGTCCTTGCGGACGACGCCGTCCATCGGCACCGCGTCGGCGGTGTCGTAGAAGCGGGTCTTGCCGTCGACCTCGGCGTACTTCTCCAGCAGCTTCATCGCGTCCATCACCGGCCGGTAGGCGGTGTTGTTGCACTTGAATCCCAGCGTCTTGAGCAGCGGCGGCAGCATCTGCCGGTAGTAGCTGCTGTACGAACTGCAGCGTCGTGCGGACCTTGGCCTTGAAGACCTTCTCGTTCGCCTTCGCCTCCGCCACCAGCTCGCGCAGCGTCTTCTCCCCGACCACCGGGAACAGGGCCGCGCGTACGATCTCGTCCGGCTTGCCGACCGCGGCCTCTGCCAGGCGGAAGAGGATGCCCTCCTTACCGCGGACCTTCTTCAGCTCGGCGGTGAGCTGCTTCTCCACCCGCCGCTCGGCACGGGCATTGATCTTGTGGACCAGGGCGACCAACAGCTCGACCAGCGCGTCGGTGATCTCCGCCTGCCGGGAGGAGCACAGTGCGGCAAGCAGCGTGATCCGCACGTCCTCGCTGGTGTCGCGGAAGTCCGAGGGGTACATCTTGATCGCCCTCGCCCGCCACGCGGCCACCATCTTCTCCGAGCAGTCCGCGAACAGCCCCTCGGGCAGGGCGAGTTTCCGCACGTCGTTCCGCTTGGTGATCTCGGTCAGCAGCGAGTCGAGCCCGACCGCGCCCGGGTCCCGCTTCAGCGAGGCGAGCAGCGCGGCGCCGTCGTCGCTGCCCTCGGCCACCAGTGCCAGCAGCCGGTCCATGCACACTTCGCCCAGGCGCTCGATGGTCCGCGTGCAGAATGCCCGCTCCCACCGGTTGCGGGCCGCCACCAGCACCTTCTCGACACGGGTCCGGCCCGGCGGCTCGATCCGCTCGACACGGCACTGCACGAGAAGGGCCTCCCGCTGCCGGTCCTCGACGAGTTCGACCGGGCAGACCTCCGTCGACAGCCGCTCCGTCAGCCGTTCCTCGTCCGCCACGGTCGACGGCCGGAACCCCAATGCCTCGCGGATCTGCTTCCGGTGCCGCTTCGCGCCCGGCAGGTCGTACTTCGCGAGCTCGGCCGCCGGCACCTTGACCAAACCGGCGACGTACTCGACAGCGGGCTGCGGGAACTCCTCGATGAACTCCGGGAACCGGCCCTCGATCTCGAAGAACTTGAGCATGAGGCAGAAGCCGAGCCTGGTCGGGCCGGACTTGTTGGCCACCAGCTCCCAGTCGCCATCCACCAGCGTCCAGCACGCCACCGCGTCTTCCGGCGACCAGTCCTGTCGCACACCCGCCCCTTGTCGTCGAACCGTCGGTTCATCCGATCAGCCCAACGAGGCGTCCCAGCAGCAGGAAACGGCAGGCCCAAGCCTCTTCGAACCTACCGGAGGGTTTTACTTGCTCCCTGATGTCCGAGCTAGGACTACAGGGCCGACTACGGCCTCGTGGCGCTGGCCGAACTGCCGGACGACTGGGGGGACGGGCGTCCCGACCGCCGCCTGGACCTGCCCTTCCCGTTGACGGAGGCATGGCTGTGGGAGGACGATCCGCGACCGCCGGGGGAGATCTAACCGCTCCTCGACCCGGTCTTCGACCACGGCTCGGTTGTGCTGGGCACCGACGGCTGCGGGATGTACTGGCACCTCGTCGTGACCGGACCGCACCGGGGTCACATCTGGAACATCTCCGGCGAGGGGGCGGCGCCGTTCGGCGCGGAGTTCGGCTTCGGCACCGGCGCCCCCGGCTTCGCGGGATGGGTGAAGCACTGGGCCGCGAACAAGCCGTGGTTCGACAGTCCCTGAGGCACCCGTTGCCCGCGCGGGGGCGACCACGGCTCCCGTTCAGCCCTCCAGCACGACGGGGAAGGACTCCATGTCGTTCTGCGTCATCACCGGCAGCTTGCGGATCTCGTCGTCCGCGATCGCGAGCCGCAGTCCGGGGAAGCGCCCGAACAGCGCGGGCAGCGCGATGCCCGCTTCCACCCGGGACAGTGCGGCACCGGGGCAGATGTGCGGACCGTGCCCGAACGTCATGTGCCGGATGGGAGCGGCCCTGGTGATGTCGAAGGCATCGGCGTCGGCCCCGTGCTGCACGGTGTCGCGGCCGATGGCCCGGTAGGAGATGACCACACCCTCCCCCTTGGCGATCACGCCGTCGCCCACCGGGATGTCCTCGGTGGCGAAGCGCATCAGCAGATGCGTGGTGGGGGTGTCCCAGCGCAGCGTCTCCTCGATCACGGTCTCCCAGGAGACCTCCCCGTCCAGCACCATCCGCAGCTGGTCCGGGTGGGCGAGCAGCGCCCTCACGGCGTTGAGGATCAGCCCGATGGTCGTCTCGTGCCCGGCCGCGACCATCGCCTTGAGGTTGCCCACCACCTCTTCCTCGGTGAGCGGCTCGCCGCCCTCGTCGGCGAGGATGAGCGCGGTGGTCAGATCGTCCGTGGGCCGGGCCGCCTTCTCCCGTACGAGCTGTGCGTAGAAGACGTCCAGCTCGGCGAGCAGGGCGAGCCGTTCCTCCTGCGGGGTCAGCATGGAGAAGAACGCCTTGTACTGCTTCGTCAGCATGGCGTGCTCGCTCTCGTCCACGCCCATGAGCAGGCCGACGACCCGCATGGGGAGCGGCTGGGCGAACACGCTCTTGAGGTCGACCGCCGCGCCGTCCTTGCCCTGCGCGGCGAGTTCGTCCAGGAGCTCCCCGGTGAACCTCTCGATGTCGGGGCGTATCCCTTCCAGCCGGCGGGGGGTGAGCGCCTGGGAGGTCTTGGTCCGCAGCCGCCGGTGCTCCGCCCCGTCCACGGTGAACATGGAGCGTCCGGCGTCGATCATGCCGATCAGCGGCCAGGCGTGCGTCACCTCTCCGCTCTGCCAGAGCCCCCAGGCGTCGAGGTCCTTCACCAGCCGCGGGTCGAGCAGCAGATTGCGGGCCTCGGCGTGACGGGTGACGGTCCAGGCCGGCACGCCGAGCAGGTCGATCCGCGCCAGCGGCCCGGCCGCGCGCAGCCGCTCGGTCTCACCGTCGAGGTCCTGCACCATGGGGTCGATGACCACGGCGGCATGGGGGCACTTCACAACGAGTCTCCTGTCGGACGTACGGGGGTGAACCGGACGGGAAGCGAGGTCATCCCGCGCAGAAAGGCGGAGGGCCGCCGCACCAGGTCCTCGGCGGCCACGGCCAGTTCGAGGTCGGGCAGGCGGTCGAGCAGGACCTCGATGCCGGTGCGGGCGATGATCTCGGCGATCTCCTGGGCGGGGAAGGGGCAGCGGTACTCGCCGTGGCTGAAGGCGAGGTGTGCGCTGTTGCCGCCCTGCGCCGACAGGCTGCCCTTGGTGGAGAGCTGCTGGCGCATGTGCGGGTCGGCGTTGGCGGCCCCCAGCCCGAGGAGCAGCATGTCCCCGGCACGGATGGGCCGGCCGCCGAGCTGGGTGTCCCTGGCGGCCCAGCGCCCGGCGAGGATCTGTGTGGGCCCGTCCTCCCAGAGCACCTCGTTCATGGCCTCGGCGACGCTGCGCCGGCCGCCCGCGAGTGCCTCGGCGAAGTCGTCGTCGGTGAGCATGAGCCGCATGGAGTTGCCGATCCAGTCGGCGGTGGTCAGATGCCCGGCCGCCGTGACGGCCATCAGATCGAGTACGTACTCCTCGTCGGTGAACGCCTCGGGATGGGCCAGCATCCGGGAGGTCACGTCGTTCCCCGGGTCGGCCCGGCGCGCGGCGAGCAGCCGCTGCATGTGCTCCCCGAACCGGACGTGGGCCTCCTGCGCGCCGGCCCCGCCGTCGGCCAGCTCCTTCAGTACCTGGGCGATCGCCAGTCCCTCGTCGTCCGGGAACCCGATGAGGCGGGCGAGGACCAGGACGGGCAGGGGTTCGGCGAAGTCGGCGATCAGATCGGCGGTGCCGCGCCGGCAGACGTCGTCGATCAGACGGTCCGCCAACTCCTCGCAATGGCCGCGCAGTTCGTGCGGCTCCACACCCTCCAGGGCGGGCCCCACCATGTCGGCGTGCCGGCGGTGTTCGGCGCCCGCGGTGAAGTAGATGGACGGCATGGGCCGCCCGACCATCGGCAACAGCGGCCAGTCCTCGGGCAGACGGCCCCACTGGTTCCACAGCGCGACGTCCCGAGGGAACAACTCGCCGTCACTCGTGACCTGGTGGAGCTCGCGGTACCCGATGACCAGCCAGGCCGGGACCTCGCCGATCAGCTCGACCGGCACGACCGATCCGTGATCGCGGCGCATGGCGCGGTAGAGCGCGTGGGGCTCGGTCTGAAATCCGGGACCGCTGAGCGCGACGGCGGCCGGACCCGAGTGCACCGGATCCGGGCGCACCGGACAGCCACCACCGGAGCGGGCATCCGTCTCGGAATCGGGCGAAGGCACAGCGGAAGTGGGGTGCGTCATCGTCCTGACTCCTGTAGCGGAAGCTTCACGCGTCGCGATCATACGATCAACGCGGCCCCACTATAGGGATGTTGTGTAGGCCCGCGACCACCATTCGCGGTCATTCTCGTTCCTCTCCGCACACAAAGACGTTGCATCCGAACGTAATTGAGTACGGCCCTGGCGGCCGGGTCCGGTTGCGAGGCCGGACCCGGCCGGTACGTCAGACCGTGAACCTGTCCGGTCGGTGCACCACCCGGACCGCGTTCACCAGGGGGCCGCGCTTCCCGTCACGCGCCACGAAACGGAGATCGAGACTGTTCCGCTCCGCGGTGAGCTTCACGAACACCGTGCGCTCGGTCGCCGTCTCCTTGCCGACCGCTGCGGAAATGTCCATCCCCGACGCGACGGGCTTCTCGCCCGCGTAGATGTCGAACACCCGCTCCCCCGGATCCAGTTTGCGGATCTCGGCGAGCTTGACGGTCACTTCGTAGATCCCCGCGGGCAGCGCGTCGAAGCGGTAGGCGGACATTCCCTCCCGGCCGAACCGCATCAGCTCCTGGTCGCCCCCGGCGATCGGGTGCCCGGTGGCGATCTCCTGGCCCCCGACGTACCCGGACCCACCGGCCGTGTAGGGCCGATCGGCCGCCCAGGTGTCCCCCGAACCGTCGGTCACCGCCGGACCACCCGCGTTGACGTACGCGTGGTAGGCGGGAACGGCGACGGTCACCGGCACGGCCCGCCCGGTGATCCGGCCGCTGACCGGCGTCGTCATATAGAGCGAGGCGTAGTGCTTGCCGGGCGCGAGGTCGCTCGCGTCCACCGTGAAGGAGACCGTGGACGTCCCACCGGGCGCGACGTCGTCGACCGGCTCGGCCGACAGCCACGGAATGTCGGTGAACGGCGGGGTGCTGCTCCTGGTCTCGGTCACCTGGACCGGGGTGCTCGCCTGCCCCGTATTGGAGACGGACAGCCGGTAACTGCGCTTCTCGCCGGGCGGCACCACCACCGTGAACGCGCTCGGCGACAGCGAGACCTTGCCACTGGGCAACTGCACGTCGTGCAGCTGAGCGCGCCCTGCTTCGGTGAGGTCGGCTTCGAACGTACGGGACTCCCAGCCGGGCGCGCTCGCGGTCACCGTGTACCGGCCGGTGGGCACGCGCAGGGAGTACTGCCCCTTGCCGTTCGTGATTCCGGACCACACCGCAACGCCCGCGTCGTCCTTGACCGTCAGCTGCGCCCGCGTGGCGGCGCCGCTGCCGAGATCGGTGACGTTCCCGGTGAGAGTGGCGTACCCGGGGACCCGGAAACGGATCGCCGTGGTGTCCGAGAGAACAGGCTCTTCGAAGGAGTACTCGACGGCGCGCGTCCCCCAGGTGTCCTCGATGCCCGTGGTCGCCGATCCGCCCCGCTCCAGCTCCCGGTCCGGGTCGATCCCTCGGTACGTCAGCAGGATCTCGCCGTTCTCGTGCAACTGGACGGCCGCGTCCACCTTTGCCGTGGAGTCGAGTCCGACGACGGCGTCACGCCACTCCACCACGAAGACGCGGTGGGGGGCCGTGCCGTACGTGGCCGTATAGCGATCCGGCCCGGGCCCGGCAGCTCCCAGGGAGTCCCAGAAGGCGAAGACGGATCGGTTGGGCTCGCGCGGGTCGGGCAGCGTCGTGTTGGCCCAGCTGTACCGGCCTCCGAGGAAGTCGAGGAGTCCGTACGGCCGGACGTAGGCGGAGAAGTAGGAGTCCTCGTAGAACGGCATGGGGAACGGAAGCTCGACGCGCGTGTCGGAGCCGACCCGGTCCTTGCCGGGCAGCCACGTTCCCGCTTCGGTACGGCACTCGTTCCCGAACGCGTCGCGCTCCGGGTTCAGGACACCCTCGACGTCCACATCGGTGGCGTCGACCGCCACCGGTATCGCCACAGCTCCCCAACACCCGTCGCCCGTGGCGCGCAGGGTGTACGAACCGACGGGAAGGGCCAGCGCGAACCGCCCCTCCGCATCCGTACGCACCGGATCGACCGGGGCACCCAGGACGACAACCTCGCTGCCGGCGCTCGGCGCCCCGTCATCACTCCGCACGGAGCCGGTGATCCTGCGGACCGGTGAAACGGCCAGGACCACGTCGGCGGCCCCGGCTTCGTCGGCAACGACGGTCAGGGTCCGGGCGTCCGGGAGGAATCCGAACGCCCTTACCGCCAGGGTGTATTCACCGGCGGGCAGCCTGCCGAACGCGTACCGGCCGTCGCCCGCCGCCCTCGTGACACGGGAGACCGGGCCGGTCACGACGACCTCGGCTCCGGCCAGGGCGCCGTCGGGGCCCGTCACCGTGCCGGCCAGCGTTCCGGCAGCGGTCTTCGGCGCCGCGTCCACCGCCGCGAGGACGTCCAGCTTCCCTTCGCCCCACACCCGGTTGTCGGCGGCCGTGCCGCCGCACGAGGTGTCGTCCACGTCGGCCGCGGATCCGTCGAGGAGTGCGCGGGTACCGGGGACATCACGGACGAGCCCGGGCGCCGCCGACCACAACAGGGCCACCGCGCCCGCCACATGGGGCGAGGCCATGGACGTACCGCTCAGCAGCCCGTAGCCGCCGCCCGGAAGCGTGGAGCGGACGTTCACCCCCGGTGCGGCGATGTCGGGCTTGCCCTCCTGACCGGCACCGGCACGGCTGGAGAACGGCGCGATCTTCCCCTCCGCGTCGTACGCGGCGACGGAGTAGCTCCCGTCGTTGTCACCGGGCGAAGTGGCGGTATCGCACCCGGGGCCTTCGTTTCCGGCCGAGAAGGCGGGGAAGATGCCGGCAGCCACCCAAGCGTCGATGACCGGGCGGTACCAGAACGAACGCTGCCCGCCGCCCCAGGAGTTGTTGACGATGTCCGGCGCCAGGTCGGGTCGCGGGTTCCTGCCCGCGCTGTCGGTCGGGGCGAGAATCCACTGACCCGCCGCGACGAGGTCGTAGTCCGCGCAGGAGCTCGTCCCGCACCCCTTGGCCGCGATCCAGGTGGCACCGGGCGCCACACCGGTCCCACCGGCGCCGACCATGGTCCCCATGGTGTGGGTGCCGTGCCGGTTGTTGTCGCACGGTCCCGCCCCACCGCAGTTGCCCGTCGGATCGAACCAGTTGTACGCGTCGTCCCTGCCGTCACCGCCCTTGCTGCCACGGTAGTTGGCGGCGAGCGCGGGATGGTTCACGTCCACACCGGTGTCGATGTTGGCAACAGTGATGCCCTCACCCCGGGTCCCGTACTTCTCCCACACCTCGGGCGCCCCGACGGCGGCCACACCCCACTCGGTGCCGTCCGCCGCGGTGGCCGTGGCCCGGGTCGGCGCGGCCGGCGCGGGATCGACGAGCGAGTAACTCCGCACGGGCAGAACGTGCTTCACCTCCGGCAGGGCGGCGACCTCGTCGAGAAGCTTCCGGTCCCCCTTCACCCGTACCGCGTCGACGAGCCAGTACGACGTGAACGCAGCCCCCCGGTCCTTGAGCAGAGCCCGCAAACCGGCCTGCCGCTCGTCGGCATGCGCCTTCTTCCGGTCCATCACGTACCGGCCCTTGGCCGCCTTGCCCCGCTTCCCGGCCGCACCGGACAGATCGGCCTCGTCGAGCACGGCCCAGAAGGACGAGACACCGGAGGCCGACGACCGCAACGAGGGATCGACCTTCGCGCTCACCACCGCCGCTGCGGGCCCGTCAGGCCCGGCTCCCGGTTCCACGGCCGACACGGGGGCCTGCCCGAGACCGACCGCGAGGGCGAGGGCCAGGGCGAAGACGGTTCTTCGGCGCCGCCGACGGGGCGGCGAGACGGTGGATGGCATGCGGATTCCTTAGGCGAGGCCGTGGGTCAGGGAGGAGCGAGGTCCTTGACCGCCGCCCCGTGCCGGATCTGGCCGGGAGGGCTCGCAGGTCCTCTCCCCGGCCACATCCGCTGACGAGATCGTCGCGGACCCCGTGACGCCTGACAACGCACTCGGGTGGCGTCTCCGTGCCAATGACGCAGATGAGTCACACGGGGACGGCCGCCCCTGACCTCAGGCCTCGGGCCGCACCGCGTCCGGGTGCAGGACCCGGGCGAGGAACGCCTTGGTCCGGGCGTGTTCCGGCCGGGTCAGGACCTCCTCCGGGGGCCCCTGTTCCACGACTCGGCCGTCGTCCATGAAGACCACGCGGTCGGCCACGTCACGGGCGAAGCCCATCTCGTGGGTGACGACCATCATCGTCATGCCCTCGTCCGCGAGGGTGCGCATGACCCCGAGGACGTCGCCGACCAGCTCGGGGTCGAGCGCGCTGGTGGGCTCGTCGAAGAGCATCAGGCCGGGGCCCATCGAGAGGGCCCGCGCAATGGCCACACGCTGCTGCTGCCCCCCGGAGAGCTGCGAGGGGAATCCGTCCTCGCGGTCGGCCAGGCCGACCTTGGCGAGGTTCTCCCGGGCGACGCGGGCGGCTTCCTCCCTGCCCCGCCCGAGCACCCGGCGCTGGGCGATCGTCAGGTTGTCCAGGACGTTCAGATGGGGGAAGAGGTTGAACTGTTGGAACACCATGCCGATCCGCCGGCGCATCGCGTCGATGTCGACGTCCGGATCGGTCATGTCGACACCGCCGACGGTGACCGTGCCGCTGGTCGGCTCCTCCAGGAGATTCACACAGCGCAGCAGGGTCGACTTCCCGGACCCCGAGGGGCCTACGACACAGACGACCTCGCCGGGCGCGACCGTGAAGTCGATGCCGCGCAGGACTTCGACGTCGCCGAACGACTTGCGCAGCCCCCGGATCTCGATCGCCGCGGCGGCGTCCGCCATCCCGTGATCACCTCGCCTGTGCATGACGGGCCTCCAGGCGCCGTACGAGATATCCGAGCGGCACCGTGACCAGGAGGTAGCACAGCCCCGCGACGAAGATGGGGGTCGTGTTGGCCGTCGTACCAGCCAAGTCACGGCCGAACTTGGTGAGTTCACGCTGCTGGAGCGTGACACCGAGGAAGAGCACCAGCGAGGAGTCCTTGAAGAGCAGGACCATTTCGTTGGTGAGCGGCGGCACGACGATCCGGAACGCCTGAGGGATCACGATCGACCGCATCGCGGTGGCGTACGACATGCCCAGCGTGCGCGCCGCCTCCAGCTGTCCGCGCGGCACCGCCTGGATGCCGGCCCGGATGGTCTCCGCCATGTACGCGGCGGCGACCAGGCCGAGGGCGCAGGCGACCTGCCCGTACGTCTCCCCGGGGAAGACGATCCCCGGGAAGGCGAGCGGGACTCCGACCCCCACGAATATGAAGATCAGCAGGGCGGGAAGACCACGGAAGAACTCGATGTACGCGATCGCGAGCCACCGGTAGGGAGCGACGGACGACAGCCGCATGAGCGCGACGACGAGCCCCAGTACGAGTCCGACGCCGAAGCCGGTCAGCGTGTACACCACGGTGTTGCGCAGCGCGATCGTGATGAGCTCGGGGAAGAGCCGCCGGGCGACCGACAGGTCGAGAAACTGCTCCTGGAGCTGCCTCCAGTCGGCCAGCGCGCCCACGACCACCACGGCGATCACGAAGACGGCGTACTGCACCCCGCGGGAGATACGGCGCCGGCGACGCGGCGACATCCGGGGCCGCGCAGCCGTCTCCTCCCGGTCCTTACCGGTGGTCAGGGTGGTCACTGGGCGTCGGCACCCTTCGGCATGGGCCCGATCCACTGCTCGTACAGCTTCTTGTACGTACCGTCCGCCTTCGCGTCCTTGATGGCCTGGTCGATCAAAGCGAGCAGCTTGGCGTTGCCGTCCTTGCGGACCGCGAAGCCGTACTGCTCACCGGTGTCGAGATTGCCGACGATCTCGAACTTGGCCGAGTTCGCGGGGTCCTTGAGCCAGTTCTGCACGACCGGATAGTCCTGGACGATGACGTCCACCTGACCGGTGCGCAGCCCGTTCAGCTCGGCGTCGGAGCTCTCGAAGGACTGCGGGTCGGCACCGTGCTCACGGGCGAAGTCCTCACCGGTGGTGGAGGACTGCGAGCCGAGCCTGAGCTTCTGCCCGGTGATGTCCTCGACGGTCGCCGCCTTGACGCCCTTCTGGGCCAACAGGGCCTGGGTGGCGTCGAAGTACGGGACGGAGAAGTCCAGGTTCTGCTTGCGCTCGTCGGTGATGGTCATGCCGGCCGCGGCCACGTCGCAGACGCCGGCGTTGAGGTCGGCGCCGGTCTTGATCGTCTCGAACGACTTGTCCACGACGACCTGCTTCACGCCCAGGTCCTCCGCGACCAGATCGATCATCGAGACGTCGAACCCGACGACCTCGCCGTCCTTCTCGGACTGGAAGGGCGCGTACGGCAGATGCGTACAGGTGGTGATCTGGCCGGACTTGACCAGCTTCGCACCCTTGACGGTCGCCCCGTCGTCACTGCTGCTGCAGGCACTGAGCGGCAGAGCGAGCGCGACGGCCGCACAGACCACGGCGATCCGGCGGGAGGGCAGGCGGGACGAGCTCATGGCGGTTCCCCTTGCGCACGAAGGACGGACTCGCGGACCGACTCGCGGATCGACGGTGAGCCGCGATCAAAGTCCGCACAGAATGTCGGAGCACTGAGCGAAAGTCCACCCTGCAGGGGCAGTTGGGGACTTCGTCCCGCTTCACTCCGGGCTGGTTCCGGACGAGCCCGCCCCGCCGGCTCACGGCGCCCTGAACAGTCCCGGGAAGCGGGGTGCCAGCCATGCCTTGCGGCCCCAGGCCAGGATGCGGCCCGAGGCGATGGCGGCCACCGGGTTGCGGCGGCCCAGGGCCATCAGGAGGAAGGTGACCGGCTCGATGTGGATCGTGCAGTCCGGGCGGGTCGGCGGCTGCGGTGTCACCGTCACGGCGCCGTCGGTGAACGTCACTCCGAAGCGGGCGCCGCTCCACAGGCGGATCGTGTAGCGGGCCGTCAGGCCGGCGGTGGTGGCGGCAACGGCCACCCGTGGCATGGCGGCGATCAGGAAGGGCAGGCACAGTCCGGCCCGGGTGCGGTCGATCATGTGCGGGCGGCCCAGGGCGCGCGCGAGGTCGTAGCCGTGGCCGAGCATGTGGGTCAGCAGATAGGAGCCCAGGGCCTCCGGGCTCATCGTGCCCAGGGGGGTGTCCACAGTCTCCCCGGCCGGTCGCCCGTCCACCGCCGTGAGGTACGCCTCGGCCCGGTCCGCGATCATCTCGGCCAGGGGACCGGCCTCGCGTTCCCCGAACGCGGCGAGTGCGCGTTCGTTCGCCGCCGCGAGGCTCTGCGGTGTGCCGTCGCCGTGGCTCCGCACCCGGCCTGCCGCGATGTCGGCCATCAGCTCGTTGGCCTGGGCCAGGTGGGCCGCCGCCTCGCCGATGGTCCACGCGGAGCCGGGCACGGGGGCGCCGGTGTCGGTGGCCTCGCGCAGCAGCGCGGCGATCTCCTGGGCGGTGTCCCGTATCGCCTCGGCGAGTCCCTCGGGGAGCGTGCCCCGTACGTCCTGCCCGGCCTGTCCAGCCACTGAATCCACGCCGTACCCGCCCTCGAAGAGTATTACCCGCGGGTACACAAGAGCAGGTGGCGGCGAGAACGACAAGACCTCAGGTGGCGCTCCGTTCGCTCGCCTCCCGCAGACCGCGCTCCACCGCCCGGTGAAACGCCTCGTCCGGGTCTCCCGCGACGCCCCCCGGGCGCCCGGCGCGCAGCAGTTCGCGCCAGCGTTCCTGGCTCCAGTTCGCCGGGGCCGTCGTGTGCATGAAGTCCTCGACCAGGGCGAGGAAGCGGGCGGGGTCGGTGTGGAAGGGGAAGTGGCCGGCGCCTTCGAAGATCTCCAGACGGCTGCCCGGCATCGCCGCGTGGGCGCCGTAGGCGTGGTCGACCGGGACGATGCTGTCGCGGGATCCCCAGAGCAGCAGGGTGGGCATGCCCTCCGCCAGATAGCAGCGGTCGAGCATGGTGACCACCTGGCCGCGCCAGTCCACCACCGCCCGCAGGGTGCTGATGAACGCGCTGCGGGACGTGGCGTCGGGGAGTGCGTCCACCAGGTCGACGAGTTCGGCGGCGTCCTGGCCGAGGTCCGTGTCGAGCGCCTTCATGAGACGGGTGAAGAACCCCACCTGGGCCCGCATGCCGGGCAGGCGCAGCGCGGACAGCATCAGGTCGGCGCCCGGGAGCGAGACCGCCCTGAGGACCGGGGTGACCTCGGCGCCCACACCGCCGGCGCTCACCAGGATCAGGCGGTCGGTGCGCTCGGGGAACTGGTAGGCGAACTGCATCGCCACGCCACCGCCGAGGGAGTGACCGACCAGCGTGGCGCGTTCGATGCCCAGGACTCCCAGGAGGTCGCGCATGCCGTTCGCGTAGGCCGCCACCGAGTAGTCGGCCCGTGGTTTGTCGGAGGCGCCGTGGCCCAGGAGGTCGGGGGCGATGACCGTGTGGTTCCGGGCCAGCTCGGGGATCAGGTTCGCCCAGGTCGCCGAGGAGTCACCGATGCCGTGGACCAGGAGGATCGCCGGGCCCTCCCCCGCGATCCGGTACGCGCGACGGTAGCCGTGGACGACGTGGTGGCTCAGGCGTACGTCCGGATCGCCGACCGGGTGCAGACGGTCCGTGCGGGGCGCGTGCGGTCCGGGTTCCGGGGCATCGGGCACAGGGTCGCCTCCAGTCTGTCGTGTTGTCTCCCTGGTCCCCTCAGGGTAGAAACGTCTGCCGCACGGGGCATTTCGACCACGTTTCGGGTGGGGTGCCTGGCCGGTGGTACCCGGAGCGAGGGGCTACCCCCACCTGTGTATGGGGGTAACCCCCCAGCGAAGTCGGGGTTTAACCCGTTCGCTCGGCGGACGACGGGTCCGTAGGTTCTGAGGTGGAATCGAACCACCGCTTCACACGACCTCCGGAGGACCCCCGTGACCGCCCCCTCGCACCCGCCGACGCGCACCGTCCATCCGGTTCTCGCGGCCTTCGTGCGCTTCGTCGTGTGCGGTGGTGGTGTCGGTCTCGCGTCCAGTGGTGTGCTCGTCCTGCTCAACGACCGGATGCCCATGGCCGTGGCCAACGCGCTGGTCACCGTCGTCTCCACCCTCATCGCGACCGAGCTGCACAGCCGGGTCTCCTTCCGGAGCGGGCGTCGCGGCTGGGGTGTCCATCTCCAGTCCGGACTCACCGTGGCCGTGAGCTATGCGTTCACCACCGGGGCCCTGCTGTGTCTGTACGCCGTGCGGCCCGAACCCTCCGCCCTGGTGGAGCAGACCGTCTATCTGTCGGCTTCGGCGCTGGCGGGTGTCGGGCGGTTCGCACTCCTGCGGGTCGTGGTCTTCGCCGAGCGGGCCACCGCCGGTGAGGCCGCGCTCGGCAAGGCGTCCGTCGCCATGGCGGCGTGACGGGCCAGGGCACGGAACGGCGTACGGGCATGGGCTCCGGCGGTCGGAGCCCATGCCCGTGGGCGTGTGGGTACGTCAGCAGCGGGTGCGCGTGGCGTCGCGGGTGACCAGGCTGGTGTCACCGAACGTCGAGTCCAGCCAGAGGACTTGGCCGCTCTCGCCCAGGACGGGTGCCTCCTGCGCACCGGGGTCGCAGCTGACGGGTTCGGCCGTGCCACCGGCGATCGGCATCATCCACAGCTTCGGCAGCGTGTCGTGGCTGATCTCGGGCGAGGTGTAGTAGCCGCGGTAGTCGCTGTAGACCAGCCAGGTGTCGTTGACCGTGATCTGCGGGACGTACGGCGTGGTCTCCGTTCCCTGAGGCACGAGGACGTGGTCGTTCCCGCCGTCCGTGTCCGCGGCGTGCAGCTGCAGGTCGTCGTCGAAGCCGGTCTCCGACCAGACGATCTGACGGCCGTTCGTGTCCACCTGGACGGCGTACTTCAGCGGATTGCCGGACGGATCCTTCCCGAACGGCATGACGGTGCGCCGCTCTGTGCGGAGGTCGTACGTCGCGGCGCTGCGGCCCGTGAAGGCGCCTGCCGTATGGATGTACGCGATGACGCCGCCGGAGATCCGCGGGAAGTAGCCGAGGGTCTTCAGCTCCGGAGTGAGGTTGGTGACCGGTCCGTCGCCCGTCTTCGTGAACAGGTCGTTGTGGTCGCCGGTGCCGCCCAGCGGTTCGTCCCCGGACCACACCACCGTGTCGCCCGAGACATCGGGGTTGCCCTGCATGCCGCCGCCCGGGTGCAGGTCGACGACCGGGCCGCCGTCGAACGAACCCCGTACGACATCGGCGTTCACCCAGTACGGGTTGACCCGGGTCAGGCGGGTCCACACCACGGTGTCGCCGCTGATCCGGGGGGTGGTGTTGCCGATGACGCCGTTGCGGGTGTCGCTGCCGGTGATCGGTTCCGAAACGACCCTCGTCCGGCTGCTGCCGGTCGTGCCGACCCTGATCTGCGGTGCGCCGGTGACCGGGTCGTACTCGCTGATCACCCAGCGCTTGCCGTCGGCGTCCGGTGCGCTCGCGGGACGTACGTCGCCGAGGATGACGCGGGAGTCGTGCGGGAGCTTCCGCTGCCAGGATCTGGTGATTCCGTGGTCGTTGAACGCCTTTGATATCACGTCGAGTTCGGCGTCGTCGGCATGCAGCGCACGGGCCGCGTCCAGGACTGCGCGGCGGCCCGCGTAGAAGTCGGTGAGCGGGGTGAAGTACTGGGTGAGCGCGGTGTAGACGATCTCGTCCGCACGCTGCGCGTCCAGGTTCTCGCGGATGTCCCACAGGGCTCCGGAGAAGATGGTCGAGTTGAGGTGGACCCCTCCGTTGTCGACGTCCGGCGGCAGGGAGAGGTAGTCGCTCTCGGCGCGCCGGCTGTCGTTCAGGTCGCGCAGCGCGCAGTCGCGCGGGCCGGTCCCGGGGCAGAGGTCCTCACCGAGGAGGGCGGCGTCCGGGTCGGTCATCGGCGTACCGGAGTAGGTGACGTCGATGGCGTTGCCGAAGTAGTCGGAGACCGCCTCGTTGATGGCGCCGGACTGCTGGAGGTAGACCAGGCCACCGGAGTGGTCGGTGACGCCGTGGGTCATCTCGTGGCCGACGACGTCCAGGTCGGCGGCGAAGGAACGTCCCTTGGACGAACGGCCGTAGACCATCTTCGAGCCGTCCCAGAAGGCGTTGTCGTAGGGGCGTCCTCCGTACGTGACGTCGACGACCGAGCGCATGTCGCCGCCCCTGCCGTCGATGCCGTCGCGGCCGAGAGAGCGGTAGAAGTCGTAGACCTTGCCCGCGCCCCAGTGGGCGTCCACCGCACCGGAGTCGGTGTGCCTGCCGTCGAAGCGCGTGGTGTCCGAGTGGGCGAGCGCGGCGTCGGCGGGCAGGGTGCCCTGGTACTTGGTGACGCTCGCCCCGGCCGCGTCGTAGGTGAGGATCTCGCCCTCGCCGGTGGCCCACATGGGCTTGGAGCGGTCGCGGAGCTCGTATCCGCTGTCGGTGCCGTACACCACGAGGGGTTTGGTGACGCCGTGCTGGTCGACTCCCGTGCCCTCGGCCGGGCCCGCGTCCTGGAGGTTGTCGTAGGCGAGGGCGAGCGTGCCGTGCAGGGCGTCGAGGTAGACCTCGCGGCGGCTGGGCTCACCGGCGGGGGTCCGGCCGGTGACGGTGAGGTGGTAGGCGAGGGTGCCGCTCCCCTCGGGCAGCACCACCAGGCCGTGGCCCTGGATGTCGCGGGCGTCTTCGGCGTACGCCGTGGTGTCCACGAAGGGGAGCAGGTCGATGGCGGCCTGCTGGGTGAAGGCGGGTTCGGTGTCCACGGTCAGGTCGGTGAAGAGCGACCCGGCAGCGCCGGTCACCGCGTCCCTCCCCAGGTGTACGAGGTACGCGCTGCCGAGCACGGGCACTCCGCGATGGCGCTGGGCGAAGCGGACGGTCGTGGTGTCACCGGCCCTGGCGGTCCCGGCGTCCACGAGGTCGAGGCCGCGCGCGTGGTAGAGGTCGTCGTGGGCGGCGAGGTGGCGCCGGGCGCGCGTCTCGGGCGTTCCCGCCGCGTCGGCGGCGGAGTCGGGCGGCAGGTGCGTGATGTGGCTCGGGGTACGGGAGTTCTGCCCGGCGACGATGTCCGGCACGGGCTCGTCGGCCGCGGCGGGCGAGCCTCCGAGGGCGAGGGGCAGGGCGAGCGCGGCGGCGACACCGGCTCCGGCAAGGCGTCTCAGACGCATGAGTGTTGGGCCTCCAGCTCGGGTACAGGGGCCGCAGGCTAGGAAGCCGTCATTACCCGGGTGTTACCCGGGCGGCGGAGGAGCGGGGCGCGGTTGCCGGCCAAGAGGAACGACGCCTTCGGGCCCTGGACGGTGCGGGCGACCAGCCGTAACCATGGGTTACATGTACATGTCGATCCTGCTTCAGCCGGAGGCCATCTCCCTGACCGCCGGCCGGGGCTTGATGTACGCGGCGGCGGGCCCTCGTCCCGCCGCACCACCCGATGACAGGAGTGAGTTGCCCATGCAGAGACGCACCTTCCTGCGCACCGTCACGGCCGGAGCGGGCGCCGTCGCCTTCTCCGGCACCCTGTGGCAGCACGCCGCGTCCGCCGACAGCGGTGCGGGGCCTTACGGCCCGTTGCTCACCCCGGACGCCAACGGACTGGCTCTCCCCGCGGGCTTCACCGGCCGCGTGGTGGCCAGGTCCCTCCAGCCGGTCGGCGGAACGATCTGGCACTCGGCACCCGACGGCGGCGCCTGTTTCCCGGACGGCGACGGCTGGATCTACGTCTCCAACTCCGAACTCCCGCTGATCGGCGGCGCGTCCGCCCTGCGGTTCCACGCCGACGGCTCGATCGACCGCGCGTACCGCATCCTGTCGGGCACCAACCTCAACTGCGCCGGCGGGGCGACCCCTTGGGGCACCTGGCTGTCCTGCGAGGAGATCTACCGCGGCCGGGTCTTCGAGGCCGATCCCCACGGCCGGAACACCGCGGTGTCCCGCCCCGTCATGGGCCGCTTCAAGCACGAGGCAGCCGCCTGCGACCCGGACCACCGGGTCGTCTACCTCACGGAGGACGAGGAGGACGGCTGCTTCTACCGCTTCACCCCGGCGAGCTGGGGCGATCTGTCCCGAGGCCGTCTCGACGTCGCCTGCACGACCACCGGCGACGGCATCGAGTGGCGGCCCGTCCCCTCCCCGTCCGCCCTCCTCACCCAGACCCGCCACCAGCTCTCCGGCGCCCGCCACTTCGACGGCGGAGAGGGGTGCCACTACGCGGACGGCATCTGCTACTTCACGGCCAAGGGGGACCGCAAGGTCTGGGCCTACGACACGGCGGCGCAGACCATCACGGCCGTCTACAACGGGGACGGCACCCTCAACGGCGTCGACAACGTCACCGGTACCACCGCCGGCGACCTGTACGTCGCGGAGGACGGCGGGAACATGGAGATCAACATCATCACGAGGGACGGTACGGTCGCCCCGGTCCTGCGCATCGACGGGCAGTCCGGATCCGAGATCACCGGTCCGGCCTTCTCCCCGGACGGCACCCGGCTGTACTTCTCCTCGCAGCGCGGGACGAGCGGCGAGACCACGGGGTCGGGAGGCGTGACGTACGAGGTGCGCGGCCCGTTCCGGCACTGAGAACCTCGCCGAAGCCGACGCCCCGGTCCGGCAGACCGGTCTCTCCCGAGTGAGGCCGGGTCGGTTCGGGGCAGCTCCTCCTTACTGGCCTGGTATGTCCGTCGTGTCAGTGACGCCGTCTACTGTTCTTGGCACGGCACAGAGGAGTGAGGGGCAAGGAGCGACCAGTGGCAGTGACACACCGGGTCCCGGCCGAGATGTTCCGGTTCACGATGGGCGACCGGGCGCCGCTCTACTCGGCGATCCTTCAGACCTTCGGCGACGCCAACGAGCGGCTGGTGACCGCCCTGGGGCTGGACGAGGTGCGGGAGCAGCTGCGGGGCGTCGGGTGGTTCGGCGCGCTGACGGACGAGGACCTCACGGGGGCTCTGAAGCAGCTCAGGGAATGGGAGTTGCTGGATGTCATCCAGAACCACGCGGAGAACTACCGCACGGCGGAGGAGTACGAGCGGCGGAACCTCCAGTACTCGCTGACGCGGCGTGGTGAGGCCGCCTTCGCGGGAGTGCAGCACGCCCTCTCCGTCCTGGTGTCGACCGGAGCGCTTCAGACCGCCGTGCTCGACGCGATCGCCGACCGGCTGGCGGAGCTGGACCGG
Source organism: Streptomyces sp. NBC_00234 (assembly GCF_036195325.1). Lineage (NCBI taxonomy): Bacteria > Bacillati > Actinomycetota > Actinomycetes > Kitasatosporales > Streptomycetaceae > Streptomyces > Streptomyces sp. NBC_00234. Next base: position 6,872,185 of record NZ_CP108101.1, on the reverse strand, counting down.
CTGTCGCAGGACGTGACGTCGGGCGACCGGCGGATATTCGCCACGCTGCAGGAGCTCGAAGGGCATCTGGACGCCCTGCGGGGGAACACCAAACAGTTCAACGGCGAGCTCCAGCGCCTCCTGCGGACCGACGGCGCCGAGCTGTCCACCTTCCACGAGGTCAAGGGGGCCACGGTCGCCTATCTCCAGGAGTTCCTCACCAATCTCGACCAGCGGGCCCACGCGGTCGCGGCGGCCGTCGCCCGGGTCGAGGAGCACGGCACGGGGACGCTGTGGGAGCGGGCACTGCGCGGCGCCGAGCTCCCGCCGACCGGTGGGGACGATCCGGCGCCCGCCTGGCTGGCCCGCCGGCAGGCCCGGTGGGACGGATTGCGGGCCTGGTTCCTGCCCGCCGACGGCTCGCCCCCGCGCGTGGAGCACCTGCACCACGTGGCGCGCCGCGCCATCGTCACCCTGCTCCAGGTCCTGGACCGGATCACCGAGTCGCGGCGCCGGTCGACCGGCGCGGTGCAGGATTTCCGGGAGTTGGCCCGGTGGTTCGCCGCCGCCCCCGGAGAGGACGATCTGCACCGCCTCTGGGCGACCGCCTTCGGTCTCGGACCGTCGCGCCACGCCCATCTCGCCCACGCGGACCCGGAGCTCGTCTCCGCCACCGAGAGCTGGCACGACGCCCCGCCCGTGGAGGTCTCGGCCCTGCTACGCACCAGTGGACGGACGGAGCGGTTCACCCGCACCGGGCGCGTGCGGGACGTGGCGGCGCTGAAGGCGGAGCGGGCGGAGCGGGCGCGCGCCGAGCGGGCCGAGCTGGATGCCGCCTGGAGCCTGCTGCGGACCGAGTCCCCGGTGCGGCTGTCCCGCTTCGGTGCGCTGGACCACGAGGTGTTCGAGCGGCTCCTCGATCTGCTGGGCCGGGCCCTTGCGGTGCGTCCGGACACGACGGGGGCGCGGCGCGCCGTGACCGGGGACGGGCGGGTCGAGGTGGTGCTGCGGTCCCCCGCCGACCCGCAGGGTGTACCGGCCGTCCTGCGGACCGCGCGGGGCACGCTGACCTGCCCCGACTACGTCATCGAGGTGCACACCGCGGGCGTCGCGGGGGCGGGAGCGGTGACGGACCGGGCGGCGGCCGGCACTTCGGCAGCGGGTACGGGGGCGGCTGCGGCTGCGGTCAGGGATCGGGAGGTGGCGGCCGGATGAGTAACTTCGCCAATCAACTGGTGGTGGCCGAGCGGGAGGAGATGTCCCGCTGCATTCGTACGCTGCTGGTCAGACCGCTGCTCACCGAGCGGTCCGATCCGGTGGTGTTCGACCTGGTGCGCCGCCGCCGTGACCCGCTGGCGCACTGGTTCGACTACCACTGCGGCTGGACGCTGGCCGTCGAGCCCCGCCTCGGGTACGCCCGTCTGCTGAAGGTCACCGCGGACGCCGACGCGACCCGTCCGGCCCGCAGGACCAGGGCGGGCCGGGCGCCGTTCGACCGTCGGCGCTACGTCCTGCTGTGCGTCACCGCGGCCGAGCTCCTCTCCGTGCCGGTCACCACGATCGGGCTCCTGGCCGACCGGGTCGTCCAGGCGGCAGCCGCGGACGAGGCGCTGCCCGCGTTCGACACGGCGCAGCGTGCGGAGCGGGTCGCGTTCGTCGACGTCCTGCGGCTGCTGGAGTCGTACGGGGCGTTGCAGACCGTGGACGGGACGACGGACAGCTTCGCCGAGTCGGCCGAGGCGAAGGTTCTCTACCGGGTGGACTCCAGTGTGCTGATGCGGCTGCTCGCGGCGCCCTGCGGGCCGTCCCGGCTCGCCGTGCCGGCCGCGGGGGTACCGGCAGGCTTCGAGGCGCTGCTGGCCGGGCTCGTGCAGGAGCGGCGGTACGGACTGCCCGAGACCGGGGACACCGAGGACGGCGCGGGGCCGGAGACACGGTTCTCCCCGGTGCAACGCAATCTGTGGCTGCGGCACTCGGTGCTGCGGCGGCTGTTCGACCAGCCGGTGCTGCACCGCGACGAGCTGACCGACGCCGAGCTCGGCTATCTGACCTCCCCCACCGGCCGTCAGATCCTGCGGCGCGCCGCGGAACAGGCGGGGTTCGTGCTGGAGGAGCGGGCCGAAGGGTTCCTGCTGGTCGATCCGGACGCCATCGCCACGGACAGCCGGTTCCCCGACGACGCGCACCACGCCAAGGTCGCCGCGCTCCTGCTCCTCGACGTGCTGAACGGCGCGCCCGCCGGGTGCGCACCCGAACAGCTGGCCGTCGAGGCCGGACGGATCCTGGACCGCTTCCCGCGCTGGGGCAAGGCGTACCGGACCGAGGGCGGTGCGGCGGTCCTCGCCGAGGACGCCGTGCAGGTCCTTGCCGATTTCCGTCTCGTACGCCGCGAGGGCGGCCGGGTCGTGCCCAGACCCGCCGCCGCCCGCTACCGCGTCACCGGCGCCACTCTCAAGGAAGAACACCCCGCATGACGGTCACCGCACTCCCCCTTCGCGCCTCCGGCTCCCCCTCCGGGCCGGGCCCCCGTGAGCGCTGGCAGCCGACCCGGGCCGGCGTGCTCAACGTCTGGCGCTACTACGACGAGGTGTTCACCTTCCACCGGGGGCGTCTGCTGCTGCGCGGGCCGAACGGCACCGGCAAGTCGAAGGCGCTGGAGGTCCTGCTGCCGTTCCTCTTCGACGCGAGTCTGCGCCCGCACCGGCTGTCCACCTTCGGCGGCTCGGAACGCACCATGCACTGGAACCTCATGGGCGAGGGCGCCACCGGGCTCACCCGGGTGGGATATGTGTGGCTGGAGTTCCGCACGGAGCGGGGCGAGGACGGCGAGGACGGCTTCCTCACCATCGGTGCGCGGCTGCAGGCCGGGGAACGGACCACGACCGTCTCCACGGACTTCTTCACCAGTCGTCGGCGGGTGGGTGTCCCCGGCGGCATCTCTCTGGTCAACGAGGCGGGTCAGCCCCTCACGAGGGCGGCGCTCGCCGCGGAGCTGTCCGGGCACGGAGAGGTGCACGCCTCGGCGTCCGACTACCGCGACACCGTGCGCCGCACCCTGTTCCCGGGCCTCAGCGAGCAGCGCTACGACGCGCTCATCACGGCACTGCTCCAGCTGCGCACACCGAAGCTGTCCCAGCGCCTCGACCCCTCGCTCCTCTCGGAGCTGCTGTCGCGCGCCCTGCCCCCGCTGGACCAGGGTGAGATCTCCGAACTGGCCGACGGATTCGAGAGACTGGACCGCCGCCGCGAGCATCTGGCCCGGCTGGAGGACGAGGTGCAGGCCGCGCAGGCCCTCGGCGCCCGCCAGCGCGCGTACGCCCAGCGGGTGCTGCGTGCCGGGGCAGCCGCCCTGATCTCGGCGACCACCGACATGGACAACCGGACGCGCACGGCCACGGAGAGCGAGGAGGCTCTCCGCCTCGCCGTGGCGGAGCAGGCACGGGCCGAGGAGCAGCAGAGCGAGACGGAGGCGCTGGGCGCCGAACTGGCCGCGCGGATCGAGGCGTTGACGGAGTCCGACGCCTACCGTGCGGGACGGGAGCTGGACCGGCTGCGTCAGCGGGCGGCCGAGGCGCACCGGGACGCGGAGGAGCGCCATCTGGCGGCGGGCGCGGCCCGGACGACGGCGGAGCAGGACGAGGCCCGTCGCACTCAGGCCCTGGACGCGGCGGACGCGCAGGCGGAGCGGGTCCGCGTCGCCGAGAGCGACTCCTGGCAGGTCGCCCGGCGGGCCGGTATGTCCGCCGCCTGTACGGAGGTGAGCGGCGCGCTCGAAGCGGGCAACGCCGACCGGGCCCGACAGATCCTGCACGGTGCGGTCCGTGGACGCCGGAGCCAGGTGGAGGACGTACGCGAATCGCTCGACGCCCTCCGTGCCGCCCTCGCCGAACGCGCCTCCGCCGAAGAGCGCGTGGAGGATTCCCGGGCAGGTCTCGCCGCGGCCTCCGACCGGCGTACGGAGGCGGCGGACCGGTACCGGCAGGCGGTGGAGACGCAGGCGGAGCGGTTGCGGGGCTGGGCCCGGCAGTGCGGGGAGCTCTCCTTCGACGCGAGCGCCCTGGAGGAACTGGCCGGCCGCGCCACCAGCGAACCCGAGGTGCTGGCGCTGGTGGACGCGGCGGCCCGCTCGGTCGACCACGTCCTGACGACGGCCGAGGCCACGGTCGGCGCCCGCATCGCCACGGCACGGGCGGAGCGCGAGGCTCTGGTGGCAGAGGCCGGACGGCTGGAGGGGACCGCGGAACTCCCGCCCCCGACTCCGGCGTTCCGTACCGCCGACCGTTCCCGGCTGTCCGGGGCGCCCCTGTGGAGGCTGGTGGCCTTCCACGACGAGGTGCCCGCGGCCACGCGCAACGCGGTCGAAGCCGCGCTGGAGGCCAGTGGCCTGCTCGACGCGTGGGTCGCGCCGTACGGGGGCGCGTTCGCGCTGGGCCACGACACGTTCGCCGAGGCGGAGTGGGCCGAGCCCGCCCCGGCCCGCCATCTCGGCGAGGTGCTGCACCCGGAGCCGGGGGCGCCCGTATCGGCGGAGCGCATCGGCCAGTTGCTGGCCGGCATCGCCTACGGCGACACCCTGCCCCCGGAGCACGGCGCCGCGGTCGGTGCGGACGGCACCTGGCGGCTGGCCAGCGCCACGGGGAGCTGGGCCAAGTCCGACGTCGCCTACATCGGGGCCTCCGCACGGGCCAGGTCCAGGGAGCGCCGCGTCGCGGAACTGGCCGAGGCCATCGGCGCACTGGATCACACGCTGACCGGCCGTGAAGCCGAACTGGCGGCGGTCACCGCCCGCCGGGAGACGCTGGAGTTCGACCGGTCCTGCCGCCCCGACCACCGGGCCGTCGCCACGGCCGAGCGCGAGCTCGACCGGGCCCGGTCCGACACGGACGCCCGGGACGATGCCGTACGGCAAGCCGTAGCGCGGCTCACCCGGTGCGAAGCCGCCGCCCGGACCGCGCAGGACGGACTCGACCACGCGGCCTCCGAACACGGGCTGCCGGCCGACGCCCAGGCGCTGCGCGCGGTCGCGGAGACGGTCCAGGGCCTCCAGGACACCGGGAGTCAGTGGCTGCTCGCCCATGTGCTGCTGGCCTCGGAGCGGCGTACGGCGGCGGAGCTGGCGTCCCGGTCCGAGCGGTCCGACAGGGCAGCGCAGGAGCACGAGGCGGAGGCGGGCCGCGCGGCATCGACGGCGCGGGCGCTGGCCGCCCAGCTGGAGGAGATCGAGCACACCATCGGCGCGGAGTACGAGGAGACGCTCGCCCGTATCGAGGAGATGCGGACGGCGCACCGGCGCGCCCTGACGGAACTGCGCGAGTGCACCGGCCGGCTGCGGACGCTCGAAGGCCGCATAGGCGCACTGAACAGTGAGCGGGCCGTGGCGGCTTCGCGCCGGGACGCCGCGCTGAGCGCACGGGACGGCGCCGCGGACCGGTTCCGGTATCTGCTGCGGCTGGGCTTCCCCGCCGACGCGGGAGCCGGGGCCGAGGTGCGGACGAGGGAAGGGACCAAGGCCACGCTGGAGACCGCCCGGACCCTGGGGACCCTGTGGCCGTCCGTGCCGTACGAGCCGAAGAACCTCGCGGACGCGCTCGGCCGGCTCAGCGAGACCGTCCACGCGAGCCGTCAGGCGCTCGGTGAGCGGGCCGACCTCGCTCTGGAGACCCATGACGACGTGCAGGTCCTCTCCGCTGCCATGGACGGCGTACGCATGGGCGCGGCGGGCCTGCTCGCCGCGCTGACGGCGGAGCGCGACCGCAGCCGGGACGAGATCACCACCGATGAGCGCGAGCTGTTCGACCGCACCCTCACGGGCAACACCCGGCGCCATCTCGCGGCACGCATCCGGCAGGCCAACGAACTGGTCGACGCGATGAACGCCCGTCTGGAGCGGGTGCGTACGGCGTCCCGGGTCGCCGTACGTCTGGTGTGGCAGGTCGATCCGGGGCTGCCCCCCGGCACCCGGGCCGCCCGCGACATGCTGCTGAAGGACCCGGTACGGATGTCGGACGGGGACCGGGAGGCACTGCACCGGTTCTTCCGAGAGCGCATCGAGGAGGCCAAGGCGTCCGACACCGCGAAGAACTGGGAGGAGCAGCTGACGCGGGTGCTGGACTACACGGCGTGGCACCAGTTCGTCGTGAAGCTGGACCGGGCCAACGGGCAGGGCTGGCAGTTGCTCACGAAGAAGCTGCACGGCGCGCTGTCGGGCGGGGAGAAGGCCATCGCGCTGCATCTGCCGCTGTTCGCGGCGGTGGCCGCGCACTATCAGGCGGTGCCGAGGGCGCCCCGGCTGATCCTGCTGGACGAGGTCTTCGTCGGTGTCGACTCCACCAACCGGGGACAGGTCTTCGAGCTGCTGTGTTCGCTGGACCTCGACCTCATGCTCACCTCGGACCACGAGTGGTGCACGTACCGGGAGCTCGACGGCATCGCCGTGCACCAGCTGATCACCGGGGGCGGGGGCCCCGACGACGACGCGGTGACGACGGCGCGCTTCGTGTGGAACGGCGCGGACCTGGTGGCGGAAGAGGCATCCGTGCCGGCGCCCCGTGAGGAGCAGGGGTGACGCATCCGCTGGACCGCCCCGAACTGGCCCCTGTGTGGCAGGCGTTCCATGCCCGGCTCTCCACCGGCCGGCCGGTCACCCGGGTACGGACAGGGCCGCTGGACGAGGCCGCCCGGAGCGCGCTCGCGGACCTCCTCGGCCTCGACCGGCTTCCCGGCCCGCATCTCACCGTCGCCCTGGCGCGCCTGGACGAGGCGCTCCTCGACAGCTGTGGCCAGGACACCCGCTCCGTGGTGACCGGGATCGTCGGCCCGCTCGGCGACCGGGCTGCCGACCGGGCCGCGGAGGCCGCCGACCGGGCCGCCCTGTGGGAGTGGTTCGCCACGCACCCGGTGGTCCGGGCGCAGCCCGCGCTCGACGCGTGGGTGTCCCCGGTCCGGCGGGCCGGGGTGATCGGCGGTTCCGTGCAGGCCACCCGGCGCACGCTCGGCGACGCCCTGCGTGTCCTGGCCGACATACCGGCCCGCGGGGAGCCGTTGCCGGTGTTCGCCACCCGGGTGCTCGACGACTCCCACGCGCTCGACGACGGCACCCGCCTCTCCTCGCTCGTCCTGCGCGCCCTGTCGGCCCTCCACGGCGTGCCCGCGCCCGAGACGGCATCGGACCGGCGTGCCCTGTGGTCGCGCGCCGGAATCGCCGACGACGCGCTCTCCACGACGGTGCTCACCGCCGGCCTGCGCCCCGTCGGCCGGGGCCCGGTGGCCCAGGCGCTGGCCGTGCTCTCCTCCGCCGGGCATGCCACCCACCTCACGCTGGCCCAGCTGCGTGCCCCCGGTGACCTCCAATTCCCCCGCACCACCGTGCACATCACGGAGAACCCCAGCATCCCGGCTCTCGCCCTCCAGCGTTTCGGGCCGTCCTGCCCGCCGCTGGTCTGCACCTCGGGGTGGCCGAACAGTGCGGTGATTCTCCTGCTCGATCGTCTCGCCGAGGCCGGGGCACCCTTGCGGTACCACGGCGACTTCGACGGCGAAGGGCTGCGCATCGCGGCGCACGTCCTGGCCAGGAGCGCCGCCACCCCGTGGCTCATGTCCACCGCCGACTTCCTCGCGGCGCACACCCGCTCGCCCTCGGGCCCCGCCGCCGGGCGGATCACCGAGGCCCCCTGGGACGCCGGCCTCGCCCCGGCCCTCTCGGCCGCGGGGACGGCCGTTCTCGAAGAGCACGTGGCCGAGGAGCTGCTGGCCGACCTCACCAGGTTGTGCGCCGATGATCAAACTGGGTCCACCCAAGGTCTACCGGCAAGTAACTCCCGCTGATTTGATGTGTGTCGCCGGTCCACCCCCCATCAGCAGAACCTGGAGACCCTCGTGCCGCACTCCTCGCTCCGCCGCCTCTCGGGCGCGACGCTGTCCGCCGCGCTCGCCGCGGTCACGCTCGCCGTCGGCGCTCCGCCCGCCTCGGCCGCCGAGACCCCGTCGCTGCGTGTGCTCTCGTACAACACGTTCCTCTTCAGCACGAGCCTCTATCCGAACTGGGGTCAGAGTCACCGGGCCACGGAGATACCGAAGACGTCCTTCTTCCGCGGCAATGACGTCGTCGTCGTCCAGGAGGCGTTCGACAACACGACCTCCGACGCGCTGTTCCGCAACGCGTCCGCCGAGTACCCGTACCGCACCCCCGTGGTGGGCCGGAGCACGAGCGGCTGGGACGCGACGGGCGGTGCCTATTCCGCGACGACTCCGGAGGACGGCGGCGTCGCCGTGCTGAGCAAGTGGCCGGTCGTCCGCAAGGAGCAGCACATCTTCAAGGACGCCTGCGGCGCCGACTGGTGGTCCAACAAGGGCTTCGCCTACGTCGTGCTGAACGTCAACGGCACCCGCGTCCACGTCGTGGGAACCCACGCGCAGTCGACCGACCCCGGCTGCGCGGCCGGTGAGGCGGCGCAGAAGCGCAGTCTCCAGTTCAAGCAGATCGACGCCTTCCTCGACGCGAAGAACATCCCGGCCTCGGAGCAGGTCATCGTGGCGGGCGACCTGAACGTCGACTCGCACTCCGCCGAGTACGCGTCCCTCCTCGCCGACGCCGGTCTCGCCGGGGCGGACGCCCGCACGGGGCACCTCTACTCCTTCGACACCCAGGACAACTCGATCGCCTCCGAGCGCTACCCGGACGACCCGCGCGAGGACCTCGACTTCGTCCTGCACCGCGCCGGGCACGTGAAGCCGACCGGTTGGAAGAACGAGGTGATCAAGGAGCAGAGCGCCCCCTGGACCGTGTCCAGTTGGGGTAAGTCGTACACGTACACGAACCTCTCGGACCACTACCCGGTGGTCGCGTCGGGGCAGTGACCCTGCGCCGGTGGACCATCGGACCGCTGTCCGCCACCGGCCGTGACCCGAACCGAAGGAACCTCTCCATGGGCCCCGTTCTCCAGCCGTTCCATCTCCTGCCGGGAGCGGCGGAGTCGCCCGTGCTCCTCCACGTGCCGCATGGCTCCCGCATCGTCCCCGAAGAGGTGCGGGCCGGGATCGTGCTGGACGACGGGGCCCTGGAGCGGGAGACCGACCACATCACGGACTCCCACACCGCGGAGCTGGCCGCATTGGCGGCGGCAGCCGCCCCGGTGACGCCCTGGAGGTTCGTCAACGGGCTGTCGAGGCTGGTCGTCGACCCCGAACGGTTCCCGGACGAGCGCGAGGAGATGCGGGCCGTCGGCATGGGCGCCGTATACACGCACACCACGCACCGCGAGCGGCTGCGCGCCCGGGACGTCGATCCCCAGCCGCTGATCGACCGCTACTTCCACCCCTACGCGGCTGCGGTGACCGCGGCCGTCGACGAGCGGCTCGCCGCCACCGGGCGTGCCGTGGTCATCGACGTCCACTCCTATCCCACGGTCCCCCTGCCCTACGAACTGCACGGGGCGGGGCCGCGTCCGCCGGTCTGCCTGGGCACCGACGCCTTCCACACACCGCCCGGGCTGGTGGCCGAGGCGGAGAAGGCGTTCGCCGGCTTCGGCGGGACGGGGCTCGACAGCCCCTTCAGCGGTACGTACGTTCCGCTGAAGCACTACGGCAAGGACCCCCGCGTCACCGCGCTGATGATCGAGATCCGGCGCGATGTCTACATGCGGGAGCCAGGGGGCCCGGCCGGTTCCGGCCTGACCACCCTGGCCACCGCGCTGGCCGCACTGGTGGGTGCGGTGTCCCGGAGCGACGGCCGGGCGGTGTCCGCTACGCCTTGACCTCGGACGCCGGGAGCGGCTCGGTCGTGGTCCGGGGCTCGGGCAGGGAAGCCACCGGGCGTACGGGGATGAAGGAGGCGACGACCGCTGCCGCGAGACCGACACCGCAGCCGACCATCAGCGCCGCACGGAAGCCGTCCTCGGACGGCAGAAGGAATCCGCCGAAGTCCGTCGTCATCTGGGCGAGGACCACACCCATCACGGCGGCGGCGACGGAGCTGCCGATCGAGCGCATCAGCGTGTTGAAACTGTTGGCCGACGCGGTCTCCTCCGGCGGAACCGCACCCATGATCAGGGCGGGCATCGCCCCGTACGCCAGGCCGACGCCCGCGCTGCAGACGATGGTCACGACGAGCAGCCCCCAGGTCGAGCCGAGGAGCAGCAGCGCGGACGCGTAGCCGAGGGAGATGACCAGGCTCCCCACGGCCAGGGTGACCTTGGGGCCGCGGGCCGCCGAGAGCTTGGCGCCCAGGGGCGCCAGCACCATCATCATCAGTCCGCCCGGGGCCATCCACAGGCCCATGGCCATCATCGACTGGCCCAGGCCGTAGCCGGTGGCTTCCGGCAGCTGGAGCAGCTGGGGCACGACCAGCGACTGTGCGTACATCGCGAAACCGACGAGGACCGAGGCCGCGTTGGTCATGAGGATCTGGGGGCGTGCGGTCACCCGGAGGTCGACCAGCGGATCGGTGCTGCGCAGCTCCCACCAGGCCCAGGCCAGCAGCACGATGATCGCGGTGGCGAACAGTCCGAGCGTGGTTCCGCTCGTCCAGCCCCAGTCGGAGCCCTTCGACACGGCGAGCAGCAGGGAGACGAGTCCGCCGCCGAGGCCGACCGCGCCCAGGACGTCGAAGCGCGCCGAGCCGGTTCCGAGCCGGCCGTCGGGTACGAACAGCCAGGCGAGAACGGCGACCAGGAGGCTCAGCGCGGCGGCGACCCAGAACAGCACGCGCCAGCTTGCGTGCTCGGCGACGGCCGCGGAGAAGGGCAGACCGAGCGCGCCGCCCACACCCATGGAAGCGCTCATCAGCGCGATGGAGGCGCCGAGTCGCTCGGCGGGCAGGACATCGCGGAGAAGGCTGATGCCGAGAGGGACGACGCCCATACCCAGGCCCTGCAGCCCTCGCCCGACGATCATCGGTACGACGGAGGACGCGAGCGCGCAGACCACCGAGCCCAGGACGAGCGGGACCGTGGAGACGAGGAGCATGCGCCGCTTGCCGTACATGTCACCGAGGCGCCCGGCCACGGGCGTCGCGACGGCGGCCGACAGCAGGGTGGCCGTGATCACCCACGACGCGTTGGACGCACTGGTGTCCAGCAGCTTCGGGAGGTCCCCGATGAGTGGCACCACCAGCGTCTGCATGATCGCGGCGACGATTCCCGCGAGTGCGAGTACCCCGACGACACGCCCGTGGCGGACGTCGGGCTTGGAGCTGACCACTGTGTTTCTCCCTCGGCTGTTCTCGGATCACCGGTCGGATCGAGATGTGCACTATACACACGGCATGCATCGTGCATATTTCGGTTACCGTGCATCATGTGCGCAGGGCTGGCGAGGGCAGCCCGTACGGAGCGAGCCAGGAGCCGAAGGATGCCTCGCGTGAACAAACCAGTTCATCTGATCGAATTCGAGACCATGCTGCTCGGGCGGCACGCGCATCTGTTCAATCCCCGTGCGCGGCAGTCCGGCGGGCGCCTGGACCGCAGCGCCTACGTCCTGCTGAGCCGCATCCAGATCGACGGCCCGATGTCCATCGGCCAGCTCAGCGACGCCTTCGGCCTGGACGCCTCCACGCTGAACCGGCAGACCGCCGCCATGCTGCGCGCGGGGGTCGTCGAGCGGATTCCGGATCCGGACGGCGGGATGGCCCGCAAGTTCAGCATCACCGCGGAGGGACAGCACCGGCTGGACGCCGACCGCACCGAGTACACCCAGGGCCTGACCAAGGTCCTGGAGGACTGGACTCCCGAGGAGGTCGCCGCCTTCGCCGGCTTCCTCACCCGCTTCAACAGCGACATCGAGCGCCTGGACGGGCATCCCTGGCCGCGCCCCTGAGCCCGCGGCGCCCTCCCGGCCCCTCCGCCGGAGGTACGTAACGAGCCATGCGCCGCGCCGCGAAGACACCGCAGAGACCGACGGGAGAGTCCCGGCGCATTGCATCACTCCGTCACGGCCCGGCAGGCGCAGCAGACGGAGGGGACGACATGAGCAACGGGGAAGTACGGAGCAGAGCGGGCGCAGGCCCGTGGAGACGGTTATGGGCGTGGTGCGTACCCCTCGCCGTGGCGGTCTCCGCCTCCGCGCTGATGACGGCGCCCACGGCATCCGCGGCCGGGGCATCGCCGTCGGCCAAGGCGGCACCGGCCGCGCAGGCGGCTCCGTGTCCGGAGCTCCCCTGTCAGGGATCGGACCCCGCGAGCGTCACGGCCTGGCAGACGGGCGGTGCGCCCAAGCTCGTCAAGGAGGCCGTCCTCGCCTCGGGCACCCGGCTCCGCCTGTACACGGGCAAACCCGCCTGGGACACCGTCGGTTCGGTCTACTCCTGGGCCGAGGTGGCCTTCGCGGGCTCCTCGCAGGGACGCGGCTGGCTGCGGACCGAGGAGAACCTCGGTGACGGCATCAACATCCAGACGACGCTCGAACACCCGCGTTCGTACCGCGACACCAGCGGTACGACCGGCATGTTCCTCTACGACACGATCCGGTACGGAGTCGTGTACGCGAACGGCGCCTGCGTCACCGACGGCAAGGAGACGGGCTGCGTCAACGCCCTCGTCTCCACGGTGGTGCCCAACGGGCCGTGCGCGGGCTGGTGTTCCGACGCCGACCCGAGCACGATCGCCGCGTCCGACTGGTCCTACGTCGACCGCTCCGACCTCGACCGCGTGACACTGCCCTCCGGCGCCTCCGTCCAGAAGGTCGACGGGCGGCTGAAGCAGGGCAGCTACCTCGGCTGGGCCGAGGGTCAACTGACGGCTTCCGGCGGCAGGTTCTGGATGGAGGCATGGCAGGGCGCCGGCCGCTGGGGCGAGGTGTACACCGAGTTCACGCCCGCGGGTGCCTCGCGCACCACCTCCGGCTCGACGCGCGCCTACTCCTGGCTCCCCGAGCTGCGCGCCTGCGTCAGGGACAGCAGCGGCACCGCGTGCACCCGCGACCCGGACGTCACGACGACCACCCCGGCCCAGGCCCCGTGCACCCAGCTCCCCTGCGCGGGCGTCGACTCGTCGACCGTCACGGAGTGGATGCCGAACTACGAGCCGCGCCTCGTGGAGGACGCCAACATCTACCAGGGCGGCCGTCTGAAGATCTGGGAAGGCCGTCCGGCCTGGGACCCGCACCACATGTACTACTGGGGCGAGGCCGAACTGCCGACGGGCCGCGAGGGCGTCTTCGCCACCCTGATGACGCACACCACCCCCGGCACCGACGTGCGCGCCCAGCGACCGGTCCCCGTCTCCGGGAGCCGGCTCACCGCGACGGGCAGGACGAAGATGTTCGCCCTGGACCCGCTCTCCGGCAAGGAGATCGCCGGGCTGGTCGTCGACGGCAAGAACTGGTCGTTCGCCACCCAGCAGGGCAACAACATGGACCTGAGCGACAAGGAGGGGCCGATGGGGCCCTGCGCCCCCGGTGAGGTGTGCGAGGGCGTGGCCCCCGCCACGGTCACCCAGTGGGCGTCGGTCGCCACGGACTGGTCGACGGCGAAGTTGCCCGGCGGACAGCAGGTCACCCTGAGCGGCTCCCGTCCGTCCTGGTCGGTCTCCGACTACTACGCGTGGGCCCACACGACGGCCACGGGTACGACGGTGTGGCTGGAGGACAAGGCGCCCGGAGGCACATACACGAAGGTCGCCGCCGAGAAGGTCATGAAGGCGACGAGCGGGCAGTCGGTCCGGGCGTGCATCAGCGACGGCACCGCGACGGCGTGCACCACGCCCCTGCGTTAGAGGGCAGCGGCCGGGAGACTCCACGGACTCCCGGCCGAACCTGACCGCTCCGGCGGTCGGGCCCACGACAGGGCACAAGAAAACTCCCGGAGCGGCTGAGCCGCTCCGGGAGTCTCTTCGTATCTCTGTGGTGTCCGAGGGGGGACTTGAACCCCCACGCCCGATAAAGGGCACTAGCACCTCAAGCTAGCGCGTCTGCCATTCCGCCACCCGGACAAGGTGTCTGTCGTTCGCGGTGTGTTCCCCGCGGCGACAAAGAAAACAATACCAGGGGTTTGGGGTGCCTCTCACCTGCGTTTTCCGTGGTCAGTGCGGTGCGGGGAGCGCCGGGGGCCCGATCGTCTCCGGTGCGGTCCGACGCGCGTACGTTCTGTCGCCTGCCGTGTACGGCGCGTGGTCGCGGCTACCTTCGCGTCCATGAGTGATCGCGGCTACCGACGGCCCCGTCCGCTGTCCCCCGTGCGTGAGCATCTGCGCGACACGTTCTGGTTCGCACCGACCCTGGGACTGCTGAGCACCTTCGTGCTGTGGTGGATCGCCTCGACCCTGGACACGGAGATCGTCGCCCATCTCCAGGACGAGGGGGCGTACGAGGAGGTCAGGGATCTGATCTCGTTCACCGCGGACGCCAAGACGATCGTCACCACGATCAGCTCCGCGATGATGACCTTCATCGGTGTGGTCTTCAGCATCTCGCTGGTGGCCGTGCAGATGGCCAGCGGACAGCTCACGCCCCGGGTCGTACGGATCTTCGTACGGAGCAGGATCAGCAAGCTGACCCTCACGGTGTTCCTGGCGACGTTCACCTTCTCCTTGCTCGTCCTGACCTCGTACGAGAGCGAGACCGATCCCCGCCAGGTCACGTCCGTGCCTCTGCTGCAGAGTCTGCTGACGCTGGGCATGGTCGGTCTGAGCCTGCTGCTGTTCATCGCCTATGTGAGCTCCACGCTGCGGCTCATGCAGGTCGGGCCGGTCGTGGACCACATCACCCGGCACTCGTTCCGCGTGCTCGGGCGGATGCCCGTGGGGCCGCCGGTGGAGGAACCGCTCGCGGCCGAGACCGCGCAGATCATGCACTGGGGCAGGGCGGGCGTTCTCCAGGACGTGAACGTGGCCCGGCTGGTGCGGGCCGCCCGACGGCAGGGGGTCGTGCTGCGGCTGATCCCCCGGATCGGGGACTTCGTGGTGCCGGGCACACCCGTGCTGGCCGTCCACGGTGGTGCCGCGCCGCCCCGGCGGGCGCTGCGGTACACGATCTCCGTCGGGGTCGAGCGCACGCTTCACCAGGATCTGGCGTTCGGGCTGCGCCAACTGTCGGACATCGCGCTGCGTGCCCTGTCGACGGCCGTGAACGATCCGACGACCGCCGTGCAGTGCCTGGACCGGATCGTGCAGTTCCTGGCGGCCGTGGTCGGCAGACCGCTCGGGACCGTGCACCACCGGGACGGCCGGGGGGAGGTCCGGCTCGTCCAGGACGTGCCGGGCTGGACGGACCTGGTGGACCTCGCCTTCGAGGAGATCCGCTGGTGCTCGGTCGGCAGTCCGCAGGTATCGCGGCGGCTGCTGGCCGGGATCGGTGACCTGATGCTGCTGGCCCCCGAGAGCCGCAGGAAGCCGCTGGTCCGGCACCGTGCGCTCCTGGTGCAGGCGGTGGAGCGCACGGTGCCGGAGGCGGCCGAGCGGGAGTTCGCCCTGTACCCGGACCATCAGGGGATCGGCTGACGGGCCGGGCCGGGCCGGTCGGGCCGGGCGTTACGGCATGAGGTGGTGGTCCGGGAAGTTGCCCGGGAGCCTCTCCGTGGCGGGGCCTTCGGTGACGGCCCGGACGAGGAGTTCGCCGCCCACGAAGGCACCGCGCCAGGAGGCGCCGAAGCCGCCGAAGAGCTCGTCGCGGTCGCCTCGGGAACGGGGTGCGCCGTGGCCGGTCTTGAACGCGCGGATCTGCGGGGCCAGGCGTGCGTACGTGGCCGGGTCGTCGGTGGAGAGGGTGGCGACCAGCGCGCCGTTCGAGGCGTTCATGGCCGCCAGGAGTTCCGCCTCGGTGTCGACCAGGACGATCGTGTCGACCGGGCCGAAGGGTTCCGCGTGGTGGAGCGGGGAGGACGGGGGCGGGTTGAGGAGCGTGACCGGGTGGAGGTACGCGCTCGTGTCCTGGCCGGGGAGGAAGCGGGCGTCCGCCTCGCGGCCCCGGTGGAGCGGCACGGCGCCCCTGTCGATGGCTTCGGTGACCTGGTCCGCGAGTTCCTTGGCCTTCGCCGCATTGATGAGCGGACCGAAGTCCAGGGCGGGCAGGGGGTCGGACGGGTGCTCCACCGCGAGGGGGTGGCCCGTGCGGAGGGAGCGTACGGCGGGGAGGTACGCGGCCAGGAAGTCGGCGAACAGGGTGCGCTGGACGACGAAGCGGGGGTAGGCCGTGCAGCGCTGTTTGCCGTAGTCGAAGAGCTTGGGGACTACGGCGGTGAGGGCGGGCCAGTCCGTGAAGTTCCAGATGCCCCAGGTGTTCAGGCCCTCCTGTTCCAGGATGTGGCGTTTGCCGAGGTCGGCCACGGCCGTCGCGATACGGGCGCCGGTGTCCCGGCCGCCGACGAAGGAGACGCAGCCGATCTCGGGCGAGCGGACGAGGGGCGCCGAGAGTTCGCTGCCGCTGCCGCTGAGGAGGGTGAGGGGGACGCCTTCGCGGGCGGCGAGCGCACAGGCCAGGGTGAGGCAGGCGACACCGCCGTCGGTGGGGGTCTTGGCGATCACCGCGTTGCCGGCCAGCGCCTGTACGAGCATGGCGTGCACCAGCACCGACATCGGGTAGTTCCAGCTGGCGATGTTGGAGACCGGGCCGGGGAGCGGGGTGCGGCCGTCGAGCATCCGGTCGATGTGGTCGACGTACCAGCGCACACCGTCGATGGCCCGGTCGACGTCTGCCTGGGCGAGGCGCCAGGGCTTGCCGATCTCCCAGACCAGGAGCAGGGCGAGGAGCTCGCGGTGCTCGGTGAGGGCATCGAGGGTCGCCGATACGCGGGCCCGGCGTTCGGGCAGCGGGACGTGGCGCCAGGCGCGGTGCTGGTCGAGCGAGGCGCGTACCGCGTGCTGGGCGGTGACCGCGTCCAGGCGGGGCGGTCCGGCGATGGGGGTGTTGTCGATGGGGCTGGTGGCGGGGAGGGTGCGGCCGTCGGGGTGCCAGGTGGCCTGCCAGAGGTTACGGACGTGGTCGTCCTGGAACGCCTCGGGGGCGGCGGTGAGGCAGCGCTGCCAGGCGTCGGTCCAGGCTGTGCGGGGTTTGAGGGCGAGGGTGGGGGTGGGGGTGGGGGTGGGGGTGGGGGTGGGGGTTTGGGTGGCATGTGCCGGTGTGGGTGTTGGGCGTGTCATGGGGTCTCCGCTCTCGGTGCACGGTCGGGGCGGGGTGGTGGTGCGGGTGCGGGTGCGGGTGCGTGGGGCGGTGCGGGTGGGGGCGCCTGCGGCGGGCCTGTTCCCCTACCCGCCCCTTCCCGTAACCGGGGCGCCGCCCCGGACCCCGGTCCTCAAACGCCGGACGGGCTGAAAGTGCCCAGCGGCGAGGGGTGGGCGCCTGACCGGCTGAAAGTGCCCAGCGGCGAGGGGTGGGCGCCTGACGGGCCGAAGGTGCCCAGGGGTGCGGGCGGGGTGGGTGCCTGGCGGGTGATAGTGCCCAGGTGCGGTGTGCGAGCTGGGGCAGCTGACAGGTGGCCTGGCGTGGTGGTCAGTTGTTCAGCAGGGCCAGGACCAGCCTTGCCGTTTCCGTCGGGGTCGTGCCGACCTGTACTCCCGCCGCTTCCAGCGCCTTCCTCTTCGCCTCGGCCGTGCCCGACGAGCCGGAGACGATGGCGCCCGCGTGGCCCATCGTCTTGCCCTCGGGCGCCGTGAAGCCGGCGATGTAGCCGATCACCGGCTTCGTGATGTGCGCCGCGATGTGGGCCGCCGCCCGTTCCTCCGCGTCGCCGCCGATCTCCCCGATCAGGACGATCAGTTCGGTGTCCGGGTCGTTCTCGAAGGCCGTGAGGCAGTCGATGTGGGTGGTGCCGATGACCGGGTCGCCGCCGATGCCGACGGCCGAGGAGAAGCCCGTCTCGCGGAGTTCGTGCATCAACTGGTAGGTGAGGGTGCCCGACTTGGAGACGAGGCCGATGCGGCCCGGGCGGGTGGCGATGTCCGCGGGGATGATGCCCGCGTTCGACTGGCCGGGGCTGATCACACCCGGGCAGTTGGGGCCGATGACGCGCGTGCCGCTCCGTCGCGCGTGGGCGTGGAAGGCGACCGCGTCGTGGACCGGGATGCCCTCGGTGATGACGACTGCCAGGCCGATCCCCGCGTCGATCGCCTCGATGACCGCCGCCTTGGCGAAGGGCGGCGGCACGAAGACGACCGTGACGTCCGCTCCGGTGGCGTCGATCCCTTCCCGTACGGAGCCGAAGACCGGGATCGCCCGGTCGTCGAGGTCCACGGTCCGGCCCGCCTTGCGCGGGTTGACGCCGCCGACGATCTGGGTGCCCGCCACGAGCATCCGCCGGGTGTGCTTCATGCCCTCGGCCCCGGTCATGCCCTGGACGAGTACCTTGCTCTCCTTGGTCAGGAAGATTGCCATGTCAGTGCCCTCCCAGGGCGAGTTGGGCTGCTCGGTGGGCCGCGCCGTCCATGGTGCTGGCCTGCTGGACCAGGGGGTGGGCCCGGTCGTCGAGGATGGCCCGGCCGCGGGCGGCGTTGTTGCCGTCGAGGCGGACGACGAGCGGTTTGGTCAGGTGCACGGACTCCAGGGCCTGGACGATGCCGTCCGCCACGGCGTCGCAGGCGGTGATGCCGCCGAAGACGTTGACGAAGACGGAGGTCACGGCGGGGTCGGAGAGGATGACCGTCAGACCGTCGGCCATGACGCGGGCGGAGGCTCCGCCGCCGATGTCGAGGAAGTTGGCCGGACGGGCCCCGCAGCCGGCGACGACGTCGAGGGTGGACATGACGAGTCCGGCCCCGTTGCCGATGATGCCCACCTCTCCGTCGAGCTTGACGTAGTTGAGGCCCTTGGCAGCCGCGGCGGACTCCAGCGGATCCGCGTGCGGGTCATCGGCCTCCGCCCCCCAACGGGACTGCCGGAAGCGGGCGTTGTCGTCGAGCGTCACCTTGCCGTCCAGTGCCAGGATGCGTCCTTCCGTGGTGCGGACCAGCGGGTTGACCTCGACCAGCAGAGCGTCCTCCCGCGTGAGGACCTGCCACAGCGACTGGAGTACGGGGGCGACGTCCGCGGGCAGTGACGCCGCCGCGGCGATCTCCGCCGCCTTCGCCGCCGTGACCCCCTCGGCCGGATCGACGGGGATACGGGCCACCGCTTCGGGCCGGGTGGCCGCGACCTCCTCGATGTCCATGCCGCCCTCCGCCGACGCGATGGCGAGGAAGGTGCCTGCCGCCCGGTCGAGTACGTACCCGACGTAGAACTCCGTCTCGATGTCGACGGGTTGGGCGATCATCACCGAGCGCACGCGGTGGCCCTTGATGTCCATGCCGAGGATCCGGCGTGCGGTGAGTGCCGCCGCCGCCGGATCCGCGGCGAGCTTCACCCCGCCCGCCTTTCCACGGCCACCGGTCTTCACCTGCGCTTTCACGACGACCCGGCCGCCCAGCCGGACGGCCGCCTCCTCGGCGGCCCTGGGCCGGTCGACGACCTCGGCATCGGGTACCGCGATGCCGTAATCCGCGAAGAGTTGCCTTGCCTGGTGCTCGTACAGATCCATAGCCACTCCCGATCGTGCCGATTGTGAAAGTGCCGCACGCCCCCTGGACACCACCCACCGGATGCGGGATAACAAGTTTCATACAGTATTCGTCGACTGTATGCAATGTACCGCGAGAGCGGCACCGCGGCTCCCGCACTCCCCTACGAAGGGACAGGACATCGCCATGCCCGATGACAGCCACGACAGCCAGGAACTCGTCTCCGGTGGGCACTTGGTCGCCAAGGCACTCAAGGCCGAGGGGGTGGAGCGCATCTACACCCTCTGCGGCGGCCACATCATCGACATCTACGACGGCTGTGTCGACGAGGGCATCGAGGTCGTCGACGTACGCCACGAGCAGGTCGCCGCCCACGCCGCCGACGGTTACGCCCGCATCACCGGGAAGCCGGGCTGCGCCGTCGTCACCGCGGGTCCGGGTACGACGGATGCGGTGACCGGGGTCGCCAACGCCTTCCGCGCCGAGTCGCCGATGCTGCTGATCGGTGGTCAGGGAGCCCACACCCAGCACAAGATGGGCTCGCTCCAGGACCTGCCGCACGTCGACATGATGACGCCCATCACCAAATTCGCGGCCACGGTGCCGGACACCGCCCGCGCGGCGGACATGGTGTCGATGGCGTTCCGGGAGTGCTACCACGGCGCCCCGGGGCCCTCGTTCCTGGAGATCCCCCGCGACGTCCTCGATGCCAAGGTGCCGGTGGGCAAGGCGCGCGTACCGGAGGCCGGCCGGTACCGGGCGTCCACGCGCGGGGCGGGCGACCCGGCGGACATCGAGAAGCTGGCCGATCTCCTCGTACACGCAGAGAAGCCGGCCATTCTGCTGGGCAGTCAAGTGTGGACGACGCGGGCGACCGACGCGGCCGTCGAGCTCGTGCGGACCCTGAACCTGCCCGCGTACATGAACGGGGCGGGGCGCGGGACGCTGCCTCCTGGCGACCCGCACCACTTCCAGCTCTCGCGGCGCTACGCCTTCTCCAACGCCGATCTGATCGTGATCGTGGGAACGCCCTTCGACTTCCGGATGGGCTACGGGAAGCGGCTCTCGCCGGCCGCCACCGTCGTGCAGATCGACCTCGACTACCGCACCGTCGGCAAGAACCGCGACATCGACCTCGGCATCGTGGGTGACGCCTCACTGGTCCTGAAGGCGGCTGCGGAGGCGGCGAGCGGGCGGATCAACGGCGGTTCGGTGAAGCGCAAGGCCTGGCTCGACGAACTGCGGGCCGCCGAGCAGACGGCGATCGAGAAGCGCCTGCCGCAGCTGAAGTCGGACGCCTCGCCGATCCACCCGTACCGGCTGGTCAGCGAGATCAACGACTTCCTCACCGAGGACTCGATCTACATCGGGGACGGCGGCGACATCGTCACCTTCTCCGGGCAGGTCGTGCAGCCGCGTACGCCCGGCCACTGGATGGACCCGGGGCCGCTCGGGACGCTGGGTGTCGGCGTGCCGTTCGTGCTGGCGGCCAAGCAGGCCCGGCCCGACAAGGAGGTCGTGGCGCTCTTCGGGGACGGCGCGTTCTCCCTCACCGGGTGGGACTTCGAGACCCTGGTCCGCTACAACCTCCCCTTCGTCGGGATCGTCGGCAACAACTCCTCGATGAACCAGATCCGTTACGGCCAGAAGGCCAAGTACGGCGACGAGCGCGAGCGGGTCGGCAACACCCTCGGCGACGTGCACTACGACAAGTTCGCCCAGATGCTCGGGGGTTACGGCGAAGAGGTCCGCGACCCCGCCGACATCGCCCCGGCGCTGCAGCGGGCCCGCGAGTCCGGACTGCCGTCGCTGATCAACGTCTGGGTCGACCCCGACGCGTACGCCCCCGGAACGATGAACCAGACCATGTACAAGTAGCAGAGGAGCCGTTGGCATGACCAAAGCTCTTGAGGGCGTGCGCGTCCTCGACATGACGCACGTACAGTCCGGCCCCTCCGCCACACAGCTGCTCGCCTGGCTCGGCGCGGACGTGGTGAAGCTGGAGGCGCCGAGCGGGGACATCACCCGCAAGCAGCTGCGCGACCTCCCCGACGTCGACTCCCTCTACTTCACGATGCTCAACTGCAACAAGCGGAGCATCACCCTGAACACGAAGAGCGAGCGCGGGAAGGAGATCCTCACCGAACTCATCCGCCGCAGCGATGTGATGGTGGAGAACTTCGGGCCCGGAGCCGTCGACCGCATGGGCTTCACCTGGGAGCGCATCCAGGAGATCAACCCACGGATCGTCTACGCCTCCATCAAGGGCTTCGGCGAGGGGCCGTACACCAACTTCAAGGCGTACGAGGTCGTCGCGCAGGCCATGGGCGGCTCGATGTCCACCACCGGCTTCGAGGACGGCCCCCCGCTCGCCACCGGCGCGCAGATCGGCGACTCGGGTACCGGCGTCCACGCCGTGGCCGGCATTCTCGCCGCGCTGTTCCAGCGTGAGAACACCGGGCGCGGACAGCGGGTGAACGTCGCGATGCAGCACGCGGTGCTGAACCTGTGCCGGGTCAAGCTCCGCGACCAGCAGCGCCTCGAACGCGGACCGCTCCCCGAGTACCCGAACGCCCAGAACACCGAGGGCGCCGAAGAGGTGCCGCGCAGCGGGAACGCGAGCGGTGGCGGGCAGCCGGGGTGGGCGGTCAAGTGCGCGCCGGGCGGCCCCAACGACTACGTGTACGTCATCGTGCAGCCCGTCGGCTGGCAGCCGCTGTCCGCCCTGATCGGGCGGCCGGAGCTGGCGGACGATCCCGAGTGGGCGACGCCGGAGTCACGGCTGCCCAAGCTCGGCAAGATGTTCCAGCTGATCGAGGAGTGGTCGTCCACGCTCCCCAAGTGGGAGGCGCTGGAGCAGCTCAACGCCCACAACATTCCGTGCGGCCCGATCCTCTCCACCAAGGAGATCGTCGAGGACGAGTCCCTCGTCGCCAACGAGATGGTCGTGCGGGTCGACCATCCGCAGCGCGGCACGTTCACCACGGTCGGCAGTCCGCTGAAGCTCTCCGACTCCCCCGTCGACGTCGTGAGCTCACCGCTGCTCGGCGAGCACAACGCGGAGGTGTACGTGGGCGAACTCGGCCTGAACGACGAGGAACTGCTGCTGCTGAAGACGAACGGAGTCATCTGAGCATGGCCGGATCAGTGGAACCACAGGAGCGGGAACGCGTACGCGCCCTGCTCGAAGCCGTCCGGGCCGAGGGGCGCAGTGCCCTCACCGCCCCGGAGGGGAAGATCGTCGCCGACGCGTACGGGATCGCCGTGCCGGGCGAGGAGCTGGCCCGGGACGTCGACGAGGCGGTGGCGCACGCGGACCGGCTCGGCGGGCCCGTCGTGCTGAAGATCGTCTCCCCCGACATCCTGCACAAGACGGATGCGGGCGGGGTCGTGGTCGGGGTGTCCGGGCCCGCGGAGGTCCGGGCGGCGTTCTGCCGGATCGTCGAGAACGCGAAGGCGTACGCGCCGGATGCGCGGATCGACGGGGTGCAGGTGCAGCAGCTCGTACCTCCGGGGCAGGAGGTCATCATCGGCGCGGTCACCGACCCGACCTTCGGGAAGGTGGTGGCGTTCGGGCTCGGCGGTGTCCTGGTGGAGGTGCTGAAGGACATCACGTTCCGGCTGGCGCCCGTCACGGCGGACGAGGCGCAGTCGATGCTCGACTCGATCGGGGCGGCGGAGATCCTGCGCGGTGTGCGCGGTGCGCCCGCGGTGGACCGCTGGGCCCTCGCGGAACAGATCAGGCGGGTCTCCCACCTGGTCACCGACTTCCCGGAGATCGCCGAGGTCGACCTCAATCCGGTGATCGCGGCGCCGGACGGTGCCGTCGCCGCGGATATCCGCATCCTGCTGTCCACCGAGGAGGTGAAGGTCCGGCGCACGTACAGCCGCGAGGAGATCCTCGTGTCGATGCGCCGGCTGATGGAGCCGCGTTCGGTGGCCGTCATCGGGGCCTCCAACGAGCAGGGCAAGATCGGCAATTCGGTGATGCGCAACCTCGTGGACGGCGGATTCCCGGGCGAGATCCATCCGGTGAACCCCCGGGCCGATGACATCCTGGGCCGCAAGGCGTACAAGAGTGTCACCGACGTTCCCGGTGAGGTGGATGTGGCGGTCTTCGCGATCCCCGCCAAGTTCGTGGCAGCGGCGCTGGAGGAGGTGGGGCGCAAGGGGATCCCCAACGCCGTCCTCATCCCGTCGGGCTTCGCCGAGACCGGCGAACAGGAGCTCCAGGACGAGATCGTGGCGATCGGCGAGCGGTACGGCGTACGCATCCTGGGGCCGAACATCTACGGCTACTACTCCACCTGGCAGGACCTCTGCGCCACGTTCTGCACCCCGTACGACGTCAGGGGCGGGGTGGCGCTGACCTCGCAGTCCGGCGGGATCGGTATGGCGATCCTCGGCTTCGCCCGTTCGACGAAGACCGGTGTGTCGGCGATCGTGGGGCTCGGCAACAAGTCGGACATCGACGAGGACGACCTGCTGACCTGGTTCGGCGAGGACCCCAACACCCAGTGCATCGCGATGCACTTGGAGGATCTCAAGGACGGCCGCGCCTTCGTGGAGGCGGCGCGCGCGACCGTGCCGAAGAAGCCGATCGTGGTCCTGAAGGCCGGGCGCACCAGCGCGGGGGCCAGGGCGGCCGGTTCGCACACGGGCGCGCTCGCGGGTGACGACGCGGTGTACGACGACATCCTGCGGCAGGCGGGGGTGATCAGGGCGCCGGGGCTGAACGACATGCTGGAGTACGCGCGGGCGTTGCCGGTCCTGCCGACGCCGAAGGGCGACAACGTCGTCATCATCACCGGGGCGGGCGGTTCGGGCGTGCTCCTCTCGGACGCGATCGTGGACAACGGTCTGTCGCTGATGGAGATCCCGCCGGACCTGGACGCGGCGTTCAAGGCGTTCATCCCGCCGTTCGGCGCCGCGGGCAATCCGATCGACATCACGGGCGGTGAGCCGCCGTCCACGTACGAGGCGACGATCCGGCTCGGCCTGGAGGACCCCCGTATCCACGCGCTGGTGCTGGGCTACTGGCACACGATCGTCACTCCCCCGATGGTCTTCGCGGAGCTGACGGCCCGGGTGGTGGCGGAGTACCGCGAGCGTGGGATCGAGAAGCCCGTGGTGGCCTCGCTGGCCGGCGACACGGAGGTCGAGGCGGCCTGCGCGTACCTGTACGAGCGGGGCGTCGTCGCCTATCCGTACACGACGGAGCAGCCGGTCGCCGTACTCGGCGCCAAGTACCGGTGGGCACGGGCCGCGGGGCTGCTGGGCGGTGATCGATGACCTGATGACGAGGGCTCGAACCACGGGGTCTGCGGCGTACCGCTCGGCCGCGGACCCCGGCGCGAAGTGAGAACGGGCAGGGGGCGCTGGCCAGACTTCTTCCACGCAAGGGGTTCGATCGACATGGCGACTACAGACATCTCGACGTCCGCCACCTACAGGGAGGTGACGGACGCCAACGGGCGCATGTACCGCATCGGCGAGACCGATATGGACATCATGGGCCGCAAGCGCAAGTGGATGGTCATCCTGCCGTGGGTCGGCATGATGGGCATCAGCTCGGCCGAGTACGCGTTCGCGTCGGCCGAGGACACCCTGCACATCGCACACAGCTGGAGCAGCGGGCACATCTTCTGGATGCTCGGTGTCTGGGTGTTCTTCCAGGCGGCGGTGGCCTTCCCCGCCGGCAAGCTCAGGGAAAGCGGCAGGCTGCCCGCCCGCTGGGCGATGATGTTCGGCGCACTCGGGACCCTGCTCGGATATCTGTCGCTCGCGTTCGCGCCGCATGTGGTCGTCGCGTACGTCGGGTTCGGCATGTTCAGCGGCATGGGCGCCGGCATGGTCTACGCGACCTGCGTGAACATGGTCGGCAAGTGGTATCCGGAGCGCAAGGGAGGCAAGACCGGCTTCGTCAACGGCGGATTCGCCTACGGTTCGGTGCCGTTCGTGTTCCTCTTCACCAGCTACATGGATCTGACGAACTTCCGCTGGGTCCTGGTCGCGGTCGGTCTCTTCCTCGCCGCGACGGTGGCCGTGGCGGGTCACTTCTTCCAGGACCCGCCGAAGAACTGGTGGCCCGCCGAGATCGACCCGCTGAGGCCGCCGGAGGACCCGCGGGCCCGTCGCGCACTGGCGATGAACCCGCCGGCGGTCAAGCAGTACACCCCGGCCGAGGCTTGGCGGACCGGGCGGGTCGCACTGATGTGGTTCTGTCTGCTGTGCACCTCGGGCGTGAACATCTTCGGCATCGCGTTCCAGGTCGACATCGGCAAGGAGGCCGGATTCGCCGGGGGCATCGTCGCGACCGCGATGTCGCTGAAGGCGATCGTGAACGGCACCGGGCGCGGCGTGATCGGCTGGCTCTCCGACCGGTACGGGCGCAAGCGGTGCCTGATCTTCGTCTGCGTCGTCCTGGGCCTCGCGCAGTACGGAATCCTGTGGTCGGCGAACATCGAGAACCTGCCGCTCTTCCTGATCTTCTCGTCGATCTCCGGATTCGGCGGCGGCGCGATCTTCCCGATGTTCGCGGCCATGACGGCCGACTACTTCGGGGAGAACAACAACGCGTCCAACTACGGCCTGGTCTACAGCTCCAAGCTGGTGTCCGGTCTGCTCGGCGCGGGCATGGGCAAGGTCGTCGTGGACAACTGGGGCCACAGCGGGGCGTTCACCCTGGCGGGCTCGATCTCGCTGTTCGCCGGGTTCATCGCACTGTTCCTCACCGCACCGGGCAGACCGAAGAAGGGAGTGACACCCAATCCGATGCCCATCAGCAGGGAGACGGACTGAGGTTCGGCCCCGGGGGCCCAGGCACCCCGGGGCCGGTCACGCCCGGCAGTCGGCTACTCGCCGCACCTCTCCCGCAGGCTGTGCAGGTGCTCGCTGGACTTGCGGGCGAACGCGAACGACTCGACCGGGTTGTCGTGCTCGGTCTGCCAGTGGTGGTAGGCACGGCCGCGCGGGGTGCGCCCGGTGACCCGGCTGAGGAACGTCTTGTAGTCGATGTCGCCGTCGCCGACGTCCGCCATGCGGTACCCGTCGCGGGCCGTGTCGTCCCGGATGCCGTCCTTGACGTGGAAGAGCGGATAGCGGTCGGGCTGCCTGAGTACGTAGTCGACCGGTTCGAAGGGGGCCGGCGTGCCGTCCGCCTTCTTGCCGAAGCGGAACTGGGCGGCGTACGCCCAGTAGATGTCCATCTCCAGATACACCAGGTCCGGGTCGGTCTCGGCGAGCAGGACGTCGTAGAGGCGTACGTCGGGCTGGTCGGTCGCGAAGGAGAACTCCTCCGCGTGGTTGTGCTGGTAGAACTTCATCCCGCGCTTGCGGGCCGCCGCGCCGTAGGTGTTGAACTCCTCGGCGGCGCGCTTCCAGCCGTCGACGGTCGAGCCGTAGCGGAAGGGTCCCGAGGCCGTGCCGATGTGCTTGAGGCCGAGGGCCTCGGCGTCGTCCAGGACCTTGGTGAGGTTCTGGGCGAAGGTGTAGGCACCCGGGTTGTTGTTGTCGTAATAGCCGACATGGCTGCCGATGGGGTTCAGCCCGTGGTCCCGGGCCAGCTGCTTCAACTGGGCCAGCGTGATGGCGCCGGCCGAGCCCTGCGTGTATCCGGCGAACTCGATCTCGTCGTACCCGTACTTCTCCAGCTCCGTGAAGACGGGCGCGAAGCCGAGCGTGGAGACCTTGTCCCGGAGGCTGTACAGCTGGATGCCGAGGCGGCCGGGGGGCAGCACGGCACGGCTTCGGCCGTGGGCCTCGGCGGTCGCGGTGCCGAGGAGCGTGGCTGCGGTGGCTCCGGCGACGACGCCCAGGACGTTGCGGCGGCTGAGTCTGCGCGCCAGTTCGGCGTCCTTCGGGGTGCGGCTCATGATCACGTAACTCCTTGGTGAGTGAGCGGGGTGCTCAGTGCAGTCCGGCAAGCCGGAGGAGCAGGGACTTCACTTCGGTGGCCTGGACGCGGCCGGTGAACGCGTGGGGGGTGGAGCAGAGGATGAGCGGACCTTCTTCGTCGCTCGTGGGGAGGCGGCCGTGGCTGCCGCGGATGGGCGAGGGATCGAGGGGGACGACGGCCATGCGGTAGCGCATGCCGAGCTTCTTGCGGGCGACGGCGCCGGCTGCCTTGACCCGGACGTAGGGGTCCTGGGGGTCCATGAAGAGCTCGACGGGGTCGTAGCCCGGCTTGCGGTGGATCTCGACCAGCTGCGCGAAGTCGGGGGCGCGGTCGTCGTCGAGCCAGTAGTAGTACGTGAACCAGGCGCCGGGTTCCGCGACGGCGACCAGTTCCCCGGAGCGGGGGTGCTCGAGGTGGTGGGCCTTCTTGCCCTCGTCGTCGAGGAGTTGCTCGATGCCGGGCAGGTCCGCGAGGGCCTCGCGGGTGGCTTCGAGGTCCTCGGGACGGCGTACGTAGATGTGGGCGATCTGGTGGTCGGCGACGGCGAAGGCCCGGGAGGCCATCGGGTCGAGGTACTCCATGCCGTCCTGGGTATGGACCTCCAGCAGGCCGGCGCGGCGCAGGGCGCGGTTGATGTCGACGGGCCGGTCGACGCGGGTGATCCCGTACTCGGAGAGCGCCACGACCGTGCGTCCCTGCAGGCGGGCGTCTTCGAGGAGAGGTGCGACGGCGCGGTCGAGTTCGGTCGCCGCACGGTGGGAGCGCGGGTCGTCGGGGCCGTAGCGCTGGAGGTCGTAGTCGAGGTGGGGCAGGTAGCACAGGGCCAGGTCGGGGGCGCGGGTGGCGACGACGTGCCGGGTCGCGTCGATGATCCACTGGGAGGAGACCAGGTCGGCGCCGGGTCCCCAGAAGTGGAAGAGGGGGAAGGTGCCGAGCTTGTCGGTGAGCTCGTCGTGCAGAGCGGGCGGCCGGGTGTAGCAGTCGGGTTCCTTGCGGCCGTCGGCGTAGTACACGGGGCGCGGGGTGACCGTGTAGTCGGTGTCCGCGCCCATGGCGTACCACCAGCAGATGTTGGCGACGGTGTAGCCGGGGTGGGCGCGACGGGCGGCGTCCCACAGCTTGTCGCCCGCGACGAGCCCGTTGTGCTGGCGCCACAGGAGGACGTCACCCAGCTCGCGGAAGTACCAGCCGTTGGCGACGATGCCGTGCTCGGCGGGGGTCGTCCCGGTGAGGAAGGTCGACTGGGCGGCGCAGGTGACGGCGGGGAGCACGGTGCTCAGGGGGGCCCGGGCGCCTCTCTCGGCCATGGCCCGGAGGTTCGGCATGTGGTCGAGGAGCTGCGGGGTGAGTCCCACGACGTCGAGGACGAGGAGGGGGGTCGGGCCGGTCTCCGTCGCGCGTGCGGTGCCTGCTTCGGGTGCGGTCATGGCAGCTCCTTGAGCCCGAGGTCGACCAGGAGGTCCCGGGCGAGGGTGAGTTCGGCGGCGATGCCGTCGGCGAGCTGGGTGCGGGTGCGGGGGCGCAGCTCCGCCGGCAGGGCCTGCCAGGTGTACGTCTCGACCTCCAGGTGCCGGGTCAGCGGCCGTGGGCCTCCGAGGAGCCGGGTCAGCGTGGACCGGAGCACCGGGAGGGTGGAGGTCAGCGGGGGTGCCGGGGGCGCGTGCAGCGGTACGTGGAAGTGGGACCGCCACGGGGTGCTGTCGGGGAGGGTCCCGCCGGCCAGTGCCTCGTCCAGGTCGTCGGCGCCGCGCAGACCTGCGGCGGTGCTCGTGCGGGTCTGGTGGAGGAAGCGGGGTTCGGCGAAGGCGGCGAGCGCGGTGCGTACATCGGGCAGGTGGGGGTGTTCGGCGTGCAGGGCGGCGGAGAGCTGGGCCTTGGCGACGAAGACCCCCGCCCCGGCGAGGGCGTCGAGCGCCGTGTCCGGGTCCTCGAAGGACGTGGCGAGGTGGCACGTGTCCACGCAGATGCCGATGCGGTCGTGCCCGATCGCGGTGAGGGGTCCGATGGCGTCGGCGGTGGTCTCCACCGTGCAGCCGGGTTCCGGTTCGAGACCGATCCGGATGGACTTTCCGGTCAGTTCGGCGAGGGCGTCGAGGCGTTGCGCGAGGGTGGTGAGGGCGGCCCGCGCGGTGCGGGCCGCGTCGCGGTCGCCGTCGTACGGGGTGCGCCAGGCGATCGGCAGCGTGGAGATGGTGCCTTCGGTGACGTCTTCGGGGAGCAGCGTGGCGAGCAGCCGGGCGAGGTCGGTGGTGTGGGCGAGCCGCTCGGGGTCGGTCCAGTCCGGCCGGTAGACGCGGTACTTGACCTCTTCGGCGCCGAATCCCTCGTACGGGAAGCCGTTGAGCGTGACGACTTCGAGGCCGCGGCGGTCCAGCTCGGCGCGGAGCGAGCGCAGCGCGGCGGGGTCGTTGATCAGGGCGCGGGCCGCGTCCTTGGCGAGCCACAGGCCGATGCCCAGGCGGTCGCGGCCGAGGCGTCTGCGCACCGGTTCGCTGTGGTCGCGCAGCTGTGCCCGCACGCCGTCGAGGGTCTCGGCGGGGTGCACGTTGGTGCAGTAGGAGAGGTGGACGGTGGAGCCGTCGGGGTGGCGGAAGCGCATCGCTTCACTCCCCGCCGCGCAGGATGGAGTTCCCCTCGTGCAGGGGGTCGGGCGCGGCGATGTCGAGCTGGAGCCGGCCGCTCTGCCCGTAGAAGGCGACGGGGTTGCGCCAGAGGACCTGGTCGACGTCGTCCTCGGTGAATCCGGCCTTCAGCATCGCGTCGGCGACCTTGCGGGTCTTCAGCGGGTCGCTCTGTCCCC
Source organism: Streptomyces sp. NBC_00234 (assembly GCF_036195325.1). Taxonomy (NCBI): domain Bacteria; kingdom Bacillati; phylum Actinomycetota; class Actinomycetes; order Kitasatosporales; family Streptomycetaceae; genus Streptomyces; species Streptomyces sp. NBC_00234. Next base: position 6,842,094 of record NZ_CP108101.1, on the reverse strand, counting down.
AGTCGGCCGCCGAGTTGACGAGGATCTTCTCGGTGCCGTACGTCCGCAGGATCGTGACCATGCGGTCCTCGTCCATCTTGGTGTCCGGGTAGATGGAGAAGCCGGCCCAGCAGCCGCTGTCGACGGCGTCCTTCACGGTCGTCTCGTTGAGGTGGTCGAGCAGCACCCGCTCCGGGGGGAGATGTGATTCGCGGATGACGTCGACGGTGCGGTGCAGACCGGCGAGCTTGTCGCGGTGCGGGGTGTGGACCAGGGCGGGCAGACCGTGGTCGGCGGCGAGCTGGAGCTGTGTGGCCAGGGCGATGTCCTCGGCCGGGGTCATGGAGTCGTAGCCGATCTCGCCGACGGCGACGACGGAGTCCTTGACGAGGTAGCGGGGCAGGGCGTCGAGGACGGGGAAGCAGCGGGGGTCGTTCGCCTCCTTCGGGTTGAGGGCGAGTGTGCAGTGGTGGGCTATGCCGTACTGGGAGGCGCGGAAGGGCTCCCAGCCGAGCAGGGCGTCGAAGTAGTCGAAGAAGCTGGCGGGCGAGGTGCGGGGCTGGCCCAGCCAGAAGGAGGGTTCGACGAGGGCGCGGACACCCGCGTCGTACATCGCCCGGTAGTCGTCCGTCGTGCGGGAGGTCATGTGGATATGGGGGTCGAAGATGCGCATCAGGACTCCTCCGTGGGGACCGTGGGGGCGGGAGCGGTGAGAGCGAGGACGCGGGCGAGGTCGGCGGGGACGTCACGCCCGGCCGCGGTGCGTTCCGCGGCGAAGTCGCCCAGCATGCGGGCGAGTTCCGCGTCGCCCCGCGAGCGGCGGGCCAGCGCTTCGACGCAGTCCACGGGGACACCGGTGAAGAGACACTTGAGAATGGCGTGCCGCCACTGGTGGGCGTCGAGGTGCGCCGCGGCGTACGGACCGACGGCGGCGGCGACCAGCCGGGTGTCGTTGGTGCGCAGGGCGTCCTCGACGAGCGGGAGGGCGGTGGGCCCGATGTCCAGCCGGTGCAGCGTGAGGAGCACGGCACGCCGTTCGGCCGCGGTGCCCTGTTCGTAGAGCCTGGTCAGGGCGGGCAGCCCGGCGCGGGCCTCGACGAGCAGCAGGGAACGTACGGAGTCGGCGCGGTCGAGCCCGCAGTGGCGGCCGGCGGCGGCGTACCGCAGCTCCCAGGGCGGGACGGCGAAGGCCGTTGCGGCGTCCGGGTGTTCGCCGGTACGGGCTGCGTGTTCGGCTTCGGCGAGGGCCTCGTCGAGCCAGGCGCGTGCGGCTCCGCCGAGCTGGACGTCGAGTTCTTTGCGGGTCAGCAGCGGGGTCATCGGCATGGCGTTGCTCCCTTCGGCGGGTTCAGCGGCTCGACGGACTGTGCTTGCGCAGGAACTCGATGGAGGTGCGGGCGAGTTCGGGGCCGGCGTGCGAATGGCGGGGCAGTTCGACGACGGTGAGGCCCTGGTAGTCCGCTTCGGCGAGTGCGTGCAGGACGGGCGGGAAGTCGATCTCGCCGTCGCCGAAGGGCAGGTGTTCGTGCACCCCGCGGCGCATGTCCTCGATCTGGACGTGGCGCAGCCAGGGGGCGGCGGCCTTCACGCAGTCGACGGGCGAGGCGGGTTCCAGGCACTGGCAGTGCCCGATGTCGAGGGTGAGTCCGAGGGGTTCCGGGTCGCCCAGGAGCGTACGGAGGTGGTGGAAGTCGGCGAGTGTGGCGAGGAGATGGCCGGGCTCGGGCTCGACGGCCAGGGGGATGCCGGTGCGGGTGGCGGCGTCGAGGACGGGAGCGAGTGCGTCGGCCAGCCGCTGCCAGGCGGCGGTGTCCGTGCCGTCGTCGCCACCCCCCGGCGGGGTGATGCCGCTGAAGCAGTGCACGGCGTGCGCTCCGAGGTCGGCGGCGACGTCGACGGCCCGGACGAGCAGCGCGGTACGCACCGCGCGGGCCTCGGGGTCCGGGTCGAGCAGGGACGGGCCGTGCTTGCGGCGCGGGTCGAGCACATAGCGGGCGCCGGTCTCGACGGTGACTCCGAGGCCGAGCGCCGAGAGCCGGCGTGCCACGTGCCGGGTGCGGGCGGCGAGGTCGGGTGCGAGGGGGTCGAGGTGCATGTGGTCGAGGGTCAGCCCCACGCCCTCGTAGCCGAGGTCGGCGAGCAGACCGAGGGCGTCGTCGAGCCGGAGGTCGGTGAGCCCGTTGGTGCCGTAGCCGAGGCGGAGTGTCATGTGGGGCTCACCTTCCGTGCGAGCTGTCGCGCCAGGGGGACGAGCCCCATGAGGACCAGTCCGGTGACGGGTGCTCCCGCCCGCGCGGCGAGAGCGGCCTGGAGCGGGATCATGGCGCGGATTCCGCCGCCGACGGCGCGTTGGGTGAGCGGCGGGGACGGGTTGAGCGCGGCGTGCAGTTGGGGGCGGGCGGCGGTACGGAGGTAGGCCCCGGCGAAGCCGGTGAGCAGGAGGCGGGCGGGCGCGCCGGCCGGCCGGAGCGGCTGCCACAGCTCGTGCCCGGCACGGCCGGGGGCTGGTCCCCCGGCCCGCCTGGGCTCGCCGGCGACCGCGGCGCCGAGCCCCACGGTCGTGGCGAGTGCGACGAGCGGGGCGGTGGTGGAGCCACCCTGCGCCTCGTGGCGGGAGACGACGGTGACGGCGTAGGTGTGCGCGCCCAGCAGGGCGGCAGCGGGGAGCGCGGAGCGCAGCGCGGCTGCGGGTCCGGTCCCCGGTGGGGGTCCGGAGGCCCTGGTCGGTACGCGTGCTGCCGCCGCGCGGGCCGTCGCCGTTGCCGTCGCTCCCAGGAGCAGGTCCAGGGAGCGGGCCGTGGCCATGGCCGCCGGGCCCGCCTCCGTGTGCTTCAGGTACAGGTCGTAGGACCACACCGTGGCCGCGAGGGCCGAGGCCACCGCGAGCGAGGGGCCGCCGGCCCGTGCGGCCAGGGCCAGGCCCGCCGCCGTCAGCACGCCCGCGGCCGCCAGGGCCGAACCCGGCGTGATCCGGCCCGAGGGAATCGGGCGATGGGGACGGTCCACGGCGTCCTCCTCGCGGTCCGCCCAGTCGTTGAGCGCCATCCCCGCCTCGTACAGACAGAGCGAGGCGCCCACGGCCAGCGCAGTGCCGCGGTGGGGCCTGCGGCCCGTCGCGGCTGCTCCGGCCAGGGCGTCGCCCGGGACGGTGAACAGGGCCGACACCCTCAGCAACTCGGCCCACGCGCCCGCCCGTTCACGCAAGCCGGCGGCGAGAGCGGGGTCGGCCTGGCCCTTCGCGGTGCGGGGCCTGCCCGGTGCGGGCGCAGTCCCGCCCGCACCGGACAGGCGGTCTGTGGCCTCGGCCGTCTCCGGCGCACAGCCGGACGGCGTGCGGTCGGCGGGCACGGAGTCGGCGGGTACGGAGTCATCCGGCGCCGAGCCCGTGCGTGCGGCGCGGGCGCCGCGTACGGCGCCGACCGCCGTCAGCGCCAGCAGCAGTCCCGCAGCGCCGCCCCAGCCGCGGAGCCTCACCGCTCACCTCGCAGCCGCTCGCCGAAGGCCAGCAGGGCCGCGTACTGCTCGGACAGAGCGGCCGGCCCGCCGTCCGGGTCCTTGAAGTAGAAGCCCAGCTCGGGGCGCGGGCCGGTGAGGCCGCACTCCTGGGCGCGGGCCAGCAGCCGGGCCAGGTCGAGGACCAGGGGGGCGGCCAGCGCGGAGTCGCAGCCCTGCCAGATCGTCTGGAGGATCATGCGCGAGCCGAGGAAACCGTCGAAGGCGATGTGGTCCCACGCCGTCTTCCAGTCCCCCATCGCCGGGACGTCGTCGATGTGCACCTCGCCCTCGGGCGCCGTACCCAGGGTGTCGGCCAGTACGCGTTCCTTGCCCGCGTTCTTCGCCGCCGCCGCCGCGGGGTCGGCCAGCGCCGCTCCGTCCCCGCCGCCCAGGAGGTTCGTGCCCGACCATGCCCGTACCGGCAGGGCGCGTTGCACGAACATCGGGGCGAGCACGGAACGGAGCAGCGTCTGGCCTGTCTTGCCGTCGCGCCCCGCGTGGGGAAGTCCGCAGGTGGCGACGGCGTCCTGGAGGGCCGGGCTGCGCAGGCCCGTGGAGGGGGTGAAGTTGACGTACGGGCAGCCGGCCCGGAGGGCTGCCGCCGCGTAGAGGGAGCTGGCGGGCAGGCGTGCCTCGCCCTCCTGGGGCAGGGGCTCGGTCGAGGCGACGTTGATCACGACGGTTCGTGCCAGCTCGTGACGGCGGGCGAAGTCGGCGAGGTCCGCGGCGAAGGCGCTGATCAGCTCCTCGTCGCTGCGCGTGTCACCGGCCAGCGGGCCGCCGGTCCGTATCTCCGCGTCGGCGGCGGCGAGTTCGGAGCGTACGGCCGAGGGCAGGCCGTACGGCAGGACATCCCCGGCGGCGAGCGCCTCGGCCCGTTTGGGCAGGGGGCAGTCGATGGTGTCGTGACCGCCGAAGACCAGGGAGTTCAACGGTGGCAGCCCGCTGTCGGCGAAGGGTGGCGTCTCGGTGACCATGCCGGTCGCCGGGTGGAGCCCGGCCGCGATGGCGGCGCACCCCGCGGTGGCGGTGGTGGCGACGGAGCCGCGTGCTCCGATGAACCAGACTCCGGTACGGACGGCTTGTGCGGTCACGGGCTGCCTCCCTGGCTGGGGCTCCTGACGGGGTGGAGCACGGTGGAGCGAGATGAGTACGGCGCGGTGGATCGGGGCCCGTGCATCGGGGCCCGTGGATCGAGGTCTGTGGATCGAGGTCTATGGCGGCACGCAGCGCTCGTGCCAGCCGAGGACGGCGGGCGGGGGGCCTCGGTCTCCCCGCCCGCCGTCGGCCTGCGAAGCCCTACGTCGAGGGCAGCTGCTTCAACCGGATGTCGCGGAAGGACACCTGGTCGTCGGCTCCGTGGTTCTGGAGACCGATGTAGCCGTTCTTCAGGCTGCGGACCGGATCGGTGTTGGTGTAGTCGTTGATCTTCACGCCGTTGAGGAAGATCTGGAGCCGTTCGCCCTGGACCCGGATCTCGTAGCTGTTCCACTCGCCCGGCGGCTTGAGCACCGCGTCACGGGCGGCGAGCTCGGCGGACTTGAAGCCGTAGACGGCGCCCGTGGTGCGGTCGGCGGCATCAGTGGCGTCGATCTGGACCTCGTAGCCGTTGTTCACCGCGGACCAGGGGTCGTCGGACGCCGGGAAGCCCACGAAGACACCGGAGTTGTCGTCGCCGGCCATCTTCCAGTCGAGCTTCAGGGAGTAGGAGTTCAGCTCCTTGGCCTGGTACCAGAGCATCCCCATGCCGCCCTCGGTGCGCAGCTCGCCGTCGGCGACGGTGAACTGTCCGGGGCCCGCCTGCTTCCAGCCGTCGAGCGTCTTCCCGTTGAAGATCGTCCGGTAGCCGGTGTCGGGCCTGCAGTCGGCCTCGGCCTGACCGGTCGTGTACCGCATGGCGCCCAGGAGGTGCTTGCGGAAGTCCGGTTCGGCGTAGGACTCCTTGGTGTGGCCGAGGCCGGTGTAGAAGGACCGGCCGCCCTTGTAGGTCTGGCACCAGGAGATCGGGTGGTCCCCCTTCATCGTGCCGCCCGTGTAGCTGGTCTCGTCCAGCGTGGCGAGCACCTGGGCCTTGTCCCGGGGGTTGGTGCGGTAGTTGTACCACTCGTCGGTGCGGTCCCACGCCTCGCCCAGGTGGGCCGTCGCCGGGTGGTCGTGGTTCTCGACGCGCACGGTGGCGGGCTGGATCTGCGGGTGCGAGGAGAAGTACGCGCCGACGAGTCCGCCGTAGAACTCCCAGTCGTACTCGGTGTCGGCGGCGGCGTGGACGCCCATGTACCCGCCTCCGGCGGCCACGTAGTCCTCGAACGCCTTCTGCTGGTCGCTGTCGAGGACGTCACCGGTCGTGGAGAGGAAGACGACGGAGTCGTAGCGTGCCAGGTTGGCCGGGGTGAACTGGCCGGCCGCCTCGGTCGCGTCGACGGTGATGCCGCTCTCGGCGCCGAGTTCCTTCAGGGCGGTGATGCCCGCGGGGATGGAGTCGTGACGGAAGCCTCCGGTCTTGGAGAACACCAGAACCCGCTTGGCGTCCTTGACCGGTGCGGCGGAGGACAGTTCGAAGTCGTCCACGTCGTACAGCGCCCCGCTTCCGCCCTTGAAGACCAGGAAGAGTTCGGTGGTCCGCCTGGGAACGTTGCGCAGGGCCACGTCGACGTTCTGGAAGGTGTCCCAGCTGCCGGTCACCGGGACCGTCGTGGAGCCCAGCAGGGTGCCGGTGGGCGAACCGGTCCGCACTTCCAGGGAGCCGCCCGCTCCGGCGGAGGAGACCCGGGCGGTGAGCTTGGTCGAGCCGGTGAGCAAGTAGGGCTTGAAGGAGATCCAGTCGTTGTTGTGGATGTCCCCGACGGTCTTCCCGCCGTTGGCGCTCGCCTTGTCCTGCGGTGCGACACCGGACTGGCCGGTGTAGTGCTCGGCCTGCCGGTGGCGCGGCTGGAGCTGCGCCTGGTCGCTGCCGGTCAGCGCGGCCTGGCCGCCGCCTCCGCCGTCCGTGTAGGAGGCGTCGACGACTCCGAAGATGTTGGCGTTCGGGTCGTGCCCGCCGTCCGCCTCGGTCTTGATGACCCCGGAGCAGCCGTTGACCGTGGTGACGGGGTGGCCGTGGCTGTCGTGGCCGAGGATGAAGCGGACCGCGACCTTGGAGCAGTCGACGGTGCCGTCCTCGGGGTCGGTGACGGTCACCTTGAAGGGGATCTCGTCACCGAAGGTGAACAGCTGTCCCTCTCCCGGGAGTTCGAGCTTCACGGTGGGCGCGGTGTTGCCGACGGTCACGTGGGCGCTCGCCGAACCGGTCCGGCCGCTCGGGTCCTTGGCGGTGACGGTCGCCGTGTAGGTGCCGTTCTTCTTGTACGTGTAGGTGGGGTTGGCGGCCGTCGACGTGCCGCCGTCGCCGAAGTCCCAGGTGTAGGTGAGGGCGTCGCCGTCGGCGTCCGCGGTGCCGGCCGAGGAGAAGGCGACCTTGAGCGGTGCGACGCCGGAGGTCCTGCTCGCGCTCGCCTCGGCGACGGGCGACCGTCCGCCGGTGGCGTTCTCGATGCGGTAGAGACCGGCGTTCTCGTCCCCGCCGAACCAGGCGGTGCCGTAGTCCAGGACGTACAGCGCCCCGTCCGGGCCGAAGGACATGTCCATCACCTGGGTGCCGCTCCACGGGATGGAGTTGATCGACTGGACGGCGCCCGTGCTGTCGTGCTCGATGCGCTTGATCCAGCGTCGGCCGAACTCTCCGGCGAAGAAGTCCCCGTCGTACGCCTCGGGGAACTTCACCGGCGAGTCGAGGTTCGGGTCGTAGTGGTAGACGGGCCCGCCCATCGGGGACTCGGAGCCGCTGCCGAACTCGGGCACGGAACCGCCGTCGTAGGGGATCCAGGCGGCCTGCGCCGGGGGCAGGTCGACGAGACCGGTGTTGTGCCGCGAGGTGTTCTTCGGTGCGGCGCAGTCGAATGCGGCGCCGGACGTCTTCGTCGCGAAGTCGTAGTCGACGTACGGGTCGTTGTCGCCCGTGCAGAACGGCCAGCCGAAGTTTCCGGGCTTGGTCACCCGGGCGAACTCGACCTGCCCGGCCGGACCGCGCTTCGGGTCGGCCGCACCGGCGTCGGGGCCGTAGTCACCGACGTAGAGGACGCCGGTGGACTTGTCGACGGAGAAGCGGAACGGGTTGCGGAAGCCCATCGCGTAGATCTCGGGCCGCGTCTTGTCCGTACCGGGTGCGAAGAGGTTGCCCTCGGGCACGGTGTACGAGCCGTCCGAGGCGACCTTGATCCGGAGGATCTTGCCGCGCAGGTCGTTGGTGTTCCCGGAGGTGCGCCGGGCGTCGTACGCCGGGTTCCGGTCCGGGCTCTCGTCGATCGGCGTGAAGCCGTCCGAGGAGAAGGGGTTGGAGTCGTCGCCCGTCGACAGGTAGAGGTTGCCCTGCGCGTCGAAGTCGATGTCGCCGCCCACGTGGCAGCAGATCCCGCGGGTGGCGGGGATGTCGAGGACCTTCTTCTCGCTGGCGTTGTCGAGGGTGCCGTCCGCCTTGAGCACGAAGCGCGAGAGCCGGTTCACTCCGTCGAACTCCGCGAACTGCGCGGCCGTCCCGTTGGCCGGTGCGTCACCGGCGGGGGTGTCCAGCGGGGGCGCGTAGTAGAGGTAGATCGCCCGGTTCTCGCTGAAGTCGGGGTCGATACCGACGCCTTGGAGCCCTTCCTCGTCGTGCGAGTAGACGGGGATGGTGCCGGCGATCCTCGTGTTGCCCGCGCTGTCGGTGATCCGCAGCTCGCCGCTGCGCGAGGTGTGCAGGACGCTGCGGTCCGGGAGGACGGCCAGCGACATCGGCTCGCCGGTCTCGGCGCCGCCCTTGGCCAGGGTGACCTGCTGGAACTCCTCGGCGGCTGCATCGGCGGCGGCGCTCTGCGCGCGCGGCTCGGCCGAGGCGCCCGGTGCGGCTCCGAGGGTCAGCGTCGTCGCGGTGAGGAGACCACCGGTCAGCAGGGCCAGTGACGCGCGGAATCCTGTATGCCGTCGGCCGCGATATCGGTTTCGGGTTCTGTGCACGAGTGTCCTCCGGAAGGTGCCGGTTGTACGGGCGGGTGGAGCCGTGGCCGTGCAGCGCGGGGACTGCCGCGCACGCCGGTGGGGCCGGAGAGGCCCCGCCGACGCGAGTCATGTGGTGTACACCAAAGGGACGGTAGACCTGTTCGTCCGGGACGGAAAGCCCTTGCGCAGCAGCTAAGTTGAACTTCTTCCTGCGGCAGGACAAAGCAGGTTTCGGGCAGCCGTGAGCGACCCCCCGCGGGGCTCCGCCCCGCACCCCGGGTCCTCGGCCGAGGACACCGCTCGGGCCCCTCCGGCCTTCGAGGAGCGGGAGTGCGGAGACGGAGCCCTGGGTGGGCGGGCCCCGGGAGGGATCAGTCGGCGCTGCCGAACGCCGCGTCGAACGAGGAGGCCGGCGGGTCGAAATCGAACCGCTTCAGGGAGGCAAGCGCTTCCGGCGCACCCGTCAGCCGGTCCATTCCGGCGTCCTCCCACTCGACGGATACGGGACCGTCGTAGCCGATGGACCGCAGCATCCGGAACACGTCCTCCCACGGGACGTCGCCATGACCGGCCGAGACGAAGTCCCAGCCGCGCCGCGGGTCTCCCCACGGCAGGTGGGAGCCGAGCCGGCCGTTGCGGCCGTCGAGGCGCTTGCGCGCCTCCTTGCAGTCCACGTGGTAGATCCGGTCACGGAAGTCGTACAGGAATCCGACCGGGTCGAGGTCCTGCCACACGAAGTGGCTCGGGTCGAAGTTCAGCCCGAACGCGGCCCGGTGGTCAACGGCCTCCAGCGCGCGGTGCGTCGTCCAGTAGTCGTACGCGATCTCACTGGGGTGCACCTCGTGGGCGAAGCGCACGCCCTCCGCGTCGAAGACGTCGAGGATCGGGTTCCAGCGCTCGGCGAAGTCCTCGTAGCCCCGTTCGATCATGTGCGGCGGAACCGGCGGGAACATCGCGACCAGGTGCCAGATCGACGACCCGGTGAAACCGATGACGGTCTGCACCCCGAAGGCCGCGGCGGCGCGTGCGGTGTTCTTGATCTCCTCCGCGGCCCGCCGGCGGACGCCTTCGGGCTCCCCGTCGCCCCAGATCCTGCCGGGCAGGATCGCCTGGTGGCGCTCGTCGATCGGGTTGTCGCAGACCGCCTGTCCGACCAGGTGGTTGGAGATCGCGTAGCACGTGAGCCCGTACTTTTCGAGCAGCTCGTGCCGACCGTCCAGGTAGCCGGGGTCGGAGAGCGCCTTGTCGACCTCGAAGTGGTCTCCCCAGCAGGCGAGTTCGAGACCGTCGTAACCGAAGTCCCTGGCGTGCCTGCAGACCTCCTCCAGTGGCAGGTCGGCCCACTGGCCGGTGAAGAGCGTGAAGGGACGGGGCATGCGCGGGACCTCCTAGAACGGGACCGGGGTGTGGACGGAGTTCTTCTCTGCGCTCTCCTCGACGGCGGCGAGCACCCGCTGCACCTGGAGCCCGTCGGCGAAGGACGGCATGGCCGCCGAGCCCGCGGCGATCGTGCGGACCACGTCCGCCGCCTGGTGGACGAAGGTGTGCTCGTAGCCGAGGCCGTGGCCCGGCGGCCACCACGCCTCCAGATAGGGATGCTCGGGTTCGGTGACGAGGATCCGCCGGAACCCGGCGCTGACCGCCGGTTCGGTGTGGTCGTGGAAGGAGAGTTCGTTGAGGCGTTCCAGATCGAAGGAGAGCGAGCCGAGCTCCCCGTTGATCTCCAGACGCAGCGCGTTCTTGCGGCCCGCCGCCATCCGGGTCGCCTCGAAGGACGCCAGCGCCCCGGAGGCGAGGCGGCCCGTGAACAGCGCCGCGTCGTCGACGGTGACCGCCCCCCGTACGGCGGCGTCCCCGGTGCCCGAGAGACCGGCCCCGGGCCCGGCGAGCACGGGCCTGGTCCGTACGAAGGTCTCGCTGACCGCCGACACCCCGACCAGCAGTTCCCCCGTCAGGTACTGGGCGAGGTCCACGATGTGCGCCCCGAGGTCGCCCAGGGCGCCCGACCCGGCGTGCTCGCGCTTGAGCCGCCAGGTGAGGGGCGACTCCGGGTCGACCAGCCAGTCCTGGAGGTAGGTGGCGCGTACGTGCCGCAGGGCTCCGAGCCGGCCCTCCGCGATCAGTGTGCGGGCGTAGGTGATCGCCGGGACCTTGCGGTAGTTGAAGCCCACGATGGCGATCTGGCCGCGGGCGGCGGCCCGTTCCGCGGCCTCCGTCATGGCCTCCGCCTCGGCGACCGTGTTGGCGAGCGGCTTCTCGCACAGCACGTGCTTGCCCGCTTCGAGGGCGGCGATGGCGATCTCCGCATGGCTGTCGCCAGGGGTGCAGATGTCCACGAGCTGCACGTCGTCCCGGGCGATCAGGGCGCGCCAGTCGGTCTCCGCCGCCGCCCAGCCGTGTCTGGTGGCGGCGGCGTCGACCGCAGTCCGGTCGCGTCCGCAGATCGCGGCGAGAGCGGGCCGCATCGGCAGATCGAAGACGTGTCCGGCGGTGCGCCACCCCTGTGAGTGGGCGGCGCCCATGAACGCGTATCCGACCATGCCGACTCCGAGCGTCGCCGCCTTCGGCGCCTGCGTCGGCGGCGCTGCGGCCTCCTGCTCCGTCTCTTCCCTACGGGCCATCCGGGCTTCCTCCTCGTCGGTCGTTCGGTGGGCACGGCAGGAGGGTGGCCAGCACCCTCCTACGGCCGGATCAGCTGAAGCCCGTCGGCAGGTACTGGTCGATGTTCTCCTTGGTGACCACGGCCGAGTAGAGGGTGAGGGAGGTCGGGATCTCCAGTTCGGAGAGCCCGCCGATGCCCTTGCTCTGTCCCAGGGCGCGCGCCAGGTCGATGGCGGACGCGGCCATCGTCGGCGGGTACAGCACGGTCGCCTTGAGGACGCTGTTGTCGGCCTTGATGGCGTCCATGGCCGACTTGGCCCCGGCCCCGCCGACCATGACGAACTCGTCGCGGCCCGCCTGCTGGATGGCGCGCAGCGCGCCGACCCCCTGGTCGTCGTCGTGGTTCCACAGGGCGTCGATCTTCTTCTGCGCCTGGAGGAGCTGGGCCATCTTGGCCTGCCCCGACTCGACGGTGAAGTCGGCCGCCTGACGGGCCACCAGCTCGACGTTGGAGTAGTTCTTCAGTGCGTCGGCGAAGCCCTGGCTGCGCTGCTTGGTGAGTTCCAGGCTGTCGATGCCGGCCAGCTCGACGACCTTGGCGTTCGACTTCCCCTTGAGCTGCTCGCCGATGTAGTGGCCGGCGTTCAGCCCCATGCCGTAGTTGTCGCCGCCGACCCAGCAGCGGTACGCCTGCGGGGAGGCGAAGATGCGGTCCAGGTTGATGACGGGGATACCCGCCTTCATCGCTTCGAGACCCACCTGGGTGAGTGCCTTGCCGTCCGCGGGCAGGATGACGAGGACGTCGACCTTCTTGTTGATGAGGGTCTTGACCTGGCCGATCTGGACGGCGGTGTCGTTGGACCCCTCGGTGATCTCCAGGGTCACTTCGGAGTACTTCTCCGCCCGCGACTTGGCGTTGACGTTGATCGCGTTGAGCCAGCCGTGGTCGGCCTGCGGTCCGGCGAAGCCGATGGTGACCGGTGTGCCGGGCTTGTCGTCGGCGGCGGGCTGGTTGCTCTGCGCCACGGAGTCGTCCGCGGACTTCTTGGGCTCGTTGCTGGTACAGGCGGTGAGGAAGGCGCCCGCGGAGACGGCTGCGGTGCCGAAGAGCAGTCCTCTGCGGCTGGTTTCTGGCATGGCTGTCAAACCCTTCATCCGGTGCGGTGCATACGGAACAGCGGGTGGTGGTGGGGAGGAACCGACGGATCAGGTCTCTCCGTTGCGCAGCGTGCGGCGCTGGACCAGGACGGCGGCGACGATGATCGCGCCCTTCGCGATCTGCTGGACATCGCTCTGCAGGTTGTTGAGCGCGAAGATGTTGGTGATCGTGGTGAAGACCAGGACACCCAGGACGGAGCCGACGATGGTGCCGCGCCCGCCGCTGAGGAGGGTGCCGCCGATGATGGCCGCGGCGATGGCGTCCAGTTCGTAGAGGTTGCCGTTGGTGTTCTGGCCCGAGCCGGACAGGATGATCAGCATGAAGGCGGCGATGCCGCAGCAGAGTCCGGAGAGCAGATAGAGGTAGAGCCGCTGGCGGCGGACGTCGATGCCGGCCAGCCGGGCCGCTTCCGCGTTGCCGCCGACCGCGACCGTACGGCGTCCGAAGGTCGTCCGGTTGAGGATCAGCCAGCCGACGACGGTGACGGCGGCGAAGACGATGACCAGGGGCGGAATCCCCAGGACGTACGAGTCGGGCAGCCCCAGGTCGAGGACGGACTGCACGGTGACGATCTGCGTCTTGCCGTCGGTGATCTGGAGGGCGAGCCCCCGGGCCGAGGCGAGCATCGCCAGTGTCGCGATGAACGGCACCATTCCGCCGTACGCGATGAGGAGCCCGTTCACCAGACCGGCCGCGAGTCCGACGACCACGGCGGTGAAGAGGATGCCCGCGAAGCCGTACTCCTGGGTGGCGAGCGTCGTCGCCCAGACGGAGGCGAGCGCGACCATCGCGCCGACCGACAGATCGATGCCGCCGCTGGTGATGACGAAGGTCATGCCGACGGTGACGACTCCGATGACGGACGCCTGCGTCAGGATCAGCTGGAGGTTACCGGTGTCCAGGAAGGCGTCGGGTTCGGTGATGCCGCCGACGGCGACCAGTACGGCGAGTACGCCCAGCAGGGACAGGTTGCGCACGTCGGCGCGCAGACCGAACGCGCGCGGCCCCCGCTCCTTCGAGGGCGGGGCGTCGGCCGGGCCGCTCAGGACCCCCTTGTCCGGCCCGTTGTGCTGCGCCGAAGAGACGGGCTGCGTCATGATGCCGGGCTCCCTTCCATCACGAGATCGAGTACGCGGTGCTCGTCGAGCTCCTGCGCGTCGGCCGCGTGCACGACGCGTCCCTCGCGGAGCACCAGCACCCGGTCGGCGAGGCCCAGCACTTCGGGGACCTCACTGGAGACGAGCAGAACGGCGAGGCCGTCGTCGGCCAGCCGGCGGATCACGGCGTACAGCTCGGCGCGGGCGCCGACGTCGACACCGCGGGTGGGTTCGTCGAGGAGCAGGACCCGGCAGCCGCGCAGCAGCCAGCGGGCCAGGACCGCCTTCTGCTGGTTGCCGCCGGAGAGGGTACGCACGGCGGCGTCCGGAAGGTCGGGCCGCAGGGAGAGCTCCCGGGTCGCGGTCCTGGCCGCCCTGCGTTCGGCGCCCCGGTCGATCCAGCCGACGCGGGCGAAGCGGGAGAGGGAGGAGACCGAGACGTTACGGGTGACCGATTCGGTCAACAGGAGGGCCTGCGCCTTGCGTTCCTCGGGTGCCAGACCGATGCCGGCGGCCACCGCGGCGCGGACGCTGCCGGGGCGGAGCGGCTTTCCGCCGACGGTGACCCGCCCGGTGGTGGGCCTGCGCGCTCCGAAGACGGTCTCCAGGATCTCGGAGCGCCCGGAGCCGACCAGTCCGGCGAGTCCGACGATCTCGCCGGGCCGCAGTTCGAGGTCGAGCGGTTCGAACTCCCCCTTCCTGGATAGCCCTTCGACCGTGAGGACGGGCGGCGCGGCGGCGCGCTCCGCCGTGGCGGTCGTCCGTTGGGGGAAGACGTACTCGACGTTGCGGCCGGTCATCATGGCAACGATGTCGCGCGTCGGTGTGGACTTGGCGGGAAGCCCCACGGCGACGGCCCGGCCGTCCTTGAGCACGGTCACCCGGTCGCCGATCCGGCGGATCTCCTCCAGCCGGTGGGAGATGTAGACGACGGCGACGCCCTCGTCGGTGAGTCCGTCGACGATGCGGAAGAGGTTGTCGACCTCGTCCGGGTCGAGGGCGGCCGACGGTTCGTCCATCACGATGAGCCGTACGTCGTGGGAGAGCGCCCGCGCCATGGAGACGATCTGCTGCTGGGCGGCCGAGAGGTCGCCGACCGCGCGGGCGGGGTCGATCTCCGGGTGGCCGAGGCGCTTGAGGTGGTCGCCCGCCGCCGTACGGGCCTCCCGGGTGCGGACGACGAAGCCCGCGGTGGTCGGCTCGTGGCCGAGGAAGATGTTCTCGGCGACCGACAGGCCCTCGACCAGGTCGAGTTCCTGGTAGATGGTGGCGATCCCGAGGCGCATCGCGGCGATGGGCGACTTGAGCGCGGCGGGTGCGCCGCGCCAGGTGATCTCGCCGCCGTCGGGCTGGTGGGCGCCGGCCAACACCTTGATGAGGGTGGACTTGCCGGCGCCGTTCTGCCCGAGGAGGCAGTGGACTTCGCCTGCCTGTACCTCCAGGTCCACGCCGTCGAGGGCGCGTACACCGGGGAAGGACTTGGTGATGCCGGACATGGTGAGCAGGGGTGGTTCCGGCAGTGACGCCGGTTCTGGTGCCATGACAAATCCCCTCGGTGCGGGACCGGTGAGCGGGCAGGGCAAGGTGCTGGCGGTGCTGCGGTGCGGGCGGAGCCGTGGTGCTGACCGGCCGAGGATCAGGCCGGTGAGAACAGGTGGTCGCTGATGAGCCGGGCGGCGCCGATGACTCCGGCTGCCGGCCCCAACTCCCCCAGCACGATGGGCAGGTTGCCGGTGGCGAGCGGCAGGGACTGCCGGTAGACCTGGGTCCGGACACTGGCGAGAAGGTTGTGACCGAGGCCGGTCACACCGCCGCCGATCACCACCAGGCCCGGGTTGAAGAAGCTGACGAGTCCGGCGATGACCTGGCCGACCCGGTTTCCGCCTTCACGGATCAGGTCGAGTGCGGCGGCGTCGCCGGCCGCGGCGGCGGCGGCGACGTCGACGGCGTTGAGCCGGCCGGCCGCTTCGAGCCGGGCCGCGAGCTCCGCCGACAGCCCGGAGCGCGCCGCGTCCTCGGCGTCGCGGGCGAGCGCCGCGCCGCTGAAGTGAGCCTCCAGGCAGCCCCGGTTGCCGCATGCGCAGGCCCGGCCGTCCGGTTCCACCTGGATGTGGCCGATGTCGCCGGCGCTGCCGGTCGTACCGCGGTAGACCTCGCCGCCGACGACGATGCCGCAGCCGATGCCCGTACCGATCTTGACGCAGAGGAAGTCGCCCACGGAGCGTGCGACGCCCGCGTGCTGCTCCCCCATCGCCATGAGGTTCACGTCGTTGTCGACCATGACGGGGCAGCCCAGCTCCTGGCTGAGCGCCTCGCGGACCGGGAAGCCGTCCCAGCCGGGCATGATCGGCGGTGCGACCGGCACGCCTTCGGGGAAGCGGACGGGACCCGGTACGCCGATGCCCGCGCCGTCGAAGCCCTCGGCGAGCCCGGAGGCCCTGAGCTTGGCCGCCATCGACAGCACCTGCTCGAAGACGGCGACGGGACCCTCGCGTACGTCCATGGGGTGGTTGAGGTGCCCGAGGACCTCCAGCTCGGCGTTGGTGACGGCCACGTCGATGGACGTGGCCCCGATGTCCACGCCGAGGAACCGCAGTGCGGGAGCGAGCCGGATGTTGTGGGAACGGCGTCCGCCGCGCGAGGCAGCGAGCCCGTCGGCCACGACCAGGCCGGTCTCCAGCAGCCGGTCCACCTCGACGGCGAGCTTGGAGCGCGAGAGGTCGACCTCGTCCCCCAGCTGCGCACGGGAGTTGGGACCGCCGTCGCGCAACAGCCGTAGCAGTCGCGCCTGATGCGCGTTCGCGGGCCGAGCCGTCATGCGTCTCACGCGTCCCTCCCCGCCACATCGGACAGTCCGTCGGGCTTTGGAGGGGAACGTAGCAGCGCTTTCCCGGAGTGGGAAGAAGTTGCGCAGGAATCCGCTCCAACTTTCTCCACACGCAGGACAAAGGCGCGCACCCGCCCCTGGACGGGCGGCCCCGGCCCGGACATGCCGATGGGGCACCGGGATGTCCCGGTGCCCCATCGGTCGGCCCTAACGGCGTGCCCCGCGCGCGCTACGGCGTCTCGCCGCGCACCCGCACCGGGCCTCTTCTACGCCTCTTCGCGCCGGTGGTACGTCTCACGCGTGTGCTCCGTGTGGGCCCGCATGACCTCCGTGGCCCGCCGCTCGTCCCGCGAGGAGATCGCCGCGATCAGCGCGCGGTGCTCGATCCACGACTGGGTGCCGCGCTGCCGGGCCACCGGGGTGTAGTACCAGCGGACCCTGCGGTCCACCTGTCCCGCCAGTTCGGCGAGCACCACGTTGCCGGCCAGCTCCATGACCTTGGCGTGGAAAGCGGCGTTGGTGGCGACCGCCAGATCCACGTCGTCGTCGGCTACGGCCTGCTCGCCCTTGGCGCAGAGCTCTTCGAGCGCCGCGATACCGGCGGTGCCCGAGTTGGCGGCGGCGAGCCTGGCCGCTTCGGCCTCCAGGAGCGTACGGACCGAGAGCAGCTGGTCCGCCTCCTGCTCGGTGGGCTCGTGGACGAAGGCGCCCTGCGCGGGACGCAGGTCGACCCAGCCCTCGGTGTTCAGCCGCTGGAGCGCTTCGCGCACCGGCTGCCTGGACACCCCGAGATGCCCCGCGAGTTCGCTCTCGACCAGGTGCTGGCCGGGACGCAGTGCTCGCGTGGTGATCAGTTCGAGCAGCGCCTCGTAGACGCGCTCGCGCAGCGGACCCGGCCGCTCCAGCTTCGGCACAGCCCCTTGCGGCAGTCCTGTGGACAACATCGCGGTCCCCCTCCAGGCGACGAGCAATTGCTTATCGTCTACAGTCTACCGAGCACAATGCGGGTCAGGGACAGCGGATCACTTGACCGGCGTAGGAGAGATTGCCACCGAAGCCGAAAAGCAGCACCGGAGCACCGCTCTCGATCTCCCCGCGCTCCACCAGCTTGGACAGTGCCATCGGGATGGAAGCGGCGGATGTATTGCCGGAATCCACCACATCCCGGGCGATGATCGCGTTGACCGCGCCGATCTTCTTCGCGACCGGTTCGATGATCCTCAGATTGGCTTGATGCAGCACCACCGCGGCGAGGTCCTCGGGGGCGATACCTGCCTTTTCGCATACCTTGCGCGCAATCGGCGGCAGCTGCGTGGTGGCCCAGCGATAGACGGACTGGCCCTCCTGGGCGAAGCGCGGAGGCGTGCCCTCGATGCGTACCGCGTTCCCCATCTCGGGCACCGAGCCCCAGAGGACCGGACCGATCCCGGGCAGGGCGTCGGCTCCGGAGTCCGCGACGACGACCGCGGCGCCCGCACCGTCGCCGAGCAGGACACAGGTGGTGCGGTCGGTCCAGTCGGCGATGTCGGCCATCTTGTCGGCACCGATGACCAGGACCCGCGTGGCGGCCTCGGCCCGGATCGCGTGATCCGCGGTCGCCAGGGCGTGCGTGAACCCGGAGCAGACGACGTTGATGTCCATCACCGCGGGCGAGCCCATCCCGAGCCGCGCCGCGACGCGCGCGGACATGCTCGGCGAACGGTCCATGGCGGTGGAGGTGGCCACGAGCACCAGATCGATGTCCGAGGGCTGCAGGCCGGCCGCGGCCAGCGCCTTGGCTCCCGCGTGCGCGGCCATCTCGTCCACCGGCTCGTCGGGACCACCCACGTGACGAGTCTTGATGCCGACGCGGCTGGTGATCCACTCGTCACTGGTGTCCACCATGGCGGCCAGATCGTGGTTGGTGAGCACCTTGGCGGGCTGATAGTGGCCGAGCGCCACGACACGTGAGCCGGTCATGTACGGGTTCCCCTCGCTACGTATGGCAGGAACCATCCAGTCTTGGTCGCTACCGTCCGGTACGGGGACACGTAACCCCACAGGATTCCGGGCCGGTCGTTGGAGCCTTGACAACAGCCTTGACCCCCCAGAAGGCATACTGTAGACAATATTCTGTCGACTTGACACCCTCGCTCGGTCCTCTCACCGAACGGAGAGCCCCGTGAAAGTCGCAGTTGTCGGTGCCGGAGCCATCGGCGCCTATGTCGGGGCCGCGCTCCACCGCGCCGGCGCCGAGGTCCATCTCATCGCCCGAGGTCCGCACCTGGCGGCCATGCGCCGCGACGGTGTACGCGTCCTCAGTCCGCGCGGGGACTTCACCGCGCGCCCTTCGGCCACCGACGACCCTTCGGACGTCGGTCCCGTGGACTACGTGTTCCTCGGCCTCAAGGCCAACTCGTACGCGGTGTCGGGCCCCCTGGTCCATCCGCTGATGCACGACCGCACCGCCGTGATCGCCGCCCAGAACGGCATCCCGTGGTGGTACTTCCACGGACTCGCCGGACCGCACACCGGGCGCCGCCTCGACAGCGTCGACCCTGCGGGCGCGGTCAGCGCCACCCTGCCGCCCGAACGCGCCATCGGGTGCGTCGTCTACGCCGCCACGGAGATCGAGGCACCCGGCGTCGTGCGCCACCTCGAAGGCACCCGGTTCTCCATCGGCGAGCCGGACCGCTCCGTCTCACAGCGCTGCCTCGACTTCAGCGCGGCGATGGTCGCGGGCGGGCTCAAGTGCCCCGTGGAAGCGGATCTGCGCAACGACATCTGGATCAAGCTGCTCGGCAACATCTCCTTCAACCCCATCAGCGCCCTCGCCCGGGCCACCATGGGCCAGATCTGCCGCCACCCGGACACCCGCGCGCTCGTGGAGTCGATGATGCGCGAAACCCTCGACGTGGCGGCTGCCCTCGGCTGTCATCCCGAGATCTCCGTGGAGCGGCGCATCGCGGGCGCGGAACGCGTCGGCGACCACAAGACCTCGACCCTCCAGGACCTGGAGAAGGGCAAACCACTCGAACTCGACGTGCTGCTCGCCGCCGTCGTCGAGCTGGCCGGCCTGGCCGGAACGCCCGTACCGACGCTGCGCGCCGTGCACGCGCTCGCCGATCTCCTCGCCACCACCTCCTCGGCCCCAGCAGGGAGCGCACCATGAACAACGGCCGCACCAACGGCAACGACGGCAGGCGCCGCAAGGGCCGGCAGCCGAAGAGCTACGAACGGCTGACCCATCCGCTCGTGCGCGACGAGGGCGGAAGCCTGCGCCGCGCGAGCTGGGACGAGGCCCTGACGCGAGCGGCTGCCGGCTTCCGGCGGACCCGTGCGGCGTACGGCCCCGACGCCTTCGCGATGCTCTCCTGCGCCCGCGCCACCAACGAGATGAACTACGTGGCCCAGAAGTTCACCCGCGTGGTGATGGGGACCAACAACGTCGACTCCTGCAACCGCACCTGCCACGCCCCCAGCGTCGCCGGCCTCACGGCCGCCTTCGGCTCGGGCGGCGGCACCTCCTCGTACGAGGAGGTCGAGCACACCGACCTGATCGTCATGTGGGGCTCCAACGCCCGCTTCGCGCACCCGATCTTCTTCCAGCACGTCCTGAAGGGAATACGCAACGGCGCCCGGATGTACGCCGTCGACCCGCGCCGCACCTCGACGGCCGAGTGGGCGGAGAGCTGGCTCGGTCCCGATGTCGGCACCGACATCCCGCTCGCGCACGCCATCGGCCGGGAGATCATCCACGCGGGGCTGGTCAACACCGCCTTCGTGGAGCGCGCCACGACGGGCTTCGAGGAGTACGCGGCGCTCGTCGAACCGTGGACCCCGAGCGCCGCGGAGAAGGTCACCGGAGTCCCGGCCGAGGCGATCCGGGACCTCGCCCACGCCTACGCGACCGCCGAACGCGCCCAGCTGTGCTGGACCTTGGGCATCACGGAGCACCACAACGGCACCGACAACGTGCGGGCCCTCATCAACCTGTCGATGCTCACCGGGCACGTCGGACGGTACGGCTCCGGGGTGCAGCCGCTGCGCGGTCAGAACAACGTCCAGGGCGGCGGCGACATGGGCGCCATCCCCAACAGGCTGCCGGGCTTCCAGGACATCCTCGACCCGCGGTCGCGGCAGAAGTTCGAACGGTCCTGGGACACCGTGATCCAGCCCCGGTACGGCAAGACGCTCACCGAGATGTTCGAGGCGATGGAGAGCGGCGACCTGCGGGCCGTGTACTGCATCGGCGAGAACCCGGCGCAGTCCGAGGCCGACAGCGAACAGGCCGTACGGCGGCTCGCCTCGCTCGACCATCTCGTGGTGCAGGACATCTTCCTCACGAAGACCGCCGAGATGGCCGATGTCGTCCTGCCCGCCGCCGCCGCGTGGGCGGAGACGGACGGCACGACGACCAACAGCGAACGGCGGGTGCAGCGGGTCCGGGCGGCCCTGGTCCCGCCGGGCGAGGCCCGCGAGGACATCGACATCATCTGCGCGCTGGCCGGACGGCTGGGACACGACTGGAAGTTCACCGACGCCGAGACCGTCTGGAACGAGCTGCGGGCCCTGTCCCCGGACCACTTCGGCATGACCTACGACCGGCTGGCCGAGCACCAGGGGCTCCAGTGGCCCTGCCCGGACACGGAGAAGCTGCCCTCGTCCTTCCTGCACGCCCGGCTCTGGGAGACCGACCCGGTGCGCCGGGGTCCCGCGGCCCCGTTCGGCCTGGTGGCGCACGATCCGCCGGTCGACCTCACCGACGAGACGTATCCGCTGCGCCTGACGACGGGGCGGCGCCTCGACTCGTACAACACAGGCGTGCAGAGCGGGAGTTACGCCTCCCCGCTGCGCCGGGGCGAGTACATCGAGCTCTGCCCGGAGGACGCCGAGGCGTACGGGGTGACGAGCGAGGAACAGGTACGGGTCTCCTCCCGGCGGGGCAGCGTCACCGCACCCGTGTGGATCGACCACGGGCTGCGGCCGGGGCTCGCCTTCATGACCATGCACTTTCCCGACGAGATCGACACCAACCAGCTGACGATCGAGGCGAACTGCCCGATCGCCGGCACCGCCGAGTTCAAGGCGTCCGCCGTACGGATAGAGAAGCTGGTGCCCGCATGGACCTGAGATTCACCGGTGCCGCACCCTCCGATGCCGAACGGGCCGCCGTGGACGCACTCCTCGGTCCCCCGCCGTCCGGCTGGGAGGGGGCCGCCGAACGCACCGACGGGGATCTGCGCTGGGCGACGGGCGGCGCCTCGGCCGCCAAGGACCGGCGCGACCAGCTCCTGCCCGCCCTGCACGCGGTGAACGACCGTGTGGGATGGATCAGCGAAGGCGCGCTGGACTACATCTGCCGACGGCTGACGGTGGCTCCGGCGGAGGCGTACGGCGTCGCGACGTTCTACTCCCTGTTCTCGGTGAAGCCCCGCCCGGCGAAGGTCCTGCACGTGTGCACGGACCTGGCCTGCGCGGCCCGCGGTGCGGGGGCTCTCTGCGGGGACCTGCGCTCGGAGTTCGGCGAGCCGGGCACTCCGGTGGAGGGCGCGGTCTGGCAGGAGAGCCCCTGCCTGGGCCTGTGCGAGAGGGCTCCGGCGGCGCTGCTGCTCCGGGCGGGCGGCGGTCCGGCGGGGGAACAGCCCACCGGGGGGACCTCCCGGTGCTCGGCGGTCATCGCCCCCGCCACCGCGCCCGCCCTCGCCGCGGCCACCCGCTCCCCCGCCACCGCGCCCGCCGAACCCCCCGCCGCGGCAGCCGTCCCCCAGGCCGGCGACCCCTCCCTCGTCCTGCTCAAGCGCGTCGGCACCGTCGACCCGGCCTCCCTCGACGACTACCGGGCCGCCGGCGGATACACCGCGCTGCGCAGGGCGTTCGCGCTCGGTCCCGCCGGAGTGATCCGCGAGGTGCTGGACGCCGGCCTGGTCGGCCGGGGCGGCGCCGCGTTCCCCACCGGACGCAAGTGGCAGGCGACCGCCCAGCAGGCCGACGGCCCGCACTATCTGGTCTGCAACGCCGACGAGAGCGAACCGGGCACGTTCAAGGACCGCGTCCTGATGGAGGGCGACCCGTTCGCGCTGATCGAGGCGATGACCGTCGCCGGGTACGCCATCGGCGCCGAGCGCGGCTACCTCTACCTGCGTGGCGAGTACCCGCGCGCGTACGAACGGCTGAGCAACGCGCTATCGGCAGCCCGTGCCCGCGGGCTGCTGGGTGCCGACGTCCTCGGGCAGGGATACGCCTTCGACATCGAGATCCGGCGCGGCGCGGGGGCGTACATCTGCGGCGAGGAGACCGCGATCTTCAACTCGATCGAGGGGCAGCGCGGCGAACCGCGGTCCAAACCGCCGTTCCCCGTGGAGAAGGGGCTCTTCGGCAAGCCGACCGCCGTCAACAACGTCGAGACGCTCGTCAACGTGCTGCCGATCCTGGAGCGGGGCGGCGCCGCCTTCGCGGCGACGGGCTCCGGATCGTCGACCGGCACCAAGCTGTTCTGCGTCTCGGGGCAGGTCGCACGGCCCGGTATCTACGAGCTGCCGTTCGGCGCGAACCTGCGGGACCTGCTCGGTCTCGCGGGCCCCGCGGAGAATCTGCGGGCCGTCCTGCTCGGCGGCGCGGCCGGCGGCTTCGTACGCCCCGACGAACTGGACATCCCGCTCACCTTCGAGGGGACGCGGGCGGCGGGCACGACCCTCGGTTCGGGTGTCGTGCTGGTCCTGGACGACTCCGTCGAACTGCCGCGCATCCTGCTGCGGATCGCGGAGTTCTTCCGCGACGAGTCGTGCGGACAGTGCGTGCCCTGCCGGGTGGGCACCGTGCGCCAGGAGGAGGCGCTGCACCGGATCGTGGACCGGACCGGCGCCGGGGCCGCCGAGGACATCGCGCTCATGAGAGAGGTGGGGCAGGCCATGAGGGACGCCTCGATCTGCGGTCTGGGGCAGACCGCGTGGAACGCCGTGGAGTCCGCCATCGACCGTCTGGGGGTCTACAAGTGACCGCTGTACCGCTGCGACTGCCGCGCCGTCTCGTCGAGTTCACCCTCGACGGGCAGGAGACCCGGGTTCCGGAGGGTTCGACGATCCTGGACGCCTGCCGGGCCGCGGGCAAGGACATCCCCACCCTGTGCCAGGGCGACACACTCACGCCCAAGAACGCCTGCCGGGTCTGCGTCGTCGAGGTGGAGGGGGCCCGCACCCTGGCGCCGGCGTGCTCGCGGCGGGCGGAGGCGGGCATGACCGTGCTGACGGACACCGAACGGGCCAGGCACAGCCGCAAGGTGGTCCTGGAGCTGCTCGCCTCGTCCACCGACCTGTCGACGACGCCCCGCGCGGCGGAATGGCTCAAGGAGTACGAGGCGAAGCCGGACCGTTTCGGCCCGGACGCCGCCCGGGTCAACGAGGAGCCGAAGGTCGACAACGATCTCTACGTCCGCGACTACGACAAGTGCGTCCTCTGCTACAAGTGCGTCGACGCCTGCGGTGAGCAGTGGCAGAACACCTTCGCCATCGCCGTGGCGGGGCGCGGTTTCGATGCCCGTATCTCCACCGAGCACGACGCGCCGCTGACCGATTCGGCGTGCGTCTACTGCGGCAACTGCATCGAGGTGTGCCCCACCGGGGCGCTCTCCTTCAAGAGCGAATTCGACATGCGCGCGGCCGGTACCTGGGACGAACCGGCCCAGACCGAGACCACCACCGTCTGCGCGTACTGCGGCGTCGGCTGCAATGTCACCCTCCATGTGCAGGACAATGAGATCGTCAAGGTCACCTCGCCGCACGACAACCCGGTGACCCACGGCAACCTCTGCATCAAGGGCCGTTTCGGCTTCCAACACGTACAGAATCGGGTTTAACCGCCATGGGACGGGTCACCGAGCGCCGCCGCACCATCCGCATCCGGGACGGGGCGGTCTCCACCCGCCCCGACACCCTGGTCGCCGAGGAGCCCCTGGAGATCCGGCTGAACGGCAAGCCGCTCGCCATCACGATGCGCACCCCGGGCGACGACTTCGCCCTTGCGGCGGGCTTCCTGGTGAGCGAGGGCGTGCTCGGTGAAGGCTCCGAGGTGCAGTCGATCGTGTACTGCGCCGGAGCGACGGCCGACGGAGCCAACACGTACAACGTGGTCGACGTGAAACTCGCGCCTGGTGTCGTGGTCCCCGACATCACGCTCGAACGCAACGTCTACACCACGTCGTCGTGCGGCCTGTGCGGAAAGGCGAGCCTCGACGCCGTCCGCACCACGACCCGTCATCCCGTCGCCGACACTCCCCCGGTCCGGGTGACACCCGAGCTGCTCGCCGGCCTCCCCGACCGGCTGCGCGAAGCACAACGGGTGTTCGACCGGACCGGGGGTCTGCACGCGGCGGCGTTGTTCTCGGAGTCGGGCGAGATGCTCGACATCCGGGAGGACGTCGGCCGGCACAACGCGGTGGACAAGCTCGTCGGCCGCGCCCTCACCGACCACCGGCTGCCGCTCTCGCGGGCGATTCTGCTGGTGTCCGGGCGGGCGTCGTTCGAGCTGGTGCAGAAGGCGGTGATGGCCGGCATCCCGATGCTCGCCGCCGTGTCCGCACCGTCCTCGCTGGCCGTCGACCTGGCGGCCGAGACCGGACTGACCCTGGTCGGCTTCCTCCGGGGTCCGTCCATGAACGTGTACGCGGGTGAGCACCGCATCGCCCTGGAGGCGATGGCCGGTCAGGGCTGAGGCGCCCCGCCCGTTGCACGGGTCAGGGGTCCGGCCGGCGGGGAGCGCCCCCTGCGCCGGCCGGTCCCTCCCGGGGCACGCGCACCCCGTGGTCACTGCTCGGCGAACGACAGCCCCTTCGCCTCAAGGGCCTCCTTCAGCACCCTCAGCGCCTTCGGCCCGAACCCGTGCAGCGGTTTCAGCTCCGCCTCGGTGACGGCGGTGAGCTGGTCCAGCCGGGTGTATCCCGCGGCGTGCAGGGCCCGGCGGGCCGGGTTGCCGACCGCGTGCGGGAAGTCGTCCTCGGGTGCGGTGCCGCCACTGGCCATGGTTCCTCCCGGGCGGGTCGGTGGGTCTCACCCCACCGTAACGGGCTCCTGTGACACCGCCCCGCTCGTCGGCAGCGGATCGCGCGAGCGTCGTTTCGCGATCACCGCGCAGACCATCAGCTGCATCTGGTGGAAGAGCATCAGCGGCAGCACGGCGAGGCTCGCGTGCGCGCCGAACAGGACGCTCGCCATCGGCAGTCCGGCGGCCAGGCTCTTCTTCGAGCCGGCGAACTGGATGGCGATCCGGTCCCCCCGGTCGAATCCGAGGCGCTTCGCCCCGTACCAGGTCAGGGTGAGCATCAGCGCGAGCAGCACCGCTTCGGTGGCGAGCAGCGCGCCGAGGCGGGCCGGGGTGACCTGGTGCCAGATGCCGGCGATCATGCCCTCGCTGAACGCGGTGTAGACGACCAGCAGGATCGATCCGCGGTCGACGTACCCGAGGACCTTCTTGTGCCGGGCGAGGAAGCCGCCGATCCAGCGGCGCAGCAGCTGCCCGGCCAGGAAGGGCACCAGCAGCTGGAGCACGATCTTCAGCAGTCCGTCGGCCGAGAAGCCGCCGCCGCTGCCGCCGAGCAGCAGTCCGGCGAGCAGCGGGGTGAGGAGAATCCCGGCGATGCTGGAGAAGGAGCCCGCGCAGATCGCGGCGGGCACGTTGCCGCGGGCGATCGACGTGAAGGCGATCGAGGACTGAATGGTCGACGGGACCAGGCAGAGGAAGAGCAGGCCCTCCTGGAGCTGGGGCGTCAGCACGTACGGCACGAGTCCCGCGCCGGCCAGCCCGAGCAGCGGGAAGGCGACGAACGTGCAGGCCAGGACGGTGAGGTGGAGGCGCCAGTGCTTCAGTCCTTCGAGCGCCTCGGCGGTGGAGAGCCGGGCCCCGTAGAGGAAGAAGAGGAGGGCGACCGCTCCGGTGGAGGCCCCGCCGGCCACCTCCGCGGCGGTTCCCGACGCGGGCAGCAGCGCCGCGAGCACGACCGTGCCGATCAGCGCCAGGATGTACGGGTCGATCGGCAGCCAGGACGGCAGCTTCGGTGTGCGGCGGCTCATGTGCTCCACGTGTCTCTCGGTCAGGTCGTGCCCTCTCCATCGTGCTCTTGATCATCGCAATCGGGAATCCGGCATACCGCTCTGACTGTGATCACGGATCGCGATAACCTGGCTCCATGTACGACCCCGCCCAGCTCCGCACCTTTCTCGCCGTCGCGCAGACCCTGAGCTTCACGCAGGCCGCCCGCAGGCTCGGCGTCCGCCAGTCCACGGTCAGCCAGCACGTGCGGCGGCTGGAGGACGCGACCGGCCGGCAGCTGTTCGCCCGCGACACCCACAGCGTCGACCTCACCGAGGACGGCGAGGCGATGCTCGGCTTCGCCCGGTCGATCCTCCAGGCGCACGAGCGGGCGGCGGCCTTCTTCACCGGCACCCGGCTGCGCGGCCGGTTGCGTTTCGGCGCCTCGGAGGACTTCGTCCTCACCAGGCTCCCGGAGATCCTGGAATCGTTCCGGCGCGACCACCCGGAGGTCGAACTGGAACTGACCGTGGAGCTGTCCGGAACGCTGCACCAGCAGCTGGAGGCGGGCCGGCTCGATCTGGTGCTGGCCAAGCGGCGCACGGGCGATACGCACGGGGAGCTCGTCTGGCGGGACGCGCTGACCTGGATCGGCGCACCGCAGCTCCGGATCGATCCGGAGCGCCCGGTGCCGCTGATCGTCTTTCCGCCGCCCGGCATCACCCGGGCCCGCGCCCTGGAGGTGCTGGAGGAGCACGGCCGGTCCTGGCGGGTGTCGTGCACGAGCACCAGCCTGAGCGGACTGATCGCGGCGGCCCGCGCGGGCCTCGGCGTCATGGCGCACACCCGTGGGCTGATCCCGCCCGGGCTGGCCCCCGTGCCGGCCAGGGCGGGCCTGCCGGAGCTCGGCGACGTGGACTTCGTCCTGCTGCACGGCCGGCAGCGGGGAGGGGCACAGGAGGCGGCGGACGCCCTGGCCACGGCGATCCTGGCGGGCGGCGACCGGCTGCACCGCGGAATCAGCGGGAGGGAGTCCGCGTGACGGCGCGGCCATAGGGGAGAAACGGCCGCGTATCCGTACAGAGCAGGAGTGATCGCGATGTACAGATTCGGTGGAGATTCGGGCGCAAGCCACTTACTCCATGGTCAGAAGTCTGCCCGGCCTTGCCCATCTGGCCGGATTTCTACGCCTGACCTGTGCAGTTGCCGCGTTTTACGGCGGCGTCGCACTCTCCCGCCCGGGCGCCCGGTGGGGTAGCGTCGCGGCGCTGTGCGGAGGCCACGAGGAGCAGTTCATTGCGCGAGTTCACTGTCCCACCCATGGCGAACGCGCCCCAAGTCGGCGGTCTTGCTGATGCTGTGTTCGACAACGCCGAGGACGATCCGCACCGGATCGCGCTGGGACGCAAGGACGCGGGCGGACAGTGGCGCGATGTCACCGCCGCGAGCTTCCGCGACGAGGTGCTGGCCCTCGCCAAGGGGCTTATCGCCCACGGTGTCCGATTCGGTGACCGCATCGCCCTGATGTCCCGTACGCGCTACGAGTGGACACTCTTCGACTTCGCGGTGTGGACGGTCGGCGCCCAGTCGGTGCCGATCTACCCCACGTCGTCGGCCGAGCAGGTGCTCTGGATGCTCCACGACGCCGAGGTCACGGCCGTCATGGTCGAGCACGAGGACCACGCGATGACCATCGGCTCGGTGGTCGACAGGCTGCCCCGTCTGCAGCGGCTGTGGCAGCTGGACGCCGACGCGGTGGGAGAGCTCGTCGCGGCGGGCGCGGAGATCGACGACGAGGTGGTGCACCGGCACCGGCGCGCCGTGACGCCCGAGTCGGTGGCGACGGTGATCTACACCTCGGGCACGACCGGCCGCCCGAAGGGCTGCGTGATCACGCACGCCAACTTCATGTTCGAGTCGGACACCATGGTCGGCCGGTGGGAGCCGGTGTTCCACTCCAAGCCGGGCGACGAGGCCGCGACCCTGCTCTTCCTTCCGCTGGCCCACGTCTTCGGACGGATGGTGGAGATCGCCGCGCTCCGGGGCCGGGTGAAGCTGGGGCATCAGCCGGAGCTCTCGGCGAGCGCCCTGATGCCGGACCTGGTCGCGTTCCGGCCGACGTTCATCCTCGCCGTCCCGTACATCTTCGAGAAGGTCTTCAACGGAGCCCGCCGCAAGGCCGAGGCGGAGGGCCGGCTCGGCCCGTTCGAGAAGGCCGTCGAGATCGCCGTGAAGTACGCGGAGGCCATGGAGGAACGGGCCTTCGGCACGGGACCCGGCCCCTCCGCGGGGCTGCGGATGCAGCACCAGTTCTTCGACAAGGTCGTGTACAAGAAGGTCCGCGACGCGATGGGCGGCCGGGTGCGGCACGCGATGTCGGGCGGCTCCGGCATGGACCGCCGGCTCGGCCTGTTCTTCGCCGGCGCCGGCGTCCTCGTCTACGAGGGCTACGGCCTCACCGAGTCCACCGCGGCGGCGACGGCGAACCCGCCGGAGCGCACCCGGTACGGCACCGTCGGGCAGCCGATCCCCGGCTCGACCGTGCACATCGCCGAGGACGGCGAGATCTGGGTGCACGGCGCCAACGTGTTCTCCGGGTACCTGGGCGATCCGAAGTCCACCGACGCCGTGCTCCACGACGGCTGGCTCGCCACCGGCGACATCGGCGCGCTGGACGAGGACGGCTATCTGACGATCACCGGGCGGAAGAAGGAGATCCTGGTGACCTCCGGCGGCAAGAGCGTGTCGCCGACCGGTCTGGAGGAGCGCGTGCGGGCGCATCCGCTGGTGGCGCAGTGCATCGTCGTCGGCAACGACCGTCCGTACATCGCGGCGCTGGTGACCGTCGACCAGGAGTCCGTGGACCACTGGCTCGCCATGCAGGGCAGGTCCCCGCTGAACCCGGGCGAACTGGTGCGGGACCCGGACCTGGAGATGGAGGTCCGCCGCGCCGTGGTGGCCGCCAACACGGCGGTGTCGCAGGCCGAGTCGATCCGTACGTTCCGGATCCTGGCACACCAGTTCACCGAGGAACGCGGTCTGCTCACCCCTTCGCTGAAGCTCAAGCGCAAGGCGATCGAGACGGCGTACGCGGCCGAGGTCGACGCGCTCTACCGCTGAGCCCCGCCCGGCCACCGACCGCTTTCACGGACTGCCCGTGCACGGGAATGTGCGGGCGCCCCGGATCGTTGACCTCACGAAGCACCAACCGACTACGTAAGGATCGACTGCTCGTGAGCCAGGTCCCCTCCCTCACCCTCAACAACGGCGTCGACATGCCGCAGCTCGGTTTCGGTGTCTGGCAGGTGCCGGACGACGAGGCGGAGAAAGCGGTGGCCACGGCCATCGAGTCCGGGTACCGGAGCATCGACACCGCCGCGATCTACGCGAACGAGGTGGGCACCGGCAAGGCCGTCGCCGCTTCCGGTGTAGCCCGCGACGAGCTGTTCGTCACGACCAAGCTGTGGAACAGCGAGCAGGGGTACGACACGACGCTGCGCGCGTTCGACGCCTCGCTCGACAAGCTGGGCCTCGACTACGTCGACCTGTACCTGATCCACTGGCCGCTGCCCGTCAAGGACGCGTACGTGGACACGTACAAGGCCCTGGAGAAGATCCACGCGGACGGCCGCGCGAAGTCCATCGGCGTGTCGAACTTCCTGCCCGCGCACCTGGAGCGCCTGATCGCCGAGACCTCCGTGGTCCCCGTGATCAACCAGGTCGAGCTCCACCCGCAGCTCCAGCAGGCCGAGCTGCGCGCCTTCCACGCCCGGCACGGCATCGCCACCGAAGCCTGGTCCCCGCTGGGCCAGGGCAAGGGCCTCCTGGAGGTCCCGACCGTCCTCGCGATCGCCCGGAAGCACGACCGGACGCCCGCCCAGGTGGTGCTGCGCTGGCACATCCAGACGGGCAACGTGGTGATCCCGAAGTCCGTGACCCCGTCGCGGATCGTGGAGAACCTGGACGTGTTCGGCTTCGAGCTCGACGCCGACGACCTGGCCGCGTTCGCGGCTCTGGACGAGGGCAAGCGGCTCGGCCCGGACCCGGCCGAGTTCGCCTACGACGCCTGAGCCACCGGGCTCCCGCTGGGACGACGCCGCCGCCGGCCTCCGGGCCGGCGGCGGCGTCGTGCGTGCGGTCGCCGGTGGATACTGACCTCCGCTGTCCGAACACGCCGAAGGAGAACGGAACATGAGCGGGGACACCGCGCCCGTCGTGGAAGCGGGTCTGTACCGCCTGCGCAATGTGGCCAGCGGCCTCCTGCTGGAGGTGTACAACGCGGCGAAGGGCGGCGGCGCCAACGTGCAGCAGGGCAAGGAGAACGGGTCGGCCTCGCAGCACTGGCACGTCTCCCCCGTGCACGAGGGTGCGGCGCTCCACCATCTGGTCAACGCGCACAGCGGCAAGCGCCTGGACGTCGCCAACGCCTCCACCGAGAACGGGGCCAACATCCAGCAGTGGAGGGCCAACAACTTCGGCGCCCAGGAATGGCTGATCGAACAGCACCTGGAGGCGCCCGGCACCGTCACCCTCGTCAGTTTCATCAGCGGCCTCGTCCTGGAGGTCGCCGGAGGAAGCACGGAGGACGGGGCCAACGTCCAGCAGTGGGAGGACACCGACTCCCCCGGCCAGTGGTGGCAGTTGGAGCCGGTGGCACACTCCGCTACCTAGGCGGGGAACCGTCATGAGTACGCATACTCATGACCAAGACAATCAGCTCGTCCCACAATCGACCGGCCCCTGTCGTACGGGAATGGAGTGCCTTCGTGAGACGTCTACCGCTGGCCGTGGCCGCCGGTCTGCTCCTGCTGACCGGCTGCGGCACGGAACGCGTCGTGAACACGTCCGACAGCGCCGCGAGTCCGGGCGCCCGGGCGTCCACGGCGCCGGACTACGCGAAGCTGGCCGAAGAGGCCCGCGCCAAGCACGACAAGAGGTTCCCGGACGTGGCGGCACGCTGCGTGGACGTGGCTCCGAGCCCCTCGCCCACCGCGACGGGAGGCACGGAACCCGAGAATCCCGAGACCTCGCGCTACCGGGAGAACCACGCCTTCAAGCAGACGGCGCCGCTCGGCCCCGAACAGCAGTGCCGGGGCGACGCCCACGCCGACCGGATCACCGACGCCCTGCGCGAGACCGGCGGGTCCGGCCCGTCGGACGAACAGACCGTGCGCGCCGTCCTGGAAAAGCTCGGCTATCCGGCCGAGGAGACCCAGGTCTACGGGTCCGGTCACGCCCTCGGCTTCAGTCTGTCCGTTCCCGGCGCCCCCTGCGTCAGCGGCGGAGTCGGCCCGCCCCTGAGCGTCGAGGCCCACGGCGCCTACATGGAGGGCGGCTGCGTGGAGCCGCGGGGCGGGCACTGACCTTCCGACGCGCCTGCGTCACACCCGCCCGGCGACGTGCACCGTGCGGGCCGTGAGGACGAAGACGTCCTCACGGCGGTGGAGTCCGGCCGGGTCCGCCGGGTCGAGGAGCCGGTCGAGTACGGCGGCGTCCTCGGCGGTCAGCCGGTCCCCGAGCACGTCGCGCTGGCGGGTGAAGGTCTCCACGGCATGCGCGCGGGCCGTCGCGGAGACCGGGGCCGGCAGATCGAGCAGGAAGCTGCGGGTGCCCCGCGGCTTCAGGCCCACCGCGCCGAACAGGGCGTTCCAGTCCTCGGTCTCCTCCTTGGCCCCCGGCAGGGCCGCCCGCATGTCCGCGAACCAGTCCGCGGACGCCGCGTCGACGCGGGCCTCCAGACCGGCCCGGCCGATGCCGATGTCGCGCGGCAGGTGACGGGTGGGCAGCCCGCCCTCGACGAGGGCGACGGTGCCCCCGGGGCGCAGCAGTCCGGCGAAGGCGGCCAGGACAGCCCGCTGGTCGCCCACGTGGTGCAGGGAGTTGCCGGCCCAGATCAGGTCGGCCTCCTCCAGCCTGCCGAGATCGTCGGGGAGTTCGGCGTGGAGGGTCCGGACCCGGTCGCCCAGGCCGAGGCGCCGCGCACGCGCCTCCGTGCGCTCCAGCAGGGCCGGGGTGCCGTCCACCGCGACGACCTCGGCGTCCGGGAACGCCTCGGCGAGCAGGCAGGTGACGACGCCGGGGCCGCTGCCGATGTCGAGGACGCGGCGCACCTCGGGGGCGCCGGACAGGCCGGCGACCCAGCGGGCCGATTCCCCGTACGCGTCGAGACTGAGCTCGGCGTTCTTCTCCAGGACGGGTGCCATCACGTCCCAGTCGAAGTCACCGGGCTCGTGACCGTGACCGTGGCCGTGTGCCGCCGCTTCCGGTCCCCGCTGCTGCCCGCCGTGCCCGTTCTCCGTGTGCTTGGTCATGGCGTCAGCCTGCCCGGGGCTCACGACCCGGGCAAGCTTTGTTGCCGGTCCGGCAATCCGGGATCCAGGGGCTCGGGCGGCCCGCCGCGGTACTCCTGCGGGCTCATGCCCCGGACGCGCTTGAAAGCCGTGCTGAAGGCGAAGGAGCCGCTGTATCCGACCTGGCGCGCCACCGCCTCCACCGTCGCGTCGGTCCCCCGCAGCAGGTCGGCGGCGACCGCGAAGCGCCAGCCGGTCAGGTACGTCATCGGGGGCTCGCCGACCAGTTCGGTGAAGCGGCGGGCGAGGGCGGCCCGGGAGACTCCGGTCGCGGTGGCCAGGCCGGCGACCGTCCAGGGGTGGGCGGGATCGTTCTGGAGCAGCCGCAGCGCCTGTCCGACGACCGGGTCGCCCATGGCCACGTACCAGGCCGGAGCCTCGGCGCCGGGCCGGGCGAACCAGGTGCGCAGTGCGGCGATCAGCAGGAGATCGAGCAGCCGGTCCAGGACGACGCTCTGGCCGGGCTCGTCCTGCGAGATCTCGTCGTCGAGGAGGCGCAGCAGCGACTCCGTCCTGGCGTCGGCGCGCAGGACGAGCAGTGCGGGCAGGGAGTCGAGGAGCCGCCTGCTGACCTCGCCCTCCAGGAGGTAGGTCCCGACGAGCATCGTCGCCGGCCCGTCGGGCGCGTTGCCCCAGGTGCGTACGCCGAGGTTCATGGACTCGGCGAGCGGCTCCCCGTACAGCGTGGTGCAGACGCCGCCCGGACCGATGCGGGACCGGGGCGAGGTGCCGGGCGCGTCGGCGACGGTGTACGGCTCCGGGCCGCGGGCGATCGCGATGTCGCCGGGGCGCAGGAGTACGGGCGCCGACCCGGCGGAGGGGACGATCCATGCCTCGCCCCGGGTCATGGACATCAGACAGAGCGGGGCCCGGTCCTCGATCCGTACCGACCAGGGCGGCTCCATGACCATCCGGAGCAGGAAGGCGCCTCGGGCCCGCGGCCCGTCCAGCAGTCCGGCGAGTGCGTCCATGCGGGCCAGCGTAGACGCACGCGCATGGAGGCGAGACGGTCGAGGATGGTGCGGGCCGAACCGCCCGGCGAACCTTGAGACATGACAACGAACACGGAGAACCCGAAGCAGGACACAGTGCTGGTGACGAGCGGAACGGGCAAGACCGGCCGCCGGGTGGTGGAGCGGCTCACCGCTCTCGGCGTCCCGGTGCGGGCGGGCTCGCGCAGGGGCGGCGTGCCGTTCGACTGGGAGGACGAGTCGGGCTGGGGAGCGGCCCTGCGCGGCGCGGACGCGGCGTACGTGACGTACTACCCCGACCTCGCGGCGCCCGGCGCGGCGGAGGCCATGGAGGCGTTCGGCAGGATCGCGGCGGAGAGCGGCGTACGACGGATGGTGCTGCTCTCCGGGCGCGGCGAGCCGCAGGCGGTGGTCGCGGAGGAAGCCCTGCGCGGCGCGGCCCGCGGGGTGGACCTCACCGTCGTACGGTCCGCGTTCTTCACGCAGAACTTCAGTGAGGGTGCCCTGGTGGACGGGGTGCTGGGCGGTGAGCTGGTGTTCCCGGCGGGAGCCACCGCCGAGCCGTTCGTGGACGCCGACGACCTGGCGGACGTGGTCGTGGCCGCGCTCACCGGGGAGGGCCGTGGCGAGGAGCTGCACGAGCTGACCGGGCCGCGGCTGCTGACCTTCGACGAGGTGGCCGCGGAGATCTCGGCGGTGACGGGGCATGAGGTGCGGTACGTGCCGGTGAGCGGGGACCAGTACGCGGCGGCGCTCGCGGAGTACGGCATGCCGGAGGCCGAAGCGGGCTTCCTGGCCGAGCTGTTCACGATGCTGCTGGACGGGCACAACGCGGTGACGACGGACGGGGTGAAGCGCGTCCTCGGCCGGGATCCGAAGGACTTCGGCGCGTTCGCGCGGGAGGCCGCCGAGGACGGCGCCTGGCAGGTATGAGGGTGAGACGGGCCCCGGGTGCCGTCAGCGGCGGAAAGCCAGCAGGCGGTACTCGGGGTCGGGGCGCGGCCGGTCGGCTTCGGGCAGGCCGGTGAGCCGCATCGCGAGCCGTTCGGCCGCGTTCCCCGGCAGGTGGAGCCGCGAGGTGAACTGTCCCCGGCGCACGGCGCGCGCCGTGTCGAGCGGTGAGCGTCCCTGCCCGTGGCCGACGAACCGGGCCTCGCCGACCTGCTCCAGGCCGTGCCGCTCGGCGTACGCGCCGACCCTCTCGGCACCGTCCGAGGCTTCCGAGGTGAGGTACGGGGCGAAGAGGTCGTCGATATCGCTTCCCACGTCATGTCCCGCGTCCTTGTCGACCGTGGTGACGAGCACTCCGCCCGGCTTCAGGACCCTGGCCGCTTCGGCCACGACGGCCTCCACGGCTCCCTCGGTTCTCAGCAGGTGCAGCAGCCAGACCGCGCTGACGGCGTCGACCGCCCCGGCGGCCAGCGGCAGCCGCCGTACGTCGGCGAGTGCCACCGCGCCGACCCGCTGGTGCGCCATCCGCGCCATGCCGGGCGAGGCATCGGCGCCGATCACCCGGAGTCCGGGGCGGCCGAGCGCCATGCGCTCGGTCACCAGGCCCGTACCGCAGCCGATGTCCAGCAGGACGCGGGCCGTGGGCGGGATCAGGCCGAGGACGGCACGAGCCGCGGCCTGGGCGCGGGGCACGCCGCCGCGCGTGGTGTCGTAGACCGCTGCCTCGGTGTTGTAGTCCAGCACGTCGATGACTCTAGAACACAGGTCTGACATCGCGGGGCAGAAGGGACACACGCATATTGCCGCTCCGTCCTCCCGGCCCATAACGTGCGTTTATGGAGCTGGAGTTGCGCCATCTGCGGACCGTACGTGCCATTGCCGACACCGGAAGCCTGACCAAGGCCGCCGCCTCCCTGGGGCTGGCGCAACCGGCGCTCAGTGCCCAGTTGCGACGGATCGAGAAGGCGCTCGGGGGACCGCTCTTCGACCGGGACCACACGGGGTCGCGGCCCACGCCGCTCGGCGAGCTGGTGCTCGAACGGGCCAGGGTGGTGCTGCCCGCCGTGAGCGAACTCCAGGAGGAGGCGGTGCGGTTCGCCCATGCCTCGGGTGCGATGGAACGCTTCCGGCTCGGCGGGACGCACGGCCCGCTGCTCGGCGGACTCGTCGACCGGCTGGCCGCCGCCCACCCGGCGGCGCCGGTGTCCACGTACACCACGTGGTCGGTGGCCGAGATCGCCGCACTGCTGATCGGCGGGCGGCTCGACTTCGCCCTGATCGGCGCATGCGGCGAGAGCCCGCCTCCGGAACCGGACCGGCTCAGCTGGCGGGTCGTCGGGGTGGACCCGGTGTTCGTGATGCTGCCGGAGAGCCATCCCCTGGCGGGCCGGGCGGAGCTGGAGCTGTCCGCTCTGGCGGACGAGTGCTGGGTGGACGTCCCCGGCGACGGCTGCTTCGCGGACTGCTTCGCCACCGCGTGCGCACGGGCCGGTTTCACCCCGGTGTCGGTGTACGAGACGGACACGGCGTCCGTCGTGCATCTGGTGCAGGTGGGGCGGGCCGTGGGGCTGTGCCGGGCGACGTTCCCGCCGACGCCGGGTCTCGTGACCCGGCCGCTCGCCGGATCGCCGCTGAGCTGGCGTCATCTGCTCGGCTGGCATCCGCGTTCGCCGGCCGCGGACGCCGCGGCCGTCGCGGTGATCGGGCACACCCGGGCCGCGTACGCGGAGGCCGTGGAGCGCAGCGACAGTTACACCCGCTGGCTCGCCGCCCACCCCCGGTTCGGCGCCACGCCCTGAGCCACGGACAGCCGTGGCAAGGGGCGCGGCGCCGGTGTCACCGGGCGCCGTGGGCCGGAGCGACGGCCTCCACCCGCGTCGCCAGGGCCAGGTCCTTCTCGGTCACCGCACCGCCCGCGGAGTGCGTGTTCACGGACAGCCCGACGGTGTTGTAGCCGAGCGTCAGATCCGAGTGGTGGCCGAGCTCCTCCTGGATCTGCGCGACATGGACGGTCAGGGCGGCGGCGGCGAAGTGCGAGGGGAGCCGGTAACTGCGGGCGATCCGGCTCCCCTCCAGCGTCCAGCCGGGCAGGTCACCCAGCCGCGCCTCGATCTCTTCCTGCGACAGCGGTTCATCGGGCATGACACGGCTCCCTGCCTGCGACGGGCGGACCAACAGTGCCCGTGACGTTACGGTCTCCGTGCGACCGCTGCCGCGATTGACACGGCGTCGCCTCAGACCCTGGCGCCGTTGTCGAGCGTGCCGCCGCGCGGCGCGGGGGCCGTCCTGCGCTTGGAGGTGCGGACCGGCGGCGGGGCCTTGCTGCTCCTTTCCAGAACGAGGGCGAGCGGCACCGCGGTGAGCACCGAGGAGTACGTACCGACGCAGACGCCGATGAGCAGGGCGAGGGCGAAGTCCGCCAGGGAGTCGCCGCCGAGCACGGCGAGCGCGACGAGGATGAAGAGCGCGCCCATGCCGGTGTTGACGGTTCTGGGGACGGTCTGCAGGACGGCCCGGTCGGCGACGGTGGCGAGCGGCAGCCTCCGGTTCCTGGCCCACAGCTCGCGGACCCGGTCGAAGACCACCACCGAGTCGTTGACGGAGTAGCCGATGACGGTGAGCAGGGCCGCCAGGAAGATGCCGTCGACGGTGCGCCCCAGCCAGGCGAAGGCGCCGACGAGTACGACGATGTCGTGGACCAGCGCTCCGACCGATGCCACGGCGAACGTCCAGCGGAACCGGACGGCCAGATAGGCGAGCTGGACGGACACGGCGACGGCGAGGGCGATCAGGGCGTTGCGCCGCAGTTCGTCGCCGAGGCTGGGGCCGATCAGCTCGTCGCGCACCTTGGCCGTTTCCCCTCCCTCGGCGGCCAGCGCCGCACGGAGCGCGTGCTCCTCGTCGTTGTCGAGCTCTCCGGTGCGTACGGAGAGGTCCCCCGCGCCCGCCGTGGTGACCTCGGCGTCCCCGAAGCCGGCGGCGGCGATGGCCGTGCGGGCGGTCTCCACGTCGACGGGGCGGCTGGTGGAGTACTCGACGAGACGTCCGCCGGTGAACTCGACGCCGAGGCCGACCCCGCGCACGAGGATGCCGAGCACGGCGAAGGCGACCACGGCGATGGAGACCATCAGCCAGCGGCGCGGTGACGCGAACAGCCGCGGATCGCGGCGGGTCAGCCACGTCCGTACGCGGCCGGGACGGGCGATGCCGTTGACGCCCCGGTAGTCGCTGACGAACCGTGATCGGGCCGCCGTCTCGGTGAGCGCGCGGGCGATGACGAGCGCGGAGAACATCGACGCGAGCACGCCGATCGCGAGCGTGACGCCGAAGCCCTTGACGGGTCCGGAGCCCAGGAGGAAGAGGAGTCCCGCCGCAATGAGGGTCGTCACGTTCGAGTCGGCCACGGCGCTGCGGGCGTTACGGAATCCTGCGGCGAGCGCGGAGCGCAGGGACCGGCTCGGGCGGTCCGCGCACTCTTCGCGGGCCCGCTCGAAGACAAGCACGTTGGCATCGACCGCCATCCCGATGGCGAGGACGAACCCGGCGAGCCCGGGAAGCGTGAGCGTGACGCCGAGGGCGACCAGCGCGGCGTAGGAGATGACGCCGTACGCGGCGAGGGCGACGGCGGCGAGCGCGCCGAAGAGCCGGTACACGAAGGTGATGAAGAGGGCGGTGGCGGTGGCTCCGATGAGGGCGGCAGCGGCACTGGCGTCGATGGCCGCGGCGCCGAGCGTCGGGCCGACGGTCCGCTGTTCGACGATCTCCACGGGGACGGGGAGCGCGCCGCCCTGGACGAGGAGCGCGAGTTCGCGGGCTTCGTCGGCCGAGAAGGAACCGGTGATGCGGGTCGATCCGGACGGGATGCCCACGTCGCAGCCGACCGAGGGGTCCACCTGCGGCGAGGAGATCACCTGCTGGTCCAGGACGATCGCGACCCTGCGCCGGTCGTCCTGGGCGGGGTGACAGGCGGCCTTGCCGGTCAGCGCCGTCCAGTCCCGGGCCGCGTCCTTGTGGAAGGCGAGGTCCACGGTCCAGCCGGCGCCCTGCTGGGCGTCGAAGACGGCGGTCGCGTCCTTCACCCCGGCGCCGGAGAGCTGCGCGGGGCCGAGCGCGAGGTGGCGGCCCCGCTCGTCGGGCAGGGACAGCCGGTCCTTGTCGCCCTTCGCCTCGGGACTACCCGGTCCCTGCACGGCGTGGAAGGTCAGCTGGGCGGTTCTGCCGAGGACCTCGGCGGCCTTGCGCGGGTCCTGCACGTCGGGCAGTTCGACGATGATCCGGTCCTCGCCCGAGCGGGTCAGCGTCGGCTCGGCGACACCGAGGGAGTCGATGCGCTGGCGGAGGACCTCCAGGGTGCGGTCGGTGCTCTCCCGGTCCGCCACGGCGGTGGCGGAGTCCTTGGCCTGGAGCACCATGCGGGTGCCGCCCCGCAGATCGAGGCCGAGTGCGGGTGACATGGTCAGCGTGATGTACACGGAGACGAGCAGAACGGCGGCAGCCAGAACCGCTCGCACCGTGGTGGCGCGAGTCATGGGAATCCTCCGAGGGGGCGCCGGCCGCCCTCACCTCAGCGAGGACGGAACGGCTGCTCTGTGGAACAGGTCCGGGGACCGGTCGGGTGACCGGCCGGGCCTGCGGGAGGACCCCGTACACCGGGCAGCGCTGCGCAGGCGCGCCCGGGTACGAGAACGGGAGCGCCGGCCGGGCGCGGCCCGGTGGCGTGCGGCACGGCCGTACGGAGTTGGCACGGCGGCAGGGCGAGGTGGCCGGGCGACTGAACGCACGGCGAGGCGTGGGGGCGTTCGGTGCCGGCCCGTGGCGGTCCCGTGGGATCGCCGCCGGGCGCCCCGGCGCGCCGGGGCGGGGACGCTGCCGGGGGGCCGGGCCGGCGGGGCTCCTGGGCGGTCGGCGCGAGGGTGCGGGGCCGGCGGGTGTCGTGGGGGTGCCCCGGGCGCGCCGTCCGGTCGGTGTGCGGGGCCGGAGGGTGCGCGGCGGGAGCGTGGGCGCCCGATGACGGGCCCGCGGACGTGGCGGCCGGGAGACCGGCCGCCACCGCTGCGGGGGCGCCGCCGACGAGGGCGAGGACGGTGAGGAGGAGCGCGGCCAGGAGGTGCCGGGCGCCTGCGGACCGGGAGTGGGGCCTGCCCCACGGGTGTGTGTTCCCCCGGGGCGCCCCCGGAAGGGGGGTCACCTCGGGCGGCCGGGAGGGGCTGCGTGTGCCGCTGCCGGGTGGCGCAGGACGGAGCCGAGAATCAGCCCGGCCCCGCGCACGACCGCGGTCGAGGGGTCGTCGGCGAGACGGACCGGCACACCGAGGCGGACCGCGATCCGGTTGGTGATGTCGGGGCGCAGGGCCCCGCCGCCGGCCAGCAGGGGTCCCTTGCGCAGGGCGCCGCGGAGCGCTCCGTTCCGGTCCTGCCGCCACATCGACATGATCATTTCCAGCACGGAACGGACGACGGCGCCGGGCACGGAATCGGCCGCGGGGTCGCTGAGGCCGGACTCCGCCTGGCGGGCGTCCGCGACCATCCCGTCGACGAGCAGGGTGACTTCGGTCAGTTCGGCGCCCATGTCGATGACGAGCAGCGGACCGCCGCCGCGGGGGTCCGCGTACGCGGCGGCGGCCCTGGCGCTGTCGAGGACGACGACGCCGGCGGGCCCGAGCGCGGTGAGGAGCTCCTTCGCCGCCCTGCGGTGCTCGGCACCGGCGAGGACGGGAAGGCTGAGGACCATCACGGTGTCACTGCGGTCGGGTCCCAGCGCCGCGTCGGCGATGCGGCCGAGCAGCCTGCCGCAGGATTCGGGGTCGACGATGCGTCCGCGTCGGACGGGCCGCCGGGCGGCGTCCTCCGTCAGGGGGTCGAGGACGAGTCCGCGCCCCGGGACCCAGGCCCGGGTCCGGGAGCTGCCGAGATCGATGGCGAGGCCACGCATGCCCGGGGGGCGTCCGTGGCCCGGCTGCCCCTGGACCTGCCGCCGGTGGACCGGCCGGCCGTGTCGCCGACTCTCGCGCAAAGAACTCATCGCCCCTCACCCCCGGCCCGCAGATAGCGAGGCCCGATCGATCCCTCACTATGCAATACCGGGGAAGAGAACGCCACTTCCTTGAGGAATCAAAGGGCGGCTTCCGTCATTTCCTCAGGCTTCCACAGCGAGAAATGCCTCGACCAGCTCGGCGAACTCGTCCGGAGCCGCGATCCGGACACCGAGATCCTCCGCCTTGGTGCGCTTGGAACCGGCCTTCTCCCCCGCGACCAGCAGACTCGTCCGCTTGGAGACACTGGACGAGGACTTCCCGCCCGCACGCTCGATCAGCTCGTTCATCTGGTTGCGGGACAGCTTCTCCAGCGGACCCGTCATGGCCCCGGTGACGACCACCGTCATCCCGTCGAGAGGCAGCTCCGGCCGTCCCTCGCCGGCGCCCGCTTCCGCGTCCGCCTCCGCGCCGGGCTCCGGCGGCGGCGTCGCACCGGGCTCCGTCATGCTGACGCCGGCGCTCACCAGCTTCTCGATCAGCGGGGCGAGCTCCGCCAGCTCCGCGACCACGCCCGCCGCCTTCTCCTTGCCGATGCCGTCGACCCGCTGAAGCGTCTCGGCGTCCGCGGCGACGATCCGGTCCATGGTGGCGAAGTACCGGGCGATCCGCCGGGACATGGAGCGCCCCGTGCCGCGCACCCCGAGGGCGCAGAACACCCGGGAGAGCGGGCGGCTGCGGGCGGTCTCGATGGCGGCCAGCAGATTGTCGGTGGAGGTCTCGCCCATCCGGTCCAGGGCGAGCAGCTGCTCGCGTTCCAGGGTGAAGAGGTCGGCGAAGTCGGCGACGAGACCGGCGTCGACGAGCTGGACGACGCGAGTGGAGCCGAGGCCCTCGATATCGAGCTGGTCGCGGCCCGCCGCGTACGAAACGGACGCGACCAGACGGCAGTTGCGCCCGCGCGTGCACCGCCAGCGCTGCTCGCTCGTGTCGATCTCGGAGTCGCACTGCGGGCAGGTCTGCGGGAACTCGATCGGCTGTTCCTCACCGGTCCGCAGATGGGCGACGGGCGCCTCGATGCGGGGGATGATGTCGCCCGCCTTGTAGACCATCACCCGGTCGCCCAGGCGCAGATCCCGCCGGGTGATGTCGGCCGGGTTGTGCAGGGTCGCGAAGCCGACGGTCGATCCGTCGATCTCGACCGGTTCCAGGATGGCGCGCGGCGCGATGATGCCGGTACGGCCGACGTTCCACTCGACCCCCAGGAGCCGGGTGACCTTCTCGACGGCCGGGAGCTTGTACGCGATGGCCCAGCGCGGCGCCCGTGTGCCGGACCCGGCCTCGCGCTGGTCGGCGGCCAGATCCGCCTTGATCACGATGCCGTCGATGCCGAACGGCAACGAGGCGCGCAGCGCGGCGACTTCCTCGACCCTGGACTGCACCTCCTCGACGGTGGTGACGGTGCGCGGCGCCACCTCCGTGTCCCCCGCCGTGTGTACGCCGAGCCCGGAGACGTACGCGAGGACCTCGCTGTGCGGGAGCTCGGCCAGGGTCCCGGTCAGTTCGCCGGAGTCGGGCAGCGGGAGCGCACCGTACGCGAAGAACGTCATCTCGACCCGGTACGGGCGGTCCTTGGCGCGGAGCGTGCCGGCCGCGCCGTTGCGCGGGTTGGCGAAAGGGGCGCCGCCGTGCTCCGTACGCACCGTGTTGGCCTGTTCGAACTGCTCGGTGGTCATGAGGACCTCGCCGCGCACCTCGATCGTCACCGGCGCGTCGAGCCGCTCGGGAAGGCCGACGACGGTGCCGATCGCATGTGACACGTCCTCGCCCGCGGTCCCGTCGCCCCGGGTGATCAGCCGTTCCAGCCGGCCCTCCTGGTAGCGCGCCGCGACAGCCAGACCGTCGAGCTTCGGCTCCACGCTCCAGGCGGCGACGGGTCTGCCGATGCGCCGCTCCAGGGAAGCGGTCCAGGTGACGAACTGCTCGGCGGAGAAGACGTTGTCCAGGGAGAGCATGGGGACGGTG
This sequence comes from Streptomyces sp. NBC_00234, assembly GCF_036195325.1. Lineage (NCBI taxonomy): Bacteria > Bacillati > Actinomycetota > Actinomycetes > Kitasatosporales > Streptomycetaceae > Streptomyces > Streptomyces sp. NBC_00234. The sequence continues at coordinate 6,799,656 of NZ_CP108101.1, read as the reverse complement.
TGCGGTACGTCCCCGACGGCGGCCCCGCCCGCGACCTTGCCCGTGGGGGACGTGTCCAGCACGTCCTGGGGGTTCTCCTCCTCGTAGGCGGCGATCCCCCGCACCAGGCGGTCGTACGCGTCGTCGTCGAGCGTGCTCTCGCCCGTGGCGTAGTACGCGGCGGCGGCCTGCGCGGCCTGGTCGACAGCGGCGGCGTACGCGGGCGCGTCGGCGAGCACATCAGCTGAGTTCGTCGTCATGCCCCCATCCTGCCGCCCACCACTGACAATGCCCCTGAGCAGCCCGCGCGGACACCCGGCGGGCGAGGAGACGGACGATGAGCGGTCGGCTACACGTAACACCGCTTTAACGCCCCCTGGCCGTCGTGCAACACGGATCCGGCAGAGTCGTCCCCATCGCGCACGCTTCGCGTGCAAGCCCACGAACCGATCGTGGCCGAGGCCGAGGGGCAGCACCCCGGAGCCCGGTGGGAGTGCAGGGGCGGTGACTGCACTCCGTCAGCCGCTGAAGGTGACCTCCCGAAACGGAGCACTGCCGCTGTGAACCAGAACCGTTCGACTCCCCCTCCCGCCGGATACGGCCTCGCCGAGCTCGACAGGGAAGCCCGCATGGGCGGCCGGGGCACGGAGACCACGGCCCGCGAGATCCGGCGTATCGACCTGGCGGACTTCGACCGCCGCAAGGCCGTCATCACGGAGGAACTGTGGGAGGCCGCGACCGACGCCGGCTTCTTCCAGATCTTCAACCACGGCATCGGACAGGCCGATGTCGACCGGGCGTTCGCCGCATCGCGGGCGTTCTTCGCGCTCCCCGAAGAGACCAAGGCGCAGTACCCGCTGCGCGAGGGGCTCAACTCCGGCTGGGAGAGCCGGAGTCAGGTGCGCCCCTCGATCGGTACCCCCGACGACAAGGAGTCGTACCAGGTCACGCGACCGCGCATGGCCGACCTGTGGCCGGACGACCGGGAGGTCGCGGGCTTCCGGACGACCGTGCTCGACTTCGAGGCGCAGTGCTGGGGCGTGGCCATGCGCGTGCTCTCCTGCTTCGCCGACCGGCTGGGCTTCGCCACGGACTTCTTCGCGACCGCGCACGACCCGGCCGCGGACTCGTACCGCAGCACGCTGCGCCTGCTGCACTACTTCGCGCTGCCCGAGGCGGCGGGCGAGGAGGCGGGCGACGGCCCGCCCACGTGGCGGGCGGGCGCCCACACCGATTTCGACTGCCTCACCCTGCTCTTCCAGCAGGAAGGACAGGGCGGCCTCCAGGTCTGCCCCGGGAAGGAGGCGGAGGGCGGGGCATGGACCCCGGTCACACCGTCCGCGGATGCCATCACCTGCAACATCGGCGACATGCTGATGCGGTGGAGCGACGACCGGCTGCCCTCCACCTTCCACCGGGTCAGGAGTCCGGGCCCGGACGAGTACCGGGGAGCACGCCACAGCCTGGCGTTCTTCGCCCAGGCCAACAGTGACGTGGTGATCGAGAGCCCCGGCTCCACCTATCCGCCGATCACCGCGGAGGAGTATCTGCGCATGCGGATCGGCGCCAACTTCGCGGGGCAGCACACCGGCTGAGCAGGGGGCCGGCGGATCACGGGGGCGTCCGTCGGCCCGTCAGCCCAGGGCGCCGGGCACCGCGTCGCCCGCGGACGGCCGCTGCTCGTCGGCGTTCGGGGCCGGAACGGCGTCCGGGGGCAGCGGCACCTGCGGCCCCGATGCCTCGCGCAGCCAGCAGACCAGTACCCGGTGGACGGCTTCGGCGCCCACCAGCACTCCCCCGGTTCCCGCCGTGTCGAGCGGATCCGTCATTCCGGCGGGCCAGAGCAGGAACGGCCGCGACTGCTCCCCGCCCAGCCCACCGTGCGAACCGATCTGTTCCTCGAAGGCGTGGACGGTCCCCGTGCCCGGGTCGTACATCGAATTGATCATGACGTCGGCGACATGCGCGAAGGTGTCGGTGCGCCGCACCGCGTCCGCCGCACCGGGACCGAAGACGGCGAGCGGCCCGTCCCCGTCCTTCAGCTCGGACACCGGGATCTCGACGCCCGCCCCCAGCACCACGGAGCCGTGCTCCTCGGTCCGTACGAGCAGGAAACCGATCCCCGGATGATTGGCGAGCGTGCCCAGCAACGCGGGGTGACGGCGGTCGATCTCCTCGCGCGAGGCCCGCCCGGCGATGTCCGGGAAGGACAGCAGCCCGAGGTTGCCCGAAGCGAGCACGACCGGGTCGGACGCCTTCGCGGGATGCTCGGCGTCCCCCGCCGCGACGGGCCGGTGCAGCGCGATCCGGACCGCGTCGCGTGCCTCCGAACCGCTCTTCGTACGCTGCGCCCGCCGGGGAACGGGCAGTCCGCAGCCCGCCCGCACCAGGTCCTTCAGCGTCAGTCCGTACTTCCCCGCGAAGGTCTCGCCGGGGCTCTGGCCGTGGTCGGAGAGCAGCACGATGCGGTAGGTGCGCGGGGCCTGTTCGGCGACCTTCGTGATGAGGGCGAGGGAGCGGTCGAGCCGTTCCAGGACCCTCTCCGCGTCCCGGCTGTGCGGCCCCGAGTGGTGCGCGACCTCGTCGTAGGCGACCAGGTCGGCGTAGACGGCGGTGCGGCCGGCGAACATGTCCCCGATGACGGCGGCGACCACCACATCGCGTTCGACGACGGTGGCGAAGGCCCGGATGAAGGGGTAGAGGCCGCCGCGCTTGATCCGCGGGGTCTCCTTCCGCAGCCGTGCCCGTGTCGACTGACCGATCTCGCGGCAGGTCTCGGCGACGAAGGAGAGCGCGGTCCTGACGGCGTTGGCGGGGTCGGAGAAGTACGCGAAGTACCCGGCGCGCGAGCGCCGTCCCTTGCCGCGCCGTGCGGCCATCGACAGCACGAGGGCGAGCTGGTCGGCGCCGCCGCTGAAGAGATTGCCGCGGCTCGCCCCGTCGACGGTGAGCAGACCGCCGTCGTGGGTGCGGGCGATGGCGCGGCGCTGGAGTTCGAGCGCGCTCGCGGGCCTGCTGGAGACCATGACCGTGCCGGTCTCCTTCTCGTACCACCGGAAGGCGGGCACGTCCTCGTTGCTGCCGTGCAGGATGCCCAGCTGACTGGCGCCGGTCTGGCTCGACCAGTCGGTGCGCCACGGCATCAGCCGGTGGCCCGTCCGGTCGGTCAGCCATGCGGCGACGGTCGGCATCAGTCCGTCCGCCGCGGCCTTCGTCAGCGCGTCGTGACCGACCCCGTCGAGCTGGATGAACACCGTGCCGGGCGGGCCCTTCCGGCCGCCGTCCGCGGTGCCCGCCGTGCCCCTGCGGCGGCGGCGCCGGTCGGCGAGCCGGGAGAGCCGGCGCCGGTAGGCGTCGTCGTCACGGACGGCGAGGGCGGTGGAGGTCGCGGAGGCGACGGCCGACATCACCGCGGCGACGACGACCGCGGTCTCCGGATCGGCGACGCCCCGCCCGTCCGGAATGAGGCGCAGCGCGATCAGCAGGAACGAGCCGTTCAGGAAGAAGACCAGCGCGCCCAGGACGAGCGCGGGCACGATGAGCAGGGCCCGCACCAGCAGGGGCCAGACCAGCGCCGAGAGCAGACCGAACGCTCCCGCTCCCCAGGCCGCGGTGAAGGCGGTCTTGGTGATGGTGTCGCCGTCGTCCGACTGGAGCTGGAATTCGGGCAGGATCCCGGCGAGCACGAGCATCGTCAGGGTGGAGACCGCCCAGACCACCAGCACGCGCATCAGGGCTCTGCCCGCCGTACGCAATCGCCCGTCCGTCACGCCGTTCCACCTCACGTCCGGGCCCGGCATGTGGTCACAGGGCCCGTAACCAGCTTTTCACAGCGGACGCCGTACGTTCCGGAGCCGGGCGTGGCCGTCAGCAGCCGTCGTAACCGGCGGTCGGCATGGAGAGTCTGCGGTGGACGCCGGCCTTCGACCGGGCGGTGTACACCGGTTCGTCGAGGCCGGCCAGCTCCAGCCGTATGCCGCGCCGTGCGCACTCGGCCGTGAAGTCGGGCACGGAGGTGAGGGCCTGCGCGAGGACCCGGTCGTTCGGTGCCACGAACAGCTCGATGTCCCCGCCCTCGACGTCGGCCCACAGGGCGCAGTGGTCGGGCCGCAGCCGGTAGACCCTCAGCTGGCGGGTGACGACGTATCCGTGGTCGGCCGCCCAGCGGGCGCACATGGCCTGCTGGCTGCGCGTGTCGACGAGAAAGGGGTCCTCGTCGAGCTCTTCCAGCGGTGTGAGACTGGCGATGGCCGCCACCCGTACCTCACTCATGACCCGTTCCCCCGAACGCAGACGCGGGCACCGACCCTACCCCGCCGGTAGCGGTCCGTAGCCGCCCGAACCCGAGCGGGAGGGGGCGGACTGGTGTGCTCCGGCGTGCGAGGGGCTCGAGGCGCATAGGCTCGTACGGGACGGTACGCGGGCTCGATGCGTGCGGGGCTGAGCGAGGAGGCGACGCGTGGCGGTGGAGGTCACCTGGTGGGGTCATGCCACGTGCACGATCGAGGATTCCGGGGTCCGGGTCCTGACCGACCCCCTCTTCGTGCGGCGCTTCGCGCATCTGCGCCGCCGCCGCGGCGCGGTGCCGCCGCCCGAGGCCGCCGCCGCCGAGCTGGTGCTCGTCTCGCACCTGCACTCCGACCATCTCCATCTGCCCTCGCTGGCCCGGCTCGCCCCCGGCAGCCGACTGGTCGTGCCCGCGGGGGCCGTCCGGGCCGTGCCGGGGTTGCGGATCCTGCGGCGGGTGCGGGGACTGCACATCACCGAGGTCGACGCGGGCGACGAGATGAAGGCGGGCGGACTGCGGGTGCGCGCGGTCCCGGCCCGGCACGACGGCCGCAGGCTGCCCGTCGGTCCGCACCGCTCACCCGCGCTCGGTTACGTCGTCGAGGGCGAGGCGCGCACGTACTTCGCGGGAGACACCGGCCTCTTCGACGGCATGGCCGAGGCGATCGGTCCGGTCGACGTGGCGCTGCTGCCGGTCGGCGGCTGGGGCCCCTGGCTGGGGCACGGCCACCTGGACGCGACCCGCGCCGCCGAGGCGCTGACCCGGCTCAGGCCGCGCTCGGCCGTCCCGGTGCACTACGGCACGTACTGGCCCGTCGGGATGGACGCGATCCGGCCCCACGAGTTCCACGCGCCCGGTGAGGAGTTCGTGCGCCAGGCCGCCCGGCTGGCCCCCGAGGTGGCGGTGCACCGGCTGGAGCACGGAGAGCGCGTGCGGCCGGAGGCCGCGTGGTGATCACCGAGGTGGTCGGGCAGCTGCCGCCGGACTCCACCCAGCAGGCCGTCGGCTATCCGTCCCTCTTCCTCCTGGTGGCGCTGGGCTCCCTGGTGCCGGTGGTGCCGACGGGGGCGCTGGTGAGTTCGGCGGCCGTGGTGGCGTTCCATCACGAGGACCCGTTCGCGCTGCTCGTGGTGTTCGTGGTGGCGTCGGCCGCCGCGTTCCTCGGCGACATCTGCCTCTACTGGCTGGGGCAGCGGGGAGTGCGCTCCAGGAACGGCTCGAAGTGGCTGCGGGCCCTCAGCTCCAGGGCGGCTCCGGAGCGGCTGGCGCAGGCGCAGGAGAAGCTGGACGAGCACGGCGCGACGGTGCTGGTGCTGTCCCGGCTGGTGCCCGCGGGACGGATTCCGGTGATGCTGGCGTGTCTCCTCGGCCGGATGCCGCTGCGCAGGTTCGCCCGCGGGGACGTTCCCGCGTGTCTGGCCTGGGCCGCGACGTACCAGCTGATCGGGATCCTGGGCGGGGCGCTCTTTCCCGAGCCGTGGCAGGGCGTGCTCGCCGCGGTGGCCCTGACGCTGCTGATCAGTGCGGCACCGACGGTGTGGCGCAGGCTGCGGGTGCGGTTCGGGCACGGCCCCGACGGGGCCGCGGGTCAGTGACCGCACACGCGTGAGGCGCCGATCGGCAGGTCCCAGAGCCGCTCACGCGGGTGCCCGGCCCGCTGCCACTCGGTACGGAGCCGGGTGAGCGGTTCGAGGACCGGCTCGGCGGAGAGCAGGAACGTCGCCCAGTGCATCGGGGCCATCGCCCGGGCCCCGAGGTCCTCGTACGCCCGAACGGCGTCCTCCGGGTCGGTGTGCACGTCGCGGAGCCACCAGCGCGGTTCGTACGCCCCGATCGGCAGCATGGCCAGGTCGAGGCCGGGGTGGCGGCGGCCGATCTCCTTGAACCAGTGCCCGTAACCGGTGTCCCCCGCGAAGTAGATCCGCTGTCCCCCGTCCCGCTGCTCGCCGAGCACCCAGCCGCCCCAGAGGGACCGGCAGGTGTCGGTGAGCGTCCGCTTGGACCAGTGGTGCGACGGGACGAAGTCGAAACGGACACCGCCCAGTTCCGCCGACTCCCACCAGTCCAGTTCCGTGACACAGGTGAAGCGGCGGCGTCGGCACCAGAGGCCGAGGCCCGCCGGGACGAACAGCGGGGTGTCCCTGGGCAGCCTGCGCAGGGTGGGGGCGTCGAGGTGGTCGTAGTGGTTGTGGCTGATGACGACCGCGTCGACGTGCGGGAGTTCCTCCCAGCGGACACCGACGGGCGTGATCCTGGCCGGGGTCCCGAGTATCCGGCGGGACCACACCGGGTCGGTGAGGACCGTGAGCCCTCCGATGCGCACGATCCAGCTGGCGTGCCCGGCCCAGGTCACCGCGGTCGTGGTGCGGTCCGTCACGGGCAGCGGGCCGGGGGCGAACGGCAGGCGGTGAACACCGCGCAGACCCTCGGCGTTCGGGCGCATGGCCCCCTCACGGGCCAGGCGCGTCATACCCCGGATACCGGGCAGGGGCGTGGTGAGACGGTCGGCGAAGGTACTGGGCCAGACACGGACCTCGCCCAGCGGGCGTGGCGCGGTCGCGCGGTCCGGCACCGCGGTCCCGGTCCTGGCCGGCGGACGCTGCGTCTGTTCCGTCATCGAGCGGCTCCTTCATCGGAGTTCGTCGAGGGCGCTTGCGAACATGTTCAGCGCCTGGGCGACATGCGGCAATTTCAAGGGCTCCACCGCAGTGAGGGACTCCGTCTGCTCCTCGTGGGTTGCCCCGAGCAGCGGTCCGGTGGCCAGCCGCACCCGCAGGGCGCCCAGTTCGTCCCCGAACCGGTGCCCGCCGGGTGTCGGAGTACCGAGCCGGTCCGTGAGGTACTCCTCCAGCTCCATGGAGTCCGTGACGCCGCGGGCCGCCAGCCGGGACCGCAGCGGGCCGAGATCCGCGTACAGGTGACGGCCCGCCTGCGGGGGCCTGGCCAGGGCGCCGGAGGTGAGCACGGCCCGGTGCGCCGCCGCGGCGACGATCGCCTGGAGCTCGGCGGCCTGCCGCATCCTGACCGCGAGGGCCTCCGGTTCGCGCAGCGCGTGGGCTGCGGCCGGTGCGACGGGTCCGGCGACGAGGGCACCGAGTGCGGTGAGGACGTCGAGGGTACGGTCGCGGCGCACCGCGGCCCGCTCGGTGTCCGGGAACCGGGCCACCGCGACCGGCCAGGCCGCCGGGGTCAGTGCGCCGGCCAGGTCGGAGAGCACGGTCACGTCGTCGGGGCACATCTCGGCCGGGCTGAGCAGGACCGTGTCGTGCGGCCGGTGGAGGGTGTCGCGCCAGGTCTCGTCGCTGATGATGTGGAGCCCTTCGGCGACCGCCGCCTCGCACGCCTCGCGGACCAGTTCGGGCGGGGCGACGGTGGCGGTGGGGTCGTCGGCCACCGAGATCAGCAGGAGCCGGGGCCGGCCGCCCTCGGCGCGTACCCTGCGGACGGTTTCGAGCAGGGCGTACGGATCGGGGATGCCGCCGCACTCGGCCGGGGTCGGCACATGGTAGGCGGGGCTGCCGAGGAGGCGGGCCTGCGGCGACCAGGTGGCGGGGCAGGGGCGGGGCATGAGGACGTCACCGCCGTGGGCCGCGATCAGCGCCAGGAGCAGCGGCTGGGCTCCGGGGGCGGCGACGATCTCCTCCGGCGCGGTCACCAGGCCACGGCGCGCCCAGTACGAGCCGGCCGCCTCCCGCAGGACCCGTCCGCCGCCGGGGGGTTCGGGGCGGGTGCGGGCGGCGGCAGCGGCGAGTACGGCTGCGAGCTCGGGGACCACGGGGAGGCCGGGGTCGGGGGCGGGCGGGCCGTACCGGACGGGGCCGTGGTCCTCCCGCCGGTCACGCTCGGTCCACTGCATCCCGGGCCTCCTCCGCCGGTGGGCTCTCACGGCCCTTTATACGGAGGTTTCCCCCGAGGCGCCCGCGCGGTGCGCCCGGCCCGGGGGCATTGTGGTGGTCGGGCGGGGCGGGTGCCCGGGTCGTCACCTGCCCGGTGGTGGGTCGGGCGGGGCGGGTGCCCGGGTCGTCACCTGACCGGTGGGTGGTTGGGTGGGGCCCCTCCGGAGTGTCTCCTCGGGGCGGGCGTGGCACCCGGGTACGGAGCGACCGAACCCGGGTCGTACGCCCGCCCCTGCGGGGACCCTCCTGCACGGCCCCACCCACGTATCGCGGTCATCTGCCTCCCGGTGGCACGGCCCGCAGCGACCCTCCGGCACCGATCCCGTCTCCGCTCGCCCGGTGGCACGGCCCGCAGCTGCGTTCCGGCCGGTCCGGGGCCGTGCAGGAGGGTCCCCGCAGGGTGACGAACGGATACCCGGGTACGCATCCGTTCCCGCCGAACGTTCGTTGCCCGAGGAGACACTCCGGAGGGGCCCCGGACCACCCCGAACCGGCCACCACGGACCGGGGCACCACCACCCAGCCCGTCCGGCGCTTGAGGACAAAGACCCGAGCCAAGGACAGCGGCAAGGGATCAACCCGCGAACGGAGTACCCGGCATCCCCACACCCACGTCCGGGAGGACGAGGAGCGACCCCGACAGCGGATGCGGCGCCGTCAGACCCGTGCGGGCCGTCGAGATGTACAGGTCACGCAGCCCCGCCCCGCCGAACGCACAGGACGTGGGGCGCCGCACCGGCAGCACCACCGTCCGGTCCAGCCGCCCGTCGGGCGCGTACCTGCGCAGCGCCGCACCGTCCCACAGCGCCACCCACACGCACCCGTCGGCGTCGACCGTCAGACCGTCCGGCGTACCGGCTCCCGTCTCGATCACGGCGAACGGCCGCCGGTACACGGCGCGTTCACCGAGGAAGTCGAGTACGTCGATGCGGCCCGTGCCCGAGTCGACGTAGTACATCAGCCGGCCGTCCGGGCTCCACCCGGTGCCGTTGCTGCACGCCACGACACCCAGCGCGTCGGTCGCCGATCCGTCCGCGGCGACCCGGGTCAGGCTCCCGCCGACCTCGTCCTCGTCGTAGCGCATGGTCCCCGCCCACAGCGCCCCGTCGGGCGCCACGGCAGCATCGTTTCCGCGCCGCCCCGGGACGGGGTCGTGGACCAGCCAGGAGAAGGCGCCCGCGGCGTCGTACAGGCCGATGCCGTCGCGGAGGTTGACCACCAGCCCCCCGCCCGCACGCGGCTTCGCCGCTCCGACGTGCTGTCCGGTGGCCATGACCGTGCGGCGGCCCGATTCCGGGTCGTAGGTGTGGACGCGCGAGCCGAGGATGTCGACCCAGATCAGCCGCCCGGCGGACGCGTCCCAGGTGGGCCCTTCGCCGAGCTCGGCCTGTTCCCGTACGGCTACCTCGACCGCGGGCTTCACGCCTGCCCCTTGCGGTGTCCGAGCCGGGCGGAGAGCGCGTCCGCGCCGCCGGCCGCGAGCCCGGCCAGTTCCTCTTCGCGCTCCTCGCTCCAGCGGATCATGGGTACGGAGATGGAGAGCGCGGCAACGACCTGGCCCGCCCGGTTGCGGACGGGTGCGGCCACGCAGCTCACGTCCGGGTTCGACTCCCGGTGCTCGACGGCGATGCCGCGCTTGCGGACCAGGGCGAGCGCGGCCCGCAGCTCCGCGGCGTCGGTGACGCTGTTCTCGGTCATCGCGACGAGCTCACGGCCGTCGAGCCGGGCGTCGAGCTCGGCCTCGGGAAGGGCCGCGAGCAGGAGCTTTCCCACGGAGGTGCAGTGCGCGGGAAGTTTCCGGCCGGCCGCCGAGACCATCCGGACGGCGTGCGTGGAGTCCACCTTGGCGATGTAGATGACCTCCGTGTCCTCCAGGATGGCGACATGGACCGTCTCCCCGCAGCTCTCGGCGACCTCCCGGGCCACCTGCTGCCCCTCGGCGGCCAGGTCGAGCTGTTCGGCGTACCGGCTGCCGAGCTGGTACGTCCGTACGCCCAGCCGGTAGCGGCCCGGCTGTTCCGGGACCGTCACCAGGTAGGAGCGCGCGGCGAGGGTGGTGAGCAGTTCGTGGACGGTGGTGCGCGGCAGCTGTAGCTTGCGGGTGACCTCGGGGGCCGAGAGGGTTCCGTCGCCCTGGAGGAAGAGTTCCAGTACATCCAGCGCCCTGGTCACCGCTGGGACGAGTCGTCCCATGTTCTCCCACCCATTCCATATGTTCGACACTCCGGTCAATGACCGGAATCACGAACGCAGGCTAACCGCAGCGAACTTGCCCGGGCAACGGCGGCGACAGGAGGAGATGACGGAATCACGGACGGTTCGCCGGGGCTTGCTGGCTTTTGTTGTATTTCACGGGCCGGGGGCCGGTCCGCGCGCGCCTCCTGGTTCGACACGGCGCGACAGGGTATTCGCTGTGCCATGCCCTCATCGAGAACCACACCGACCGTCCGACCGTCCGCCCACCTGGGGGCCTGGCTGCGGCGACACGACCTCGCCGCCTTCGAGAGCGTGGCCGGCCGGCACTGGCCGGGCGCGGAGCCGCTGCTTCCGCGGCTGAGCCGCAGTGCGAACCACGGGCTGTTGTGGTTCGGCGCCGCGGCCGGCATGGCCGCGCTCGGCAGCAGTCCGCGGGCCCGCCGCGCGGCGCTGCGGGGCGTCGCCTCGCTGGCCCTCGCCTCGGCCGCGATCAACACCGTGGGCAAGGGCGCCGTGCGCAGGCAGCGGCCGGGGCTGGACGCGGTTCCGGTGATACGGCGGCTGAAGCGCCAGCCGTTCACCACGTCCTTCCCGTCCGGGCACGCTGCCTCGGCCGCCGCTTTCGCCACCGGTGTGGCCCTGGAGTCGAAGGGCTGGGGTGCGGTGGTCGCCCCGGTCGCGGCGGCGGTCGCCGCCTCACGGGTCTACACGGGGGTGCACTATCCGAGCGACGTGCTGGCCGGCGCGATGCTCGGCGCCGGCGCGGCCTTCGCGCTGCGCGGGGTCGTACCGACCCGGGGACAGCTGCCCGCACCCGGGAGACCTCCGGCCGGGGCTCCCGCCCTCGAGGAAGGGCAGGGTCTGGTGGTCGTCGTCAACCGGGAGTCGGGGTCGGCGACGGCCGCCGCCTCGCTGGTACGGGACGCGCTGCCCCTCGCCGAGGTGGTGGAGTGCGATCCCGCCGATCTCCGGGGGAAGCTGGAGGAGGCCGCCGGGCGCGGCCTGGCGCTGGGGGTCTGCGGGGGCGACGGGACCATCAACGGCGCGGCGGCCGTCGCGACGGCGCACAAGGTGCCACTGGCGGTGTTCCCCGGGGGAACGCTCAACCACTTCGCGTACGACCTGGGTATCGAGACCGTGCAGGACTCCGTCGCGGCTCTCACCTCCGGCAGCGCGGTGCGGGTGGACCTGGGACGCTTCCGTCCCGGCCCGGACGGGCCCGAGGGGCCGGACGGCTGCTTCGTCAACGCGTTCAGCCTCGGTGTCTATCCGGAGCTCGTACGGACCCGGGAGCACTGGGCGCCCCGCATCGGGGGCTGGCCGGCCGGCGTGCTCGCGGCGTTCGAGGCGCTGCGCGGCAAGAGCCCGCTGGAGGCCGAACTCCAGGGGCGCCGAAGGCGGTTGTGGCTGGTGTTCGCCGGAAACGGCACATTCCAGCGGGTGGGCCCGATGCCCGGGCGCCGGCACAACCTGGCGGACGGCCTGCTGGACGTCCGGGTGGTGCACGGTGGCCGCACTCCGGGGCTGCGGCTCCTGGCCGCGGCGATCGCCGGTCCACTGACCCGCTCCCCCGTTCACGCGGCGGTGCGGCGGAGCCGGATCCGGCTGTCCGGCCTCGTCCCGGGCACCCCGTACGCGTACGACGGCGAAGTGGCCCACTCGGGAACCGAGTTGATGATCGACAAGCTGCCGGAGGCGCTCACGGTCTACTGCCCGATGACCCTGTGACCACATCGCGAGACGCGTATCTCATCATTCGACATGCGGACGTACCGTGTCCTCACCTGCTGTCGAAGCATTTCCGAGAGAGGACGTGCGGTCATGTCGAAGGAGACGGCCGTGTACACCCACGGCCACCACGAGTCCGTTCTGCGCTCGCACCGCTGGCGGACCGCGGCCAACTCGGCCGCCTATCTGATCGGTGGACTCCGCCCGGGAATGGCCGTGCTGGACATCGGATGCGGCCCCGGCACCATCACGGCCGACCTCGCGGCCCTGGTCGCTCCGGGCCGGGTGACCGCCGTGGACATCACGGACGACATCCTCGGACGGGCCGCCGAGGTTGCAGCCGAACGGGGCCTGGACAACGTCGAGTTCGCGACCGCCGACGTGCATGCGCTGGACTTTCCCGACGACTCCTTCGACGTGGTCCACGCCCACCAGGTGCTCCAGCACGTAGGCGATCCGGTCCAGGCGCTGAGGGAGATGCGCCGGGTGTGCAGGCCGGGCGGGATCGTGGCGGCGCGCGACAGCGACTACGCCGCGATGACCTGGTTCCCGGAGGCGCCGGGACTGGAGGAGTGGCAGGAGCTGTACGGACGGGTGGCCCGCGCCAACGGCGGTGAGCCCGACGCGGGACGACGCCTGCTCTCCTGGGCCAGGCGCGCCGGTTTCACCGACATCACCCCGACCGCGGGTGCCTGGTGTTTCGCCACACCGGAGAGCCGTGCCTGGTGGAGCGGTCTCTGGGCGGAGCGTACGACGGCCTCGGTGTACGCGAAGCTCGCGGTGGAGGGCGGCCACGCGAGGGCGGAACAGCTGACGGCGATCGCCGCCTCCTGGCGTGCCTGGGGCGAGCAGGACGACGCCTGGTTCATGGTGCCGCACGGCGAGATCCTCTGCCGCGTCTGAGGCGCCGGTTCCGGCGGGAATCGATCACATGCCCCGGGTCGGCCAACTACCCTCGTGGGCATGGAAATCCTCGGAACCACGCTGCGTATCTGCGTCGACGACCTGGACACATCGGTGGCCTTCTACGAAGGCCTCACGGGCGCCCCGGCGCTGCGCTTCGAGCGCGGCGGGGTCTCGGTCGCCGCGATCGGCTGCTTCCTCCTGATGAGCGGGCCGGAGTCGGAGCTCGAAGTGCTGCGCAAGGTCTCGGCGACGATCGCGGTCAAGGACGTCGACGAGGCCCACGCGGCGCTGACCCGGGTGGGAGCGCGGATCGTCGCCGGTCCGGTGCCGACCCCGGTCGGACGCAACCTGATCGCCCTGCACCCCGACGGCTCGGTCTTCGAGTACGTCGACCGCAACGTGGCCGCCTGACCTCTCCGTTGCCGGGGCGTGCGCACGCCGGCACCTCGTGGGCCGGCACCGTCGAGCAGGACGGTGCCGACCCTAGGGTCTTTCGTTTGGATCAGGCCGGATCAGGGAGCGGGGTCTGGTGCGGGCAGCTGCAAGGCGGAGGAGGGAGTCGACGCGGAGCGTCGGCGACCGACGACAACGCCGGAGGGGGCCCCTCCCTGCTCGAGCGAAGCCGAGAGCTCGGGGGAGCGCGCGCCAGGGCACGCGAGCCCGGCATGATCCAAACGAGAGGCCCTAGGCGTGTGATCAGTGCTCCGGGCGCATCCGGTAGTTGTACGCGTCCGGGAGCGGGTCGCTGGTGATCGCCTTCCAGATCTCGCCCAGGATCTCCGCGCCCTCCCGCAGGTCGGCGACCTCGAAGCCGTCGTCGAAGAGGGCGCGGGTCGCGGTCGTGTCGCCCTCGGCGAGCAGGATGCGGGCCTCCAGGAGGCGGAAGCGGCCCCGGCCGCGGACCTCGGGACTCAGGGACGACCAGGTGCGGCGGGCCTCTCCGGGGCGGTCGGCGGCGAGTTGGGCCTCGATCGTCTCGCGGGCGAGGGCGTCCGTCGCCGCCGCCCAGGTGGCGTCGCCGTGCTGTGCGCACAGGTCGTCGAACGCCTCGCCGTAGTGGTCGGCGGCGCGGCCGGTCTGGCCGCTGTCCTTGGCCGCGACGGCGAGACAGCGCAGCAGGGGCCAGCGGGAGGAGGCGCGGGGCAGACCGCGTTCCCAGCTGCGGACGGCCTGGGCGCGGTCGTCGGCGTGCCACTGGGCGACACCGAGGTGGTACTCGGTGAGCGCGTCGGCGGGAGCCGTCTCCAGCATGTCGCGCCAGTGCGGGGAGACCAGGGAAGGACCCGGCGGGGCCGGAACACCGGGCGGGGGGAACGTGCCGGTGTTCAGCAACTCCAACCAGGGTTCCTGCTGTTCACCGAGCGTGGACTCGGCGAACGGGGTACCGGGGAGCTTGTACCCGGCCCGCCGGACTTCGAGCGCTCCCCAGCCGGAGCCGGTGGCGAGCTGTTCGACGGGCTCGGTGTCGGCGCAGGCGCGCCAGGCCGTGTGGGCGGCGTCCACCGCGGCACGCGGCAGCACCGCTTCGAGCCGTTGCCGGGCCTCCTCCCGGGCGAGGCCCCAGTCCGCGCCGTGCACGGCCGCGGGGTCCGCCGTGAGCGGTCCGTAGGACTCCAGCCAGCTGAACTCGCCCCCCGGTTCGAGCGGGATGTGCTCCAGCTGGGTACGGGCGAGCCCCGCCTGGATCTCCGCGTAGCCGCCGTTGCCCGGTTCGGTCAGCCAGCGCTGCCAGCGCCGGCCACCGGGACCGCTGCCCCAGAGGAACAGCTTGCGCCCGCGCAGGAGATCCGTGGAGGTCTGGACGAGTCCGGTCCCGTCCTCGTCCAGCGAGGCTATCCAGCGGCGGGCCCCGTCGGGGACCTCGTAGAAGTAGTCGGCGGGGTGCTCACTGCGCAGCGGGTACGTGCGGTCGACGCCACCGGTCTCCGGGACAGGGACGCGGCTCAGCGTCCGCTCGTAACCGAAGTGCCATGCCTCGTCGGCGGGGGCGAGGACACGTGTGCCCTCGTTCTCCGGGACGGCGATGTTGGACCACCAGTAGACGGGGGCGGGGTGCTCGTGCGGGTTGCGGATGCGCACCCCGACGTGCAGGAAGTCGGAGTCGTCGGGCAGCCAGAGGTCCACCTGGAAGGGCAGGTCGCGCAGCCGCTCCCATTCCCAGAGCCGGACCATGGTGCCGCCGTCGGGGGCGGGGACCACGGCGGCGTGGACCGGGGCACAGGCGAGGGTGGAGTGTCCGGTGGCGCCGATGTTCCACTCGATGCCCCCGGAGAACCAGGCCCCGTTGAGCGCGAAGGCGGCGGGCTGGAGCACGGGGTTGCGGTAGAGCAGTTCGCGGCCGGTCGGCTTGTGGTGCAGGGAGTGGATGCGGCCACCGAGCCCGGGGAGGACCGTGACACGGAGCCGGTCGTTCTCGATGACGATGGTGTCCAGGGCGGTGGGGGTGCGTTCGCGCCCGTACCCGTCCAGGATGCGCGCGGGCAGCACGGTGCGCAGCGGTTCGTGGCCCAGCTGTCGCGCCATGTCGCGGGGCAGTCCGGCCCGCTCCCGGTGGTCGAGTGTGTGCGGTGCGTCGAGCGGCCGCAGGGCGGGCAACGGGTTCTCCGGACCCAACGGTGCTGCGGGCAGAGTCAGTACGGCACGTCGTACGGTCGTGGCCAAGACAACCTCGCTCCCTCGCGCGGGCCGCCGCAGGTCCGGGCGCCCCCCGATGACCATGGAACACGGTGAAGGCCGCCCCGACCAGGGGCACGAGCCGTCAGTCTTCGGCGAAGGCCCCCACGACCAGATCGGCGAGGAGGGCGCCGGCCGTGCCGTCGGGGTCGAGATCGGGGTCGTAGACGGTCACGTTCAGGCCGACGCAACGGGGCGAGCGGACCAGGGTGCGCAGCAGGGGCGCGAGCTCTTCGGGAAGCAGTCCGCCGTCGTCGGGGCTGTCGACCGCGGGCATCACGCTCGGGTCGAGCACATCGGCGTCGAGGTGGACCCAGAAGCCGTCCAGGACAGGGACTTCCAGGCTCTCGACGACGGCGGCGGCGAGCTCGGCGGCGCCCCACGCCCGGATCTCGCCGACGGTCGCGTTCGGGATCTTCAGGGCGGTCATCTCGGCGCGGTCCTCGTCGTAGTCCCGCATGCCGAACAGCCGGACGTCCTCGTCCCTGAGGTAGGGGCGCAGCCCTTCCAGGTCGCTGAGGTCCGCCTGACCGCGCCCGGTGGCGATGGCCAGTTCCTCCCCGGCGGCGGCGCCGATACGGGTGTCGTTCCCCAGGTGCCGGAAGTCCGCGGAGCCGTCGACGGCGGCGAGCCCGTACCTCCCGATGCGGCGCAGGGCGAGGGTGGCCCCGAGCTGGATGGAGCAGTCCCCACCGAGCACGAGGGGGAACTCACCCGCGCGTACGTGCTGTTCGACGCGGTCGGCGAGCGTACGGGTGTACGTGGCGATGGCCGCGGCGTTGAAGACGCCGTCGCCCTCCTGCCAGTCGCCCCGGTCGTATCGCGGGGGCACGACGACTCCCCCCTCGAACGCACCGAGCCGCTGCACGATCCGCTGCTCGCGCAGCGCGCCCGCCAGCTTGTAACAGCCGGGAACGGCGCCGGGGGCCGGGGGCCGCAGTCCCAGGTTGGAGGGCGCGTCGATGACCACGATATTCCGCATGCCTCACATCCTCGTCGTCGTAATCTGCTCCTCGCAAGACATCGAGGACCGGGAAGGCGGCACAGAGGATGAGCGCGCAGCAGCACACGTACCGGGTGATCGTGCGAGGAACATGGGAGGGGCTGACGGAGGAGGCGCGCACCCGGCTGCTGTCGGAGGTGGATCAGCACGGCCTGACGGCGATGCAGTTCAGCGAGGAGGGCTCGCTGACCTACGACCAGGTGCTGAAGCACTTCAGCTACCGCTACGTCGTGGTGTCGGACGCCGAGGACGGCGAGGAGATGGCGGCGGCGATCGCCGAGGACCGCGCCGAGACGGACCTAAGGGGCCGCGGGTGCGACCACGGCGAGCTGCGCTCGACCGTCACGGACATGGACACGATGAAGATCAACTACAAGGGGCGGCGCGGGTCGGGAGCCGCGTGACGTCCTCGGGCCTCCGAAGCCGTCGCCACCGGACGAGGCCGCAGGCGAGGAAGCCGCAGGCGTCGTGGAGTTCGGTGCGTCGTTTCCGGTGCACAGCGGGGCCCCGCGCACCCGTGGCGGGTTCGGCTCACCCGGTTCCGGTCGTACGGCGGGCCACCGAGCCGGGCGCGGTCCGGCCGGTGCTCAAAGGGTGTCGAGGTCGGCGAGACGTTCCCGTGCCTCGGTGAGGCGGCTGGGGTCGGCTGCCGCGCCGAGGGACACGCACTCGGTGAAGGCATCCCGGGCCTCGTCGCGGTGCCCGGCGGCCAGCAGGGCGTCGCCGAGGCGGACCAGGGCGCGGCTCTCCACACCCGAGTTGCCGCTGGAACGCCAGAGCTCCACGGCGGTGCGCAGGTGGTCGGCGGCCTCGGACCAGTTCTTGAGTTCGGTGTGGGCCAGGCCGATGTTCATCTGCAGGATCGCACGAGTGAAGTCGGCGATATGCGGCTCGATGCGGTCGCCCGCCTGGTCGAGGAAGGCAAGGGTACGGAGGGCCTCCGTAATGGATTCCTCCTGCTGGCCTGCCAGCTGAAGGTTCTGGGCTGTGTTGGCCCTGGCCTGGAGGGTGCCGTGGAGGTCGCCGACAGCCTCGAAGAGCCTGGCTGCCTCGCGATTGTGTGGTGCCGCCGCATCGTGGTCGCCGAACAGGCCGAGGGCCCACGCACTGTAGTAGTGGGCCCAGCCCTGCTGGGTGAGGTCCTCGGCGCGCTGGGCGGCGGCGAGGGCCTGGGCGGAGCAGTCGACGCTGTCGCGGTGGCGGCCTTCGCAGATCAGCAGGGCCCAGGCGTGGTAGTTGAGGTGGGTGGCCTCGAGGAGGGGGTCGTCGAGGGCCTGGGCGGATTGGGCGGCGGTGCGGAAGACCTCGGGCCAGTGGCCCCAGAACATCCATTGGTCGGAGAACCAGTGCAGGGCTTCGGCGACTTCCACGACGGTGACGTGGTCGCCTGCGGTGGCGGCGGCACGCAGCGCGGCGAGCCAGTTGGCGCCCTCTGCCTGCAGCCACTGGCGGGCGTGCTCGGCAGTGGACAGGTCGACGGTGCCCTGCCAGGTGGGGGGCGGGGCTCCGTGGTCGGGTTCGTACCAGCGGCCGGCCACGACGGCCGTGTCGAGCAGCCAGCGGCGCAGGACGGATCGGCGTGCCTCGGCGTCCTCGGCGGGCTCTTCGGCGTGCATCCGGCGGCGGGCGTACAGGCGCAGCAGGTCGTGGAGGCGATAGCGGTCCTGGTCGGTGCCCAGCAGGCCGGTCTCGACCAGCTCCTCGAGGGTGTCCTCGGCGTCGAACAGCGGCTGCCCGGCCAGTTGGGCAGCGCCGGCGGCGCTGACGTCCGGGCCGTCGACCAGGGACAGCAGCCGGAACAGGCGGGCGGCGGTGGGGGTGAGCTGGCGGTAGGACAGGTCGAAGGCCGTCGAGAGATGGAGATCGCCGGCGGTCAGGGTGTCCAGGCGGCGCTCTTCCAGCGCGAGGCGATCGGCCAGGCGGCGCACGCTCCAGCCGGTGCGGGTGGCCAGCCAGTTGCCCGCCACGCGCAGCGCCAGCGGCAGGTGCGCACACCGGTGGGCCACCTCGGCGAGCGCGACCGGGTCGGCATCCGCGCGCTCCTGCCCGACCAGAGCGGTCAGGAAAGCGGCGGCATCGGCGGGGGACAGCTCACCGAGAAGCAGGCGGTGGATGCTCTCCAGGCCGGTGAGCATCCACCGGCTGGTCACCACCACCATCCCCGCGCCCGCGCTCGGCAGGAGCGGGCGGACCTGGGCCTCGTCGCGCGCGTTGTCCAGCACCAGCAGGCAGCACTGCTCGGCCAGCACCTGCCGGTACAGCTCCGGGTGGCCCTGCGGGCCGGCCTTCGCCAGGTCCCGGTCGGCCACCCCCAACGCCTTCAGCACGCGGAGCATCACCTCGGCCGCACCGGGCGGGGTGTCGTCCATGCCGCGCAGGTCCACCACCAACTGCCCGTCGGGAAAACGGCCGGCCAGCTCCCGGGCTGCATGCAGCGCCAGGGTGGTCTTCCCCGTCCCGGGCGGCCCGGACACCGCCACCACCACCGGTAGGCCGAGAGCCGCCTGCTCAGCCAATGCCGTCAGTCGTGCCAGCTCCTCCTCACGGCCGACGAAGTCGTCGATCCCGCGAGGGAAAGCACGCACACCGGACGCACCGTGGCGGGCGTTGCGGCCGGATCGGGCAGCGGCCAGCAGCCTCTCCCGCTCCGCCACACCCAGCCCCAGCCCGCTCGCCAGCGCCGCGACCGTTCCCCGCTGCGGAGTCGCCCGCCGTCCCCGCTCGAGATCCCCGATCCCGCGGACACTCACCCCCGACGCCTCCGCCAGCGCCTCGATCGTCAGCGACGCATCCAACCGCAACTGCCGCAGCAGCACCCCGAACCCCGCACCCCCCACGTCGGCCACACGACTCATCCTGACCCCTCACATCACCTGTCCCCGAGCCGGGCCCTGTGCGCCCGGGCGGCCCACGGCACTCGCCAAAGGACGAGAACAGCTACCGCATACAATATTTTCACACGTAGGGGAATCCCGACTTGAGCGGGAGGGCCCGGGAGTCACGTGTAAGTGTGCGGGCCATCGGCGATCTGGAACGGGGCCGGCGATCGGCTCCGCAGCGGCGGACGGTGGCTGCGCTTGCTGAATGCCTGGGACTGGGTGAGCCGGAGCAGGAGCGGCCTGATCACCTTCCTGGACGAGGCCGGGGAGCCCCTGAGGGTGCTCATGGGCCGCTGAACCGACACCCCCGCAGGCGTCAGCGCCGTGGTTCCGGTGCTGCACAGCACCCCGCCTTCGGCCGCCCTGCGCGTCTTTCTGCCTGTGTTCTGCCTGGAGCCCGCCATGCCCGACTGCTTGGCTGTTCGTGGAGGGAAAACCGGCCGCGCCGAGCGACCCGCCTCCGATAGCAGAGTGTCCTTGCCCACGTGACGGGACGTCCCGTCGTGATGAGCCTTGGCCCTCAGTTCCCAGGAGTTGTCGGCTGCCGGCCCGGGCCCGTGCTGTATGCGGGCCCCGAGGGCTCCGCCGCCACTGCGCGGGTGGAGAGGAGAATCAGTTGAGTGTGGTGTTGACGACCGCTTCGGTTCCCGACCGGGACAAGATCGCTTACTGGCGTGACGCGGTGGGAAGGGCGCTGGTCCCGATGACCGTCGCCCCGCGGGGCGACGGTCCTTTCTCCGGCCGGATCACGACCGACCGCCTCGGGTGCCTGCGCGTATCCACCATGGAGGCCGACGCGAAACGAGTGAGCCGTACGCCTGAGCTCATCACGGGCTCGTCCGAGGCGCTCGTCGCGGTCGGCATCCAGGTGTCGGGCACGGCAACCCTGATCCAGAACGGTCGACGAGCCGAGGTGGGCGAGGGCGACCTCGTGATGTACAACACGGCGCGGCCGTACTCCTTCGACTACCCGGAGCGGTTCTCCACCCACGTCTTCCAACTACCCCGCCGGGCACTGGGCGTTTCGGACGACGAGATCCTTCAGGTCTCCGGAACCGTCGTCAGCCCGTCGGACGGCTTCGGAGCGGTGCTGCAGCCCTTCCTCAGTACGCTGGCCACCTCGGCGCACACGTACTCCCCCGACGTCAGAGGCAAGTTGGCCAACTGTGTCATCGACCTTTTCGCCACGCTGGTAGCCGATGCGACCCGGCACGCTCCCGCAGATCTGGATACGGCCCGAAGCGACCTCGTGCTGCACATCCGCCACTACATCGACCGGAACCTGGGCAAGGGGGATCTGTCACCCGAGGCCATAGCGAGGGCGCACCACATCTCCGTCCGCTACCTGCACCGGATCTTCGAGGGTGAGGGAATCACCATCGGGCGGCTCGTCCAGCAGCGCCGCCTCGAGGAGTGTGCACGCGAACTGGCCCGCCGGGGCAGGGCGGCCCCCACCGTGTCGGCAGTGGCTCAGCGATGGGGCTTCGTCAACCCCGCCCACTTCAGCCGCACATTCCGTGCCGCCTACGGCCAGTCGCCCAGCGAATGGCGCAGCCTACGCACCTCCGGCTCCGACGCACCGCTGGTGGTCGCTCTCCCCGGCGCCGAACACGCGTAGCCGCCCGCGGCGCGGTCCAGTAGGGTGCCCGCTCGGAACGGTCAACGGCCGGTCGCGTGCCCCGGGCAGCGACACTCCGGGAGCAACTGCGGTACCTACGGGACCGCTGACGAGCCGCGGTACGCGGTGTACCGGAAGCACCCTCCCCCACTCACCTCAGGCCGTCATGGCCTTCTCAGCAGGAGACCATGTGAAGGACACCGTCCCGTCATCGGATCAACAGCCGGTCCTGGACGGCCCCTCCCAGGCGTTCGTGGCCAGGCACACCTGTCCGCCCGCAGCGGAGGACCCGGACCCGAAACGGGCGCGACTGGCCCTGGCCCAACTGCAGGGCGGAGGCCGCGTTCACGACGACGGAGCCACGTCGACGGAGTGGTTCGCGCTCCCGGGCGGGCCGACCGGGCATGTGCGGGTGCAGGTCGTCAAGCCCGTCGGCAGCGTCGGCAACGTCCCGGTCGTGCTGTTCCTGCACGGGCTCGGCTGGGTACTGGGAGACGCCACCACGCACCAGCGCCTGATACACGAGTTCGCCCTCGGCACGGACGCAGCCGTGGTCTTCGTGGAGTACGAGCGGGCACCGGAGGCGCAGTACCCCGTGGCCGTCGAGCAGTGCTACGCGGTCGCGAAGTGGGTGTCCGAGCAAGGCGGCGACATCGGCCTGGACGGCAGCCGGATGGCAGCGGTGGGTGACTCGGCGGGCGGCAATCTGGTGGCTGCACTCACCCTGCTCGCCAAGGAGCGGGGCAAGGTCCAACTGGTCCAGCAGGTGCTGTTCTGCCCCATCACAGACGCCAACTTCGACACTCCCTCCTACCGGGAGTTCGCTCAGGGCTACTTCCTCGGCCGCGAGACCATGCGCTGGTTCTGGGACCAGTACCTGCCCGAGCCGCAGCGGCGGGGCGAAGCCACGGCGTCACCCCTGCAAGCCTCGCTGGAGCAACTGACCGGACTGCCCCCGGCACTGGTGGTCACCGGCGAGGCCGATGTCCTGCGCGACGAGGGCGAAGCCTACGCGGCCAAACTCCGGGCGGCAGGCGTCCAGGTGGTGTCCATGCGCTACCACGGCACGGTCCACGGCTTCATGGTGCTCGACCGCCTGCGCGGCACGGCCGCCGCCCGCGCCGCCCTCGTCCAGGCCCTGGACACTCTGCACGTCGCCCTGCACCGCTACCGCGGCTGAGTCCCTGCTTCTTCCTGCCGGACAAGCCGTGCAACGCGGCGCCTTGGGCTTCCGACGGGCTGTCGAGAGCCGGCCGTCGACAGAAAGGCCCGTGCCGCCGCACCGAACAGGGTGCGGCGGCACGGGCACGAGCGGGGCCGGTTCACCGGGCCGTTTTGATCCGGGCGGCCAGGAGATTGGGGTCGTTGTTGGTGAAGTAGGCGCCGCTCGCGATGTAGGCGGTGTCGCCGCGTATGGCCAGCGAGGTCGGGTTCTCAAGCCCGTCGGCACCTGTCAGCACGACGGTGTGGCTGCGGCCCGGCCTGACCAGGACAAGCTCGTTGTCGGCGTTGATCGCGGCGAGGAAGGTGTCGCCACGACCGGTGAAAGCGAAGTCGTCGATGTTGATCAGACCGGTGGCCCGGGTTTCGACGGGACCTGCGGTGCCGTACCGGGTGGCCTGGATGCGCACCACTGTGCCCTTGTCCAAGTTGGACACCCAAACCGCCCCGTTGTGGATCTTGACGCCATTGGCTCCGAGGAATCCGTCGGCGGCCAGTTCGGGGGTGGTGACCCACCGGGTGGGCGTCCCCCCGGTGACGGGCACCCGCCAGACCGTGCCGAGGACCGAGTCGGCCACGTACAGGAGGCCGTCGTGCCGGTCGAGGGCCAAGCCGTTGGGCAGGCCATCGGCGGGGAGGGCGGCGATGCGCTCCGGGGCGCCGCCCGGGCGCAGGCGCCACACACCGGTCAGATCGCTGCTGCCGGTGGCGTACAGGAAGTACAGCGTCCCGTCGTCGGCACGGACGATTCCGCCGAGGAAGGGTGAGGAGAGGGCAGGGGTGTCGGCGCCGGCCGGAGGCTGGGGCAGGGTAGCGAGGACGCGCACCCGACCATCGGGGTGGATGCGGGCCACCTGGCGGCTGAAGGCGAAGGTGACGACGGCGCCGCCGCCCGGCTGCAGAGTGATGTTCTCCGGTCGCTGCCCGTCGGAGATGTCCAGATGGGCCACGAAGCGCACCTCCGGCTTCGGGGCGGCGGTGGCCGGGGCCATAGGGCCGGCCGCGGTCACGACGAGGGCCGCCGCGACGGCCGAGGCCAGGAGGCCGGTGCGCGGCACTGTCGGGAATCCGAGCATGGGAATCTCTTCTCTCTGTCTGTCTGTCTGTATTGCAGGGAGTGGGACGGTGGGCCCTCACCACCGGTGCGCCGGGCGCTTGCGACGGCCTGCTGGTGCGCGGCGCTTCGCCAGGTGAGAGAAGTCACCAGGGAGTGGGGAAGGCCGCCGTGGCGTGACGGCCAGTCGGCCGGACGGGGCGAGCGGGTGCGTACGGGGTCAGTCGGAGGTGGCCCGTACGGCTTCCTCGATCAGGTCGACGACGCGATCGGGGTGGGCGAGCATCACCAGGTGGGAGGAGTCGACCTCCACCGTGGTCATGCCGGCACGCTGGTAGCCGTAGCGCTCCACATCGGGGTTGATGGTGTGGTCGGACGAGGCGACCAGGCCCCAGGACGGCTTGGTCTTCCAGGCTGCGGCCGGGGCCGCCTCGGCGAACGCCTGTGCGGCCAGGGGCCGCTGGGACACGGCGAGGACTGCGGCGAGCCGTGGGTCGACATCGGCGGCGAAGATGTCCGGGAACCTGTCGGTACGGACCGACACGTCGGTGCCGGGCGTGTCCGACCCCTCAACCGGGAAGGGGGTGTAGACGAGTGCGGCGGCAAGGTCGCTGTCCGGGAACCGGCCCTGCAGTTCACCGAGGCTCTCTCCCTTCTCCAAGGCGTAACCGGCCAGGTAGACGAGCCCCTTCACGTTGTCCTCCGTGCCGGCGACGGTGATGACCGCGCCACCGTAGGAGTGGCCGACCAGGACGACCGCACCACGTATCTGGCGGACGACGGAGGCGACGTAGGCGGCGTCCCCTATCAGGCTGCGGTTGGGCACGGCCGGGGCGACCACGTCGAAGCCGCGGGCGATCAGCCGGGGAATGACCTGTGCATAGCTGGCGGCGTCAGCGAATGCGCCGTGCACGAGAACGATGGTCGGCTTGTCGGAACTGGGCATGGGAAACTCCCTCGTCAATGGGGTGGTGGGCTCTCGCGCGGCCGGTCGGCCGGCTCGGGGCTGCCGAGTGGTGGCCCCTCTGTTGTGGCGTGTCACGAGCCGGCCCCGGGATCGGTTGGTGTGCGATGTGCACTGACCGGGCTGCTGTGGACGCACTGCCGGGTTCTCCGCCGGGACTCCGTGCGTGGGTCGTGTCGAGCAGGAGATCGTCGACACGTGAGTGACTCTAGGGACTACCGGGCGCCTTGTTTGTCTGTCCGTGCCCTGGCTGTGGCCTGTCCGTGCGCACCGAGCGAGCACCGGCCGGGCCGCGACGTCGGCATCCATGCAGACGATCCGGACCACCGTTCTTTCACAGGCAATGCTCTGTGCGTTCCTCGACAACCTGTACCGGCCACCGGAACTTAGGGTCTGGCATAGAAAACCTATTCCACACTCTTTCTCCTTCGAGGCAACCATGGATCAGCATCTCGGTACGGTCACACATACGGTGACGGCGCACCTCAGCATTCCGAAATTCATGCCCGTTCCCTTGTCCGCGGAACTGCACTACGACATGGCGGACCCCTACGCCATTCGCCTTTCTCTCGGCGCGCCGATGAAGAGACCCGTGGACTGGGTATTCGCCCGCGAGCTGGTGTCCGAGGGCCTGCACCGGCAGACCGGCTCCGGTGACGTTCTGGTCATTCCCCTGCACCTCGGCCATCTGCACTTCCTACGTGTCGTCCTGAGGAATCTTGGCGGCACTGCGGTGGTCGACATTTCGGTTCCGGAGGTCGCCGCATTCCTTGAGTCAACTTTCGAAATGGTGCCCGAAGGAGCGGAATTCCTCCATCTGAACATCGACGACACCATCAGCGAACTCACGGGCAAACGAGGCTGAGCACGACCCCGATCGCACCCGCCGGATACCCGGGCCGGGTAGTGGACGTGTTCCTCCCCAACGGTCTCGCAGGCACATGACAGGAGAGTTCGATGAAGACAAAAACCAAGCCGCTACTGACGATATGGAAATGGCAAGCCGACGCCGCGTGCCGCGGTATGGACAGCTCGGTCTTCTTCTCGCCGCCCGGCGAGCGGGGCCGTGCACGCCGTCGACGCGAGGATGCGGCACGCGCCATCTGCCATCGGTGCCCCGTAAGCGAACCGTGCGGCCTCTTCGCCATGACATCCGATCAGAACTTCGGCGTCTGGGGCGGACGGACCGAGGCCGAACGCCGCTCCCGGACCGCCGACGTTCACCCTTACGCCGCCGAAGCCCTCAGCTGAATGCCGTGCTGTCTGTCGGTTCATCCTCATTGCGCCACCAGGAGCCGCACCGGAGGAGACTCGGGTGCGGCAACGGCGGACGGTGTGGAGCAAGGGCGACCCGGCCTCCCCGACAGCCCCTCGGCCTCAGTCGAAGCGCAGGTCGGCGAGTTGGCGTTCGAGCACGGTGACGTCGTCCTCGGACTCGGCACGGGGCGGCCGGCCGGCCACGAGCGCGGCCAGCTCGCCGCCCGCCCGCCGGATGCGCGCGGGAAGCCCGTCGGTGTGCTGGTCTCCCCCGGATCCCCAGTCCTCGGACGCCGCGTACACCGCGGTGGGTACGACAACGGCCCGCAGATAGGCGAAGAGCGGGCGCAGAGCGTGCTCCAGGACCAGGGAGTGGCGAGCAGTCCCGCCTGTCGCGGCGACCAGGACCGGCTTCCCGGTGAGGGCGTCCGGGTCGATCAGATCGACGAAGGACTTGAAGAGGCCACTGTAGGAAGCCGCGAACACGGGAGTCACGACGATCAGGCCATCGGCCTGCGTCACCGCCTCGATCGCTGCGGTCAGTCGGGGTGACGGAAATCCGGTCACGAGATTGTTGGCGACGTCCCCGGCCAGTTCGCGCAACTCGATGACCTCGGTCGGCAAGATGCGCCCCTGGCGGGCGAGTTCGCCGCGGGCGGACTCGACGAGCCGGTCCGCGAGCAGGCGGGTGGAGGAAGGGGTGCTCAGCCCCGCGGAGACGGCGATCAGACTCATGCGGCGGTCACTCCCTGCGGCTTCGCGGCGGCGGTGACCCGCGCCGCGTGCGTCGGCGCGTTCGGCACGTCGGCCGGGCGTGCGTTCGCGAACTCCTTGCGCAGTACGGGCACGACCTCCTCGCCGAGGATGTCGAGCTGTTCCAGGACGGTCTTCAGGGGCAGCCCGGCGTGGTCCATCAGGAAGAGTTGGCGCTGGTAGTCGCCGACGGTCTCCCGGAAGGTCAGGGTCCGCTCGATGACCTCCTGGGGAGAGCCCACCGTCAGCGGAGTCTGCTCGGTGAATTCCTCCAGCGACGGACCGTGGCCGTACACAGGGGCGTTGTCGAAGTAGGGCCGGAACTCCCGTACGGCGTCCTGGGAGTTCTTCCTCATGAACACCTGTCCGCCGAGACCCACGACGGCGTCCTCCGGACGGCCGTGACCGTGGTGGGCGTACCGGCGCCGGTACAGCTGGACCATGCGTCGGGTGTGATCCTTCGGCCAGAAGATGTTGTTGTGGAAGAAGCCGTCGCCGTAGAAGGCGGCCTGCTCCGCTATCTCCGGGGTTCTGATGGAGCCGTGCCAGACGAACGGCGGAACGCCGTCCAGCGGCCGAGGTGTCGAGGTGAAAGCCTGCAGGGGCGTACGGAACGTGCCCTCCCAGTCCACGACGTCCTCGCGCCACAGCCGGCGCAGCAGCGCGTAGTTCTCCTTGGCGAGGTTGACGCCCTGGCGGATGTCCTGGCCGAACCACGGGTACACCGGGCCGGTGTTGCCCCGCCCCAGCATGAGGTCAACCCGGCCGTCGGCCAGGTGCTGCAGCGTCGCGTAGTCCTCCGCGATCTTCACCGGGTCGTTGGTGGTGATCAGCGTCGTGGCGGTGGACAGGATCAGCTTCTCGGTGCGGGCGGCTATGTAGCCGAGCATGGTGGTCGGCGACGACGGTACGAACGGCGGGTTGTGGTGCTCGCCGGTCGCGAAGACGTCCAGGCCGACTTCCTCGGCCTTGAGCGCGATGGTGATCATCGCCTTGATGCGCTCGCGCTCGGACGGCGTGCGAGCGGTGGTGGGGTCGGCTGTCACGTCCCCGACGGTGAAGATGCCGAACTGCATGGGGTCTTCGCTCTCCTGAAACTGTCTGGATCCTGCGGATGTGGGCCGCGGTAGCGGCGGGTGCGGCGTCACTTCGAAAGGAAGGCGAGGAGGGCCGTGTTGACCTCCTCCGCGTGGGTCCACAGCAGCCCGTGCGGAGCGCCCTCGATCTCGACGTAGTCGGCGGACGGCAGCATCCGGTGGAACAGGCGCGCCGTGCCCTCGGCCGGGAGGATCCGGTCGGCCGTTCCGTGCACGATGAGCGCAGGGACGTCGACGGCGGGGATGTCGGCGCGGAAGTCGGTGTACCAGGTCGAGGGCGCGGCCGCGGCCGCGATGGAGCCGCCACTGGCCGCGACATTCCAGCTGTTGCGCACGGCTTCGGCGCTGATCCTGGTGCCGAGGTTCTCGTCGAGGTTGTAGAAGTCGTTGAAGAAGGCCGTGTAGTAGGCGTAGCGGTCGGCCTTGACCGCGTCGACGACTCCGTCGAAGAACTCCTGGGGTGCGACACCGTCGGGGTTGTCGTCGTTCTTGAGCAGGAAGGGCTCCAACGAGGCAAGGAACGCGACCTTGGCGACCCTGTCGGAGCCGTACGTGGACACGTAGCGGGCGACCTCGCCGGTGCCCATGGAGAAGCCGACCAGGACGGCGTCGCGCAGGTCGAGGGTCTCCATCACGGTGTTCAGGTCGGCGGCGAAGGTGTCGTAGTCGTACCCGGTCGTCGGCTGGCCGGACTGCCCGAATCCGCGGCGATCGTAGGTGACCACGCGGTAGCCGGCGTCGAGCAGCGCGGCGCTCTGGCGCTCCCAGGAGTGCCCGTCGAGCGGGAAGCCGTGAATGAGGACGACCGGCTGGCCGGCGCCGTGGTCCTCGTAGTAGAGGTCGACGGCGGCGGAATTCTCCTGGCCCACGGTGATGTACGGCATGGGGTGTTTCCTCGATTCGATTCACTGGTCCGGGCGTTGGCGCGGCTCGGTATGCCGTCACACGCTATGACCGGTGTGGGAACGTCAGTTGTCACGCGACGCACCGTGACTTGCCCATGAGTGCAGGGTTCCGCCCGGAATCGACCGGTTGCGGCGACCACAGGGGCAGGTTCGGTCCGAAGCTCGGGGTCGACGTCCGCGGCAAAGGGTGGGAACGCTCGGTCTCAGCCGAAACGCCGGTGCCGGTCTCATACGAGACCGGCACCGGCGATGGGCGTACGGACGAGCTTGTTTACCGGACCGGAGTCGGTGCTGACGGCGCCTCCGCAGGAATGCGCCACCGGTTCACGGGCCGGGTACGGCCACGTACCGCTGAGGCGCTGTTCGGGGGCGGCATGCTCCGGTCGGCGTGCTTCAGAGGCCGAAGTGTGCGCGGCGCGCCTCAGTCACCAGCTCGGCGTACTCGGGGTGCTTGCCGATCCACGCCCGGATGAAGGGGCAGTGCGGCAGGACGTTCAGCCCGCGTGCCCGGGCGTCGTCGAGGGCTCCCCTGGCGAGCAGGCCGCCCAGACCCCGCCCGGCGAACCGGGGATCGATCTCGGTGTGTATGAAGGCGATCTCGCCCTCCGAGAGGCGGTAGTCGGCGAACCCCGCGGTCTCGGTGCCGTCGTCACCGGCGAGGATCTCGTAGCGGGACTTCTCGGGGTGGTCCACCACCTGCGGTTCCATGGGTGCTCCTGTGCGGTCACGGCGTCAAGGGGATCGGCTGGTGCGTTCAGAGCGTGCGGCGCACACCGGCGTGGCGTTCCAGATTGCGGAGCTGGACGGCGAGGTCGCCCTCGACGGCGGTCTGGGCGGGGCCGCTGCGGCCGATGGGCAGCACCTCTTCACTGCGCATGTCCTCCAGCATCAGGGCGAACGCTGCGTACATCGCGACGAGCGCCACCAGGAGGCCGAGGGCGCCGGACGTGTGCGTGAGCCATTCGGCGCCGGTCAGCCCCGACAGTCCGGTGGCCGCCCAGCGGGGCAGGGACACCACGAGGACGAGCCACAGCGCGCGCTTGGACCGCGTCACGGAGGCCATCAGCGCTCCGAAGCAGAGGAACGCCAGGTTGAAGACGCCCAGCACGGGCAGACCTTCGGGCACGCCGCTGAACATGACGAGCGCGTAGGCCAGCCAGCTGCCGGCGAACGTGCCCATGAGCGTCGCCGCGATCACGTCCCGGGCCCCGAAGGCCAGGATGCTCACCAGGAACTGCAGGGCGAAGGCAGGCAGCACGCACAGGGCGACTGCCTTTCGGGCCTCGGTCTCGAAGAGCCCGAGCTGCAGGCACCCGGTCATCACGGAGGCGATCGACACCGTGAAGAAGCCCAGCGGCATGGGTGAGGCGATGGGGCGCAGGACGATCCGGGTCATCGACCGGAGGTCCGGTTCGAAGCGGCGCCCCGGGGATGTGTCCGGCCGGTCGCCGGCCGCGTCGGCGCCGGCAGCGGAGACGGAAGCGTTACTCATCTGGTGAATCCCTCGTTCAGTGGTCGAAGCAGGGGTCGTAGAACGACGGGGGCGTTTGGGGGCCGGAGCCACGTGCGAATCGCCACTGGCGGTGCTGCTCGGACTCGGCGACGGCCTCGGCCACGAGTGACGCCTGACGAGCACCGCCCTGGTAGCCGCCGAAGTGGACCACGGGGCTCCACGTCGGATTGACCGGCGGGAGCGACTCGTCGAGCCCTTCGTACTCCGCGCTCGCGTAGACGATGCGGCCACCGACGACGGTGAACACCGATTCAATGTCGGGGATTGCCGTGACCGGCACGGTGAGGTAGTCGTCGGACAGGACCGCGAGGTCGGCGTAACAGCCTTCCCGCAGGACTCCCTTGACGTCCTGCTCCCCGGTGAGCTGTGCGCCGCCGCGGGTGTAAAGACCGAGGGCGGTCTCCCTGCTGATCAGGTTCTCGGCCGGGTAGAGCGCCGTGCCGCCGACCGTGCGCCCGGTCACCAGCCAGTGGAGTGCGACCCAGGGGTTGTAGGAAGAGACGCGGGTGGCGTCGGTTCCGCCGGCCACGGTCAGGCCCCGGTCGAGCATCGCCCGGACCGGCGGGGTGTGGGCGGCTGCCTCGGCGCCGTAACGGTCGCGGAAGGCGATGCCCTGGAAGGACATGCGGTTCTGAATGGACAGGGCGCCGCCCAGGGCCGCGATCCGGTCCAGGCTGTCGGCCGAGACAGTCTCCGCGTGATCGAAGAGCCAGCGGTTGCCGCCCGGGAAGAGTCCTTCCGCCGCGAGCTTCTCGAAGACGGTCAGATCGCGGCGAATCGTCTCGTCATAGGTCGCGTGGAGCCGGAAACCCCAGCCGTTCTCCATCAGCAGCCGGACGGCCTGCTCGAACTCTGCCTCGTATCCTGCCGCGAGGTCGGGCCGGGGTTCGGAGAAGTTCTCGAAGTCGGCGGCGGCCCAGGTCAGGTTCTCTCCCGCGCCGTTCAGCCGGAGCCACTCGTCCCCGTCCTCGGGCTTCACCATCTCGGTCCAGCGCTGCAGGTCGGCGAGTTCCTGACCGGCTGTCTGCGGGAACAGGTGATAGGCGATACGCAGGGAGAGCTCGCCCGACCGGGCGAGGTCGATGACCGTGGCGTAGTTGTCGGGGAAGTTCTGGAACCCGCCGGCGGCATCGACCGCGGAGGTCAGGCCGAAGCGGTTGAGCTCGCGCAGGAAGTGTCGCGTCGACGTCCGCTTGTCGGCCTCGTCGAGAACCGGTGCCTTGGCCAGGGTCGAGTACAGGATGAGGGCGCTCGGCGCCGCGAGGAGGACTCCGTTGGGTTCGCCGTTCCGGCCTCGTACGATCTGTCCACCGCGCGGGTCGGGGGTGTCCCGGGTGAATCCGGCGGCCTTCACCGCGGCCCGGTTCATGAGGGCCGACTGGTACAGGTGCAGGACGAATACCGGGGTGTCGGGGGCGGCGGCGTTCAGCTCGGCGACGGTGGGCATCCTGCGCTCGGCGAACTGTTCGGCGGTCCAGCCGCCGACGACCCGGATCCACTGCCCCTTGGGGGTGCGACCGGCCTGCTCGCGCAGCATGGCGAGGGCCTGCCGGAGGCTGCGCACCCCGTCCCAGCGCAGTTCCAGGACGTAGTTCAGGCCGCCCCTGATGACGTGCAGGTGCGAGTCGTTGAGGCCGGGGATCACCCGGCGCCCGAGAGCGTCGACGACCCTGGTTCCCGGGCCGACGAGGGGGGCGAGGTCGTGGTCGTCGCCGAGGGCCGCGATGCGGCCGTCGCGGATCGCGACGGCGCGTGCCTCGGGGCGGTCGGGGTCACCGGTGAACACCTTCGCGTTGCGGACGACAAGGTCGGCCTGCGGGTGTTCCTGCCGCGGGCCGGGCACGAGGCCCGCCACGGGCATGCTCGTCGCCGGCCCGGTCACGCCAGGGCCTTGCGCAGGGCGCCGATCGCGACACCGATGGCGAGTTCCGCAGCCTGCGTCTCGCGCAGCGCGTTCAGCATCACGAAGTCGTGGATGGCCCCCTGTGCGCGAAGGGCGGTGACGGGGACTCCGGCTGCGCGGAGCTTCGCCGCGTACGCCTCGCCCTCGTCGCGCAGGACGTCTGCCTCACCGGTGATGACCAGGGCGGGAGGCAGGCCGGTGAGCTGTTCGGTGGTGGCGCGCAGCGGTGAGGCAGTGATCTGGGCGCGCTCGGCCTCGTCGGTCGTGTACTGGTCCCAGAACCACTTCATGCCGTCGCGGCGCAGGAAGTAGCCTTCGGCGAACCGGTGGTACGAGTCGGTGTCGAAGCTCGCGTCGGTGACCGGGTAGAAGAGGACCTGGTGGGCGAGGCGGACGTCGCCCCGCTGCTTGGCCATGATGGTGAGGGCGGCGGTCATGTTGCCGCCGACCGAGTCGCCGGCGACGGCGATCCGGGTGCCGTCGAGATCCTTGTTGTGTCCCTCGCGGGCGATCCACTGGGCGACGCTGTAGTTCTGCTCGATGGCGACGGGGTAACGAGCCGCCGGCGAGAGGTCGTACTCGGGGAAGACCACGGCCGCCCCGGTGCCGATGGAGAGTTCACGGACCAGCCTGTCGTGGGTGTGGGCGTTACCGAAGACCCAGCCCGCGCCGTGGATGTAGAGGATGACGGGGAGCAGGCCGGTGGCACCGCGCGGGCGGACGATCCGGGCGCGGACGTCGCCGGTCGGACCGCCTTGGACGTTGATCCATTCTTCGTCGACGGCGGGCAGCGGGACGCCTTCACCGCTCTGGACGTCGTCGACGGCCTTGCGGCCGTCCGCAACGGGAATCTCGTAGAGGAACGGCGGCTGGGCGGTCGCATCGGCGAACGCCTGGGCGGCGGGTTCGAGGGTCGGTCGGTTCGGCATGAGGGGTTCTCTTTCGGAGGGTGTGCGGAATGGGGCGGATGCTCGGCGGGTGCCGCGCGCGGCGGCGAGGATCGCGTCGGTGACCACGGTCGGCCGGGAGACGGCCGCGGCGTGCGACGCGTCCTCCGTCAGCCGCGCACCAGGGGCGTATCCACCAGGTGCTCGGACAGGAACCACACCTGCGCCTCGCCGGTGCGGATGACATCGGAGACGAGCAGATCGGTACTGCCCTCGTCGCCCTCTGCCGAGATCCGGGCGGCGGCGTCCCGCGCGTCGATGAGGATCCGCTCGTGCGCGTCGAGGAGCCGCGACAGCATGACGGGCACCTGCTCCACGCCGTCCGGCGGCCGGGGAATGGCCGTCAGCTCCGCGACGTGGCGCGGGTCTGCGACCGCGACGCCGCCGAGGCTCTGGATCCGCTCGGCCAGGCCGTCCACGATGGCCAGTTGGGCCTCCGCGTGCTTGTCGAGCATGAGGTGGAGCGAGTAGAAGGTTGCCCCACGCATGAGCCAGTGGTGCTTCTTGTAGAGGGAGTACAGGATCTGCGTGTCGGCGAGTACGCGGTTCAGCCGCTGACAGGCGTACATGCGGGTGTCGTGGCCGAGGCCGATCGGCAGCTGCTTGAGTGTGCCGAACGCCTGGGTTTCGGCGCCCTTCTGGTGCAGCAGCGGCTGGCCGCCACCGCGCGAGGGTGTGGTGGCGGGCGCGGTGATCGCGGTTTCCATGAGGGGCTCCTGGTCGGATGGTGGAAGGCCCGGCCGCCCGGTACGGGGGGCCACGGGTCGGCCGGGCCGGTCTGTGTCGCTCGCGCTCAGCGGCCGTCGTGGACGGCGCCCTGCGGCGCCGTCGGGGCCGGCCGGTGCAGTACGAGCCGGGTGAGCAGCCCGCTGCCGAGCCCCGCCACGAGAGCGAGGGCCCCCCACCACAGTGGGTACGGCGTGAGGCCGAGAACCGCATCGAGCGACCAACTGCCTGGTCCGGTGGCTGCGAGAGCGGCGGCGGTGCCGATGAGGACGAGCGGGTACTCGTACCCGTCGTTCTGAACCCAGAGGCCGTTGTGCCATTTCACGGTGAGAGCAACCGTCATGACTCCCATGACACCCGTCGCCGCGAGCGGGGTCAGAAGGCCGCCGGCGAGCAGCAGACCCGATCCGATCTGGCCACCGCCCGCCGCCAGTGCGGTGAAGGCTCCACCGCGGAAACCGTCCGCGCGGAACTCCTCCGTACCGCCTTCGAGCCCCCTGCCTCCCAGGTGTGAGCTGATCTTCTGCACCCCATGGCCGGCGACGAGCAGGCCCACCAGCAGACGCAGAATCAGAACGCCGGT
The DNA here is from genome assembly GCF_036195325.1 of Streptomyces sp. NBC_00234. Taxonomy (NCBI): domain Bacteria; kingdom Bacillati; phylum Actinomycetota; class Actinomycetes; order Kitasatosporales; family Streptomycetaceae; genus Streptomyces; species Streptomyces sp. NBC_00234. The sequence goes on along the minus strand of NZ_CP108101.1, from coordinate 6,765,567 downwards.
GTCCAAGGAGGTCAGCCCGCCGCGTGCGCGCCGATGACGCTCTGCGCGTACACGACACCCAGGCCGTACGCGCCTCCGTGGGCCTTGACGATCTCCATGACCGCGCCGTACGTCTCCTGACGCGCCCAGTCACGCTGCAGCTCGAGCAGCACCTGCACCCAGGTCACCGGCACCGCGCCGGCGGCGATCATCCGCTGCAGCGCGTGCTCGTGGGCAGCCGGGCTGACGCCGCCGGAAGCGTCGGAGACCACGTACACCTCGTACCCCTGCTCCAGCGCGGACAGCGCGGGCAGCACCAGGCAGACCTCGGTCCACAGACCCGACAGAATGATCTTCTTGCGCCCGGTCGCCTTGACCGCCGCCACAAGCGCCTCGTCCTCCCAGGCGTTCATGGACGTGCGGTCGATGACCTCGTTCTTGGGAAACACCTCGGCGAGCTGCGGCAGCAGGGGCCCGGAGAACGACTCGGCGGCGACCGTGGTCAGGACGGCCGGCACATCGAACGCCTGGGCCGCCTTGGCAAGACCCACGGTGCTGTTGATGATCGCGGCGCGGTCGCCGCTCCCGGTGCCGAAGAACATCTGCGGCTGGTGGTCCACGAAAAGCATGACCGCGTTGTCGGGCGTGAGCAGGTCCTTGCTGGGGGCAGCCTGCACCTTGTTGATGTCGAACATGAGGGGTCCTTTCACAACAGTCGGATGAGCGCCCGCCTCGTTCCCTCGGCTGGGGCACACACCAAAAGCTATGACCGGCCCGACCGGCCGACTTTTCTCCCTGCGCCCAGGAGCTGGCACGACAGTGCACGACCTGGCCGGTGCCGGGACCACCGTCCGCTCCCGGGTGATGCCACGTGCGCTTTCGCCCACCGATCGCCGCCCGCCTCGACATGATCGATATCGAGTTCAATCTCTTCAGGCGCACTCCGAACACCCACCGGGTCCGCGCCGACGACCCGGTGCGGAGGTCGTCGGCCGCGAGGGACCCGGTCAGCCGATGAAGGACTCGGGGCCGAATCGTCCCCACACCACGAAAGCGGCCAGGACGGCATAGACCAGGTCCAGCACCATGAGCTTGGTCTCGTGGCGCCGGAACCGTGTGATCGCCGCGCCCACCATGATCAGCACCAGGCCGAGGGCGGCGAGCGGCACCAGCACCGGCGCGATGTCGAGCACGGCGGGCAGGATCAGACCCGCCGCGGCCAGGACTTCGACGGCCCCGATGGCCTTGACGCCGCCGGCGCTGAAGTCCTCGACCCATCCCGCGCTGGGTCCACCGGCGGCTATCTTCTCCTTCGGCATGATCACCTTGAGGCCGCCGCCGACCAGGTAGACGACGGCGAGAAGTGCGGTAACGATCCACAGAGCGAGGTTCATGGGGTGCGTCCTTGCCTAGGTGTAGGGGCAGATCCTGCGGCGCGGCCGGGCTGCCCGACGGTCGTCCGTGCCGGCTGGGCAGCAGTCCTGCTGTGCCGTTGTTCGCTGTCGTCCCTCTAGGACAGGACACCCCCGCATGCTGTGACAGCGGCGCGTGTGACGTGCGTCTCTCCACCGAGGTTCCGACAAGGCGGAGGACCGGGCCGGGCGCCTCGGATACCCTGCTGAAGGTCGTGTGGATCTTGGAACGAGCAGGCGTGGCGACACGCTCGACCGGGCTCCGCAGCAAGCGAGTCGAGGGGGTTCCGTGCCGGGATCGACGGACGTGCAGGACGAGGCCGGCTACCGGCCCCTGCTGTTCTCCATCGCCTACGGGATGACCGGATCGGTGGCCGACGCCGAGGACATCGTGCAGGACGCGTTCCTCGGCCTGACCCGGGCGCACCGGGCCGGTACGGCGATCGCCGCGCCGAAGGCGTACCTGACCACGGCGGTGACGAGGCTGGGGATCAACTACCTCGGTTCGGCGCGGGTACGGCGGGAGACCTACACGGGGAACTGGCTGCCCGAGCCGGTCGTCGTGACCACCGACCGGCCGGGGCCGGCCGAGCACGCCGAGCTGGCCGACTCGCTGTCGATGGCATTCCTCGTCCTGCTGGAGGCCCTGTCCCCGGTGGAGCGGGCGGTGTTCGTGCTGCGCGAGGTGTTCGGGTACGGCTATCCGGACGTGGCGAGGACCACCGGGAAGTCCGAAGCGAACTGCCGGCAGATCTTCGCCCGGGCCAGAAAGCGCGTCGCCGCCGGAGGGCCGGGGGGCGAGGGCCCACGGCCTCCGGCGCGACGGGCGGAGGGTGCGGAGCTCGCCCGCACCTTCTTCGAGACCGCCCAGGGCGGCGACATGGCCGCGCTGCTCGGCATGCTCGCACCCGACGTGGTGTTCCACGGGGACGGCGGCGGCAAGGCGCGCGCCACCAGGAACCCCGTGACCGAACCGCAGCGCGTCGGGCAGCTGCTCATCGGCGGGCTCCGCCGGGTCCGGCTGCTCGGTGCGACCCTCCGGCCGGCCTCGGTCAACGGTCGGCCGGGCGCCGTGACGTACGACGCCGAAGGGCGGGTGGCCGGCGTGGTCGAGCTCGACATCGTCGACGGCAGGATCAGGGCGATCCACTCCGTGTCCAACCCCGACAAGCTCGGCCACCTCGGTCCGGTGTCCGACATGGCGCGCCTGCCGGAGAAGTAGTCCGCCGTCACCTCTGCCGCCGGTGCGGACCGATTCACCGCACCGTCCGATCCACGAACCAGGAGTACCGCATGGGTTTCGACGGCCGCCGCGTGGTCATCACCGCTGCCGGACGCGATTTCGGACGCACTCTGGCCGTCCGTCTCGCGGAGCTCGGCGCCGAGGTCTTCCTCTCCGCGCGCACGCTCGCCGCCGCGGAACGGGTCCGTGACGAGATTCGCGGCCTGGGGCACGAGCGGGTCCACGCCTTCGCCTGCGACCTGACGGACCCCGCCTCGATCCGGGACTTCGCCGCCGGTGTCGCCCGGCAGACCGACCGGATCGACGTACTGATCAACAACGGCTCCCGCTACCTCCACGGCCCGGACCTGCTGTCCGCCTCCGACGCCGACGTCGTCGACACCCTGGCATCCGGCGCCACCGGCACCGTCCTGACCGTGAAGAACTTCCTCCCCCTTCTGCTCAACTCGGAGCAGCCCGACGTGGTGACCATGGTCTCCGCCTGCGGGACGGGGGGTCATCACCGCTCCGACGCGCACGACGCCTTCTACGCGGCCAAGAGCGCCCAGGCGGGATTCACCGAGATCCTCTCCAAGCGCCTGCGGCCCCAGGGAGTCCGGGTGATCTCCCTCTACCCGCCCGACTTCGACAACCCCGACCCGCTCTCCGAGGAGTGGGAGACCACTCCTCGCGAGGCCGGGAGCGCCCTCACCGCGCAGTCCCTGGTGGAGTGCGTCCTGTTCGCCGTCGCCCAGCCCCGTGACTGCTTCATCAAGGCGTTCCATTTCGAGCAGGTCTGATCGACTGCGGGCACCCCGGCCGAAGCCGACGACCGCGGCCCCGGCCGGTCCCGCGGAGGCCGAACCGCGAGCACAAGCACCGCAGTTCGTCAGGAACGGCGCAGTACCGCTCCGCCCGCGTACCGCGCCGAGGCACCCAGCTCCTCCTCGATCCTGATGAGTTGGTTGTACTTCGCCGTACGGTCCGAGCGGGACAGTGATCCGGTCTTGATCTGGCCACAGCCCGTCGCGACCGCCAGGTCCGCGATGGTGGTGTCCTCCGTCTCGCCGGAGCGGTGCGACATCACGACGGTCCAGCCCGCACGGTGCGCGGTGGCGACCGTGGCGAGGGCTTCGGTCAGGGTGCCGATCTGGTTGACCTTGACCAGGACGGAGTTGCCGACGCCGGTGCGGATGCCCTCGCGCAGCAGCCCCTCGTTGGTGCAGAAGACGTCGTCGCCGGTGAGCTGGCAGCGGTCGCCGACGCGGGCGGTCAGCTCCCGCCAGCCGTCCAGGTCGTCCTCGGCCATCGGGTCCTCGATGGAGACGATCGGGTACGCGTCGACCAGCTTGGTCAGGTACGCGGCGTGTTCGGAGGGCGTGCGGCGCACACCCTCGCCGGCGTACACGTACGTACCGTCCCGGAAGAACTCCGACGAGGCGGGATCCATGACCAGTCCGATGTCCGTGCCGGGCCGGTACCCGGTGCGGTCGATGGCTGCCATGACGAAGTCGAGGGCCTCCTCCGCGGTGCGCAGCGCGGGCGCGAACCCGCCCTCGTCACCGACGCCCGTGGCGTGCCCGGCGGACAGCAGGTCACGACGGAGCGTGTGGAAGATCTCCGAACCCATGCGGACGGCTTCCGCGAAGGTCCCCGCGCCCACCGGAGCGATCATGAACTCCTGGAAGTCCAGCGGGTTGTCGGCGTGTGCGCCGCCGTTGACGATGTTCATCATCGGCAGCGGGAGAAGTCGGGCGTCGACGCCGCCGAGGTATCGGTAGAGCGGCTGACGGTGGGCCGCCGCGGCGGCCTTGGCGGCGGCGAGGGAGACGCCGAGAAGTGCGTTGGCACCGAGGCGGGACTTGTCCGCCGTGCCGTCGAGGGCGACCAGTGCGGCATCGAGGCCCGCCTGATCGTCGGCGTCACGCCCCATGACCGCCGACGCGATCTCGCCGTTGACGTGGGCGACCGCACGGTCGACACCCTTGCCGTGCCAGCGCCCGGGGTCCCCGTCACGCAACTCCACGGCTTCCCGTGCGCCGGTCGAGGCGCCGGACGGGACTGCGGCGCGGCCGAGGGACCCGTCGACGAGGAGGACATCGGCCTCGACGGTGGGGTTCCCCCGGCTGTCGAGGACCCTGCGGGCGGTGACGGACTGGATGGCGGTGGGCTCAACTGCCTTGAACACCATGGGAGTTCCTTCCCGTTGCTGCATGCCGCGGCCCTGCTGCGACAACGCTGGCGCGCGCCGCGACACCGCCGACTCTACAGCAATGCTGTTCAGTTCAGCTGTTCAGTTTGGCTGCACAGTTCAGCTGCGCAGACAGGGCGCCCAGCCTCGTCGGTGATCACCGGTTAAAGTGCCCTATGCCCACCCCGGAACCCGCCGCCGTCGCCACCGAACTGCGTACCGCCATGGGCAAGCTCTCGCGGCGCGTGAAGCACGAGGACCGGATCCCGCACGGCCAGGTCTCGGTGCTCGGCACCCTTGACCGGGACGGGGCCATGACCACCAGCGATCTCGCCGCGGACCAGCGCGTACGGCCCCAGTCCATGGCCCGTGCGGTCGGGCTTCTCATGGAACAGGGCCTTGTCGTCCGCCGGGCGCATCCCACGGACGGCCGCAAGACCCTGGTCGAGCTCTCACCCGCGGGACGGACCGCTCTCGACGCGGAGCGTGGACGCAGGGCCGGCTGGCTCGCACAGGTCATCGAGAGCGAGCTCACCGGCGAGGAACGGGATGTACTGGCGCGCAGCGCCGCCCTGATGGAGCGGCTCGCCGCCCGCTAGCGCTGTGACCGCACAGGTTCGCTGGGTTGGTCGTCGTGGCGGTTGGATGTGCGGTGACGTCCGATCCGACCGCTGGAGGCGCGGTGGCCGAGCCTGTCCGTGTGCGCAGACTGACCGACCAGGAGGGGCAGCGGCTGCAGCAGATCGTGCGCCGGGGCAGCACCAACGCGGTGCGCTATCGGCGCGCGATGATGCTGCTGGCCTCGGCCGGCGGGAATCGGGTGCCGGTGATCGCCCAGCTGGTGGCGGCCGACGAGGACACCGTGCGCGATGTGATCCACCGGTTCAACGAGATCGGCCTGGCCTGCCTGGACCCTCGGTGGGCGGGAGGCCGTCCCCGCCCGCTCAGCGATGACGACGAGGACTTCGTCGTCCAGACGGCCACCACCCGCCCCATCAAGCTCGGCCAGCCCTTCACTCGCTGGTCGCTACACAAACTCGTCGCCTACCTGCGCACAGTCCACGGCCGAGTGATCCGTATCGGCCGCGAGGCGTTACGCGGCCTGCCCGCCCGCCGTGGAGTCACCTTCCAGCGCACCAAGACCTGGAAGGAATCCACCGACCCCGACCGCGAGGCGAAGCTGGACCGGATCGAGCACGTCCTGGACCGTTTCCCCGACCGGGTCTTCGCGTTCGACGAGTTCGGCCCCACTCGGGATCCGGCCCACCGCAGGCTCGGGCTGGGCCGAACGGAAGCACTCCGACCGGTTGCCGGCCACCTACCACCGCACCCATGGAGTCCGGTACTTCCACGGCTGCTACTCGGTCGGCGACGACATGTTGTGGGGCGTCAACCGCCGCAAGAAAGGTGCCGCGAACACACGCTGGCCGCACTCAAGTCGATCCGCGCCGCCCGGCCCGACGGCGCCCCCATCTACGTGATCCTGGACAACCTGTCCGCCCACAAAGGCACCGACATCCGCCGCTGGGCTACAAAGCACAAGGTCGAGCTGTACTTCACCCCGACCTACGCCTCTTGGGCCAACCCCATCGAGGCCCACTTCGGACCGCTGAGGCAGTTCACCATCGCCAACTCCAACCACCCCAACCACACCGTGCAGGAACGAGCCCTGCACGCCTGTCTACGCTGGCGCAACGCCAACGCCCGCCACCGCGACGCCCTGGCCGCCGAACGCAAGGAACGCGCCCGCATACGAAGCGAGAAGGGCATCCGTCGGGGCGGACGCCCCCTCAACACCGCAGCCTGACCAACCGCGAACTTACACAGCCACAGCGCATCATCGGTCCGCTCGTGGCCAAGCGCGGACGACCGAAGCGTTGTGAAGATGATCTCGGCTGGGCAGACCCGGAGCCCCGAACGGGGCCGGTTCAGGAGAAGGACGGCGCCAGAGGAGAATGACTCAGGAGGCGGACGGCTCGATCTCCCCCGCGAAAACGATGACCTGGTCGATGAGGCTCCGCCGCAGATGGACGACGTCCGTTCCCGCCAGGCGGGGGCCTCCGTCCGGCGTCGTGAAGACCCACTGATACCGGGCCCACTCGTCCGGCATGTCCACCGCCGAACAGCGCACCATCGTGCCGGCCCCCGCCGGGTGGCGCCGGATGTCCAGCACGAACCGCTCGATCGCCTCGATCCCCTCACTGCGGCCCAACGGCCCCCAGAAGACCACGTCCGAGGTCAGGGCCTGGGAGAGCAGCGCAGTCACATAGCTGTCGTCCGAGGCGTTGAACGCGGAGATGAACGTGTCGATCGCGGACCGCGCGGTCTCTTCCTGCATGCACCAGTAATACCACTCGCCTCGCGGACCGCGCTCGTCCCGTGAGCCGTCTCCCGACCGCGGTGAACCATCCCGGTCACAGCGCTAGACACAACGGCCCACAGCACCACCCCGCCTCAACCGGCGGACACCGGGCACACCCAGAGCGTTGACATGTCCAGTGCAACTGGCGATGCTTTGAAGCGTTCTTCCATCGATGTAAATCCGCATCCGATGCATCCGGTCGGACGGCGTCATCCCTCCGTCGGTCGCGAACGCAGCGGAGGTCAACCAGGGAACGAGGCCATGAAGCTCTCCCGCTGTCTCTCCGCCACCGCCGTCTTCGCACTGTCCTGCGTCCTCGCCGCCGTGATGTCCCTGTCGTCCGCCGGGCCCGCCCGGGCGGGCCAGACCACCCTCCGGGCCGCGGATCCGAGCGTGATCCGGGTCGGTGGGACCTACGTCTCCGTGCAGTCGGCCGGCGGGGGCATCGCCGTACGGCAAGCCCCTTCGACGGATGCTCTCGCCGCGGCGCCCGCACGGCAGGTCTGGTCGGACACCCAGGACCGCGGCGAGGTCTGGGCTCCGGAGATCGTGCGGGACGGAGGCCGGTACTACATCTACTTCTCGGCGGGCCGCGGACCGGCCCACCGGATGTACGTCATCAGCTCCGCCACCCCGGACAGCGGGTACACCGCCGAGACGCAACTGGCCCTGCCGGACGGCAAGTGGGCCATCGACGGCACCCTGTTCACCTTCAACGGACAGCGCTGGTTCGTCTGGTCGGGCTGGGCCGGCGACACCAACATCGAGCAGAACCTCTACATCGCCCGGATGAGCGACCCCACCAGGCCGACGGGAGCGCGGTACGTCATCTCGCAGCCGCGGGAGAGCTGGGAACGGGTCGTCGGCAACCCGTTCATCAACGAGAGCCCCGAGGCCATCAAGGATCCGAACGGGCAGTTGCACATCGTCTACTCCGCCAACGGCAGCTGGAGCGACCAGTACTGCCTGGCCGACCTGCGTCTGCGGGCCGGCGGCGATCCGACGTACGTGTGGGACTGGTACAAGTCGAACGGCTGCCTGTTCGGCTCCAACCGGGCGACGATGATGTCCGGCTGGGACCCGACGCTGTACGTCAACGGCCCCGGCCACCACAGCTTCGTCCTCCTCGACGGCGACATCGCCACGAGCCCGCCCGCCGGGCCGAGGTTCCCCTCGATGTTCCACGCGGTTCCGAAGGGAACGCCGTACTCGTGGGCGAACCGGTACTGGTACACCGGCACGTTCGCCTGGTGGGGCGGGATCGCCTACAGCCGGGCCAACGTGCCCGGACCCACCACGGACACCGGCTGGAGCCTGAAGTTCTTCGAGTAGCGACGACAGGCGCCGCGTACGGCACGACCGCGTGAACGGTGCCCACCTCACGGACTCCCGCACGCCGCAGTGGCCGTCGGCCGTGCGGTACGCCGGGCTCCGCGCCCTGCCCCGCACGCCTGCCCCGCCCTGCCCTGGAGGAGTTCGATGCGTCGCGTCATCGCCTGCGTGGCGGCCTTGTTGGTGATGGTGGGAGGACCACTCCTCACCGACACCGCCTCCGCCGCCGTCGTTCCCAAGTCCCCACCCCTGAGCACCCCGTGGACCGGCCAGGTATCCACGACCAACCCTCTCCCGGAGTATCCGCGCCCCCAGATGACGCGGCAGGACTGGCAGTCGCTCAACGGGGAGTGGGAGTTCCTCAACCCGCCGACCGACAGTGCGGGCAACGTCAACCGCAACGCGGCACCGCCGGTCGGGCAGACCCTGCCCGAGCGCATCCTCGTGCCGTACCCGGTGGAATCGGCACTGTCCGGCATCATGCGCAACGACAACCGTGACCTGATGTTCTACAAGCGCACCTTCACCGTCCCGCAGAACTGGGCCGGCCGGCAGGTGCAGTTGCACTTCGGCGCCGTCGACTACGAGGCCACGGTCTGGGTCAACGGCACCCAGGTCACGACCCACCGGGGCGGCTACGACCGGTTCGAGGCCGACATCACGCCCCAGCTCAAGGGCGGCGCCAACGAACTGATCGTGCGCGTCTACGACCCGACGGACGGGCGTGGCGAGAAGCAGCCGCTCGGCAAGCAGGTGAACAGTCCCGGCGGCATCTTCTACACCCCCACCTCGGGCATCTGGCAGACCGTGTGGCTGGAGCCGACTCCCGCGTCGTCGGTCTACTCGGTCGACATCAGGGCGGACCTGGCCACCAGCACGGCACGGGTCCGTGTCTTCACCCGTGGCGGTGTGGCCGGCCACACCGTGCTGGCGGAGGCGATGTCAGGGACCCAGGTGGTGGGCAGCGCGACCGGCGGCTTCACCGAGTTCTCCGTCCCGGTGCCGAACGCCCGCCGCTGGTCCCCCGACGATCCGTTCCTCTACGACCTGCGCATCACCTTGCGCAACGCCTCCGGGGCCGCCGTCGATGTCGTCACCAGCTACTTCGGCATGCGCGAGATCGGTACGAGGAAGGTGGACGGGGTCATGCGCCCCACGCTGAACGGTGAGTTCGTCTTCCAGATAGGCACGCTCGACCAGGGCTTCTGGCCGGACGGCCTCTACACCGCGCCCACCGACGACGCGCTCGCCTTCGACCTCCAGAAGCACAAGGACCTCGGCTTCAACATGGTGCGCAAGCACATCAAGGTCGAACCCGCACGGTGGTACTACCACGCGGACCGGCTCGGGCTGCTGGTGTGGCAGGACATCCCGTCCACGCCCGCGTTCGACGCGAACCGCACTCCGGCCCAGACCGCCCAACTGGAGGCCGAGGCCCGCGAGATCGTCGACGAGCACCGGTTCTCCCCGGCCGTCGTCACCTACGTACCCTTCAACGAGGGCTGGGGCGAGTGGGACCTGGCCGCCACCCGGCGTATCACCACCGAGCTGAAGACCTACGACCCGACGCGGCTGATGAACGCGCACAGCGGCTACAACTGCTGTGCTTCCAAGGGCGATCCGGGCACCGGCGACATCATCGACTGGCACGTCTACACCGGCCCCGACGCGCCGCGGCCCTCGGACACCCGCATCTCCGTCCTCGGCGAGTTCGGCGGCGTCGGCCTGCGTACGCCCGGCCACGAGTACAGCCCCAACGGCCAGTTCTTCGCCTACGAACAGGTCACGGGCCGGGAGCAGTTGAACGACCGCTACACCGGCATGGTCCGTGACGTGCAGCAGCTCATGACCACCAAGGGCCTGTCCGCCTACGTCTACACCGAGATCACCGACGTGGAGGGCGAGTACAACGGTCTGCTCACCTACGACCGCCGCGTACAGAAGGTCGACACCGACCAGCTGCGCCAGGCCCACAGCGCGCTCGTCGCCGCGTCACGCAACCTCAACGCCGCCACCGGCCTCACCCTCGGGCACGCCCGGTCGTTCAGGGTGACCACGCCCGGCCACACCGATCGCTATCTGCGGCACGCGAACTCCACGGCCCGTACCGACGTGCTGAACTCCGCCTCCGGCGACGGCGCCCGCCAGGACGCCTCCTACCGCACCGTCGCCGGGCTGGCCGACCCGCGCTGCTCCTCGTTCGAGTCCGTCAACCACCCGGGCAGCTACCTGCGCCACGCCGACAGCCGGGTCCGCATCGACGCGAACACGGGCGGTTCGTTCGCCGCCGACGCCACCTGGTGCGGCCGAACCGGCCTCGCCGCGGGCGGCACGTCGTTCGAGTCGCTCAACCACCCCGGCCACTACCTGCGCCACTACGCCGACATCGTCTACCTCGCCCGCAGCGGCGGGTCCAACCCCTGGGACACCGCCGCGTCCTTCGCCGCCGACGCCACGTGGAACACGGGCGAGCCGGCCCTGTGGCGCAGCTCCGTGGTCCTTCCCACCGACGTACGCCGCTCGTTGCGCGTGACCACCTGGGGCCACACCACCCGCTATCTGCGGCACGCCGACAGCCTGGCCTTCACCGAGGTGGTCGACTCAGGCAGCAGCGCCCAGCTGAAACAGGACGCCACGTACACGGTACGGCGCGGGCTCGCCGACTCGTCCTGCTACTCGTTCGAGTCGGTGAACTATCCCGGCCAGTTCCTGCGGCACGCCGACAGCCGGGTGCGCAACTCCCCCGACGACGCCTCGGCCCTGTTCCGTCAGGACGCCACGTTCTGCGCCCGCCCGGGACTCGGCGGCACGGGCGTCACCTTCGAGTCGATCAACATTCCTGGCTCCTACCTCCGGCACTTCGATTCCGCCGTCCACATCGCCTCCGGAAGCGGCTCGGGCGGCTTCGACCGCCCGCAGACCCTGACCGCGGACAGCAGTTGGGCTCTCGCCACGCCGTGGGCGCCCTGATCACTCCTGGCCCTGCGCCCACCTGCTTCGGCGACGGCGAATCGTCAGCTGGTGGCGAGGAGGCCATCCACCAGGGCCCGGAGCCCGTCCAGGTAGGTGTCCTCGCCGGTCAGCGGTGCCCAGCGGTCCGCGATCTGTGCCAGCCGGGGCAGCTCACCGGGGTCGAGATTGCCGAAGACTTGATCCCGGTAGGTCCCTCGGTCATCGTCTGCGCGCCGCCGGGCCGCTGTCGCCCGGACCACGATCTCTCCAGCGGTGTAGTACCAGATCGCGCGGTAACCGTGCACGGCCCGCTCCGGGGACAGTCCGCATTCGACCAGGCCGTCGACGATCTGCTCGACGAACCACAGCGCTGACGTGGACATCAGGTCATCGGCGGTCAGCACTTCCACGATCCAGGGACAGGCGGCGAGCGCCTCGTGGATCGCGGCGGCGGCAACGACGATCCGCTCGCGGGGGTGGGCGGGCAGTTCGGGTCGGCGCAGCGCCTCCGCCGCGTAGTCGTCCAGCAGCAGGACGAGCAGTTCCTCCTTGTTGCGGACGTGGTGGTAGAGCGCCATCGGCGTACTGCCGACCTCCGTGGCCAGCCGCCGCATGGTCAGCCGACCCACGCCTTCCTCAGTCACGATCCGGCGGGCCGTCCCGATGACCTCCTCGCGGGAGATGCGGGGAGGTCGGCCAGGGGATTTGCGTGGTGCGGACGGCTGCGGCATGCCCCCATCATTCCCCAGTTGTCGACAACGGCGGCCCCCGAGGCTAGTTTCTATACATGTATAAAAACTCACGTGGGCGACCAGGAGTGGTGCTGGCGGCGGCGGCCGTCGCCCAGTTCGTCTTCGCCCTGGACATGTCGGTGGTCAACGTCGCATTACCCGCGATCCGCACCGCGCTGGGGTTCGCGCCGCTCGGCCTGTCGTGGATCGTGCACGTCTACGCGCTCACCTTCGGCGGACTGCTGCTCCTGGGGGGCCGCGCTTGCGACCTGTACGGTCACCGTCGGCTGTTCGTGGGGGGCCTGGTCGTCTTCGGGCTGTGCTCGCTGGCGGGCGGGCTGGCCCAGGCGCCCTGGCAACTGGTCGCCGCCCGCGCCGGTCAGGGGCTGGGTGCTGCCGCGGCTGCCCCGGCCGCCCTGGGGATGCTCACCACCACCTTCCCCGAGGGCCCTCGGCGTGTCCGGGCGCTCGGAGTGTGGAGCGCGGTGAATGCCGCAGGAGGAGCGCTGGGCGTGCTGGCGGGTGGTTTGCTGACCCAGTACGGGGGCTGGCGCTGGGTCATGCTGGTCAACCTGCCCATCGCGGCGGCGGCTCTCGCGCTGGTTCCGGCAGGCGTGCCCGCCGGAGCGCAGCCCGGGCGGCGCGAGAGGCTGGACCTGCTCGGCGCCGTCCTGGCGACCGGCGGAGTCGGGCTGCTGGTGTTCGGTGTCGTCCGCACCGACGCCCGAGGATGGGGATCCCCGGCCACCGTGGCGACCCTCGCCGCTGCGGCCGCGCTCCTGGCCGCCTTCACCTTCGCCGAATCCAGGGCCCCCGCGCCTCTGCTGCGCCTCGGCCTGTTGCGCAGTCGCTGGGTGGCGGGCGCCAACGTGCTGGTATTCCTGGCCGCGGCCGGGCAGTTCACGGCGTTCTACTTCGTATCCCTGTACATGCAGCAGGTCCTGGGCATGGGTGCCGCCGCGACCGGCGCCGCGTTCCTGCCGTTCTCCGTGAGCCTGGTCGCGGGCACCATCATCGCGACCCGCGTCACCACGACACGTACCCCCCGAGCTGCCCTGGTGCCCGGCGCTCTGCTCGCCGCCGTGGGCCTGGCCTGGCTGGCCTTCATCAGCCCCGGCGGCGGCTTCCTCACCGACGTGCTCGGCCCCTGCGTCATCACCGGGGTCGGCGTCGGACTGGTCCTGGCCCCGGTCGCCGCCGCCGCGACCACCGGCGTCGCCTCCCGCGAGGCCGGCATGGCCTCAGGGCTTTTCAACAGCTCCCGCCAACTCGGCGGCTGCGTCGGCCTGGCCGCCCTGGCCACCATCGCCGCACTCCGCACCGGCCCCGCCACCGACCCCGCGGCCCTCAACGACGGCTACGCCCTGGGACTGGCCGTCTCCGCCGGCCTCTTCGTACTCGCGGCAGTCGTGGCGATCTGGGTGCTGCCCCGACGCCAGGCGGCCCGGCCTGACCCGCGACCCACCGCCCCGGCAAAGAACCGACTGGAAGGAACACCCTCATGACGACGCCCCCCATCGACCTGTTCGCCTCCGCGCTGCAGTTCTGCCCCGACGGCGATGTACGAGCCGCCGAACGGCAGATGACGAGCAGCGACTCCGGCGCCTGGCAGATCGCGACCTTCCACGTGGAGACCGACGCCGACGTCCACGCCGACCACTGGGAGATGCACCCGGAGGCCGAAGAGGCGGTGTGCTGCCTGACTGGCGGCGTCCGCCTCTACTTCCGTGCCACCACGCCCGGCGGCGCCGAGGACATGGTGCGGTTACAGGCAGGCACCGCAGCGATCGTCCCCCGCGGCCGTTGGCACCGCCTGGAACTGGACTCCCCCAGCGACCTGATGTCGATCACCCTTCGCTACGGCACGCGCCTCGAAAAGCGCGCCGACACCCACTGACCGGGCGGTGGCCCGACAGCTCGCTGCCGGGCCACCGCGAGCCTCGCCCCGTCCAGCTCGCGTATGCAACTGGCGCCGGTTGCCCAAGACCCGCCTGGAGGCCCTGGGGAGTGTCCGCAAAGTGTCGTCGTCCACCCGCGGGCCAGACGAGACTTTGCGGACACGTCCTAGTCCTTGCGTCCCGTCGCCGCGACGGTGACGCCGAGGCCGATCATCGTGAGTCCGCCGGCCCCGCCGATCAGGGCGAGTCTCTGCGGCGAGCGGGCGAACCAGTTCCGCGTGGTGGCCGCGGCCACGCCCCACACACTGTCGGAGGCCAGGGCGATGACATTGAAGACCACGCCGAGCAACAGCATCTGGGCGGTGACGTGTCCCTGGCCCCGGTCGACGAACTGCGGGAGCACGGCGGCGAAGAACACGATGGTCTTGGGGTTGGCCACGCCGACCACGAACCCCTCGCCCAAGGTCCGCAGGCTTCCGTGCGTGGGTCCCTCGCCCGTGAACGCCGCATGCAGCGACTTGCGTTGGCGCACCGCCTTGACTCCCAGATACACCAGGTACGCGGCGCCCACGAGCTTCAGGACCGTGAAGGCGAGGATGGACCGCTCCACCAGGGAACCGACCCCCAGGGCCACGGCCACGACGAGTACGTAGGCTCCGAGCGTGTTCCCCACGACCGTGGTCAGTGCGGCCCGGCGACCCTGCGCCAGCGCCCGCCCGATGACGAACAGCACGCTGGGGCCGGGGATCACGATCAGCAGCAACGACATGGCGGCGAAGGCCATGAGTCGGTCGGTAGACACCATGGAGCGCATGTAAGCACGGATACCGCGGAAGCCCGAAGCCTTTTTCCCTGCGGGAGCGGACGCGAGGTCCAGGGCTCTCCTCCGATGTCTCGTTGCAGAGCATGGCAATTCCGTCGCCGCTCCGGCGCCTGTTGCCGTGCTGTCGTCCCACTCCTTAAGGTTCACCTCACAAGTCATCCGATCTCTGGACGCGTGCCAGGGGATCAAGGACGAGCAAAGACGAGGAACCGTTCATGCCGCGCAAGAACACCGCCGCCGACCCGCCCCCGGCCGGGCGGACGCTCCGGTACGACCGTCCCGCGACGGACTGGGAACGCGAGGCGCTTCCCGTCGGCAACGGCGCCCTGGGGGCCATGGTCTTCGGCGGGGTGGCCCGCGAGCGGCTCCAGCTCAACGAGAAGTCGCTGTGGACCGGAGGGCCCGGCAGCAAGGAGGGGTACGACCACGGGAACTGGCCCGGTCCCCGGCCGGACGCGCTCGCCGAGGTACGGCGGATCATCGACGAGCAGGGGGCGATGGACCCCGAGGACGTGGCGCGGCGGCTGGGCAATCCGGCGTACGCGGCCACCGACGGGATCCCCGGCTTCGGCAACTACCAGAACTTCGGCGAACTCGTCCTCGACGTGCCGGATGCGCCCGTCTCCCCCGTCGATTACCGCCGCGGCCTCGACATCGCGGACGCGATGGCCACGGTCACGTACGAGGACAAGGACGAGGACAACGGCGACGGTCAAACCCGGTTCAGCCGTGAGTACTTCGCCAGCCATCCCGCCCAGGTCGTCGTCGGCCGTCTCGCCGCCGACCGGCCGGGCCGGATCTCGTTCACGCTCGGCTTCGCGGCGGCGCAGGGCGGGACGGCCGTCACGGCCGACGGCGGACGGCTGCTGATCCGGGGGGCGCTCGCCGACAACGGCCTCGTGTACGAGGGCCAGGTCCAGGTCCTCCACCGGGGCGGGACCCGGACCGATGACGACGGCCGGATCACGGTGACCGGCGCGGACAGCGCGACGTTCGCCTTCTCCGCGGCAACCGACTACGCCGACAGCCACCCCGGGTACCGGGGCCCCGACCCGCACGCGCGTGTGACGGACGCGGTGGACCGGGCCGCGGCGCAGCCGTACGAGGAGCTGCGGGCCGCCCACATCCGCGACCACCGCGCCCTGTTCGACCGGGCGGGGCTGGACCTCGGCGGGCGGCTGCCGGATCTTCCGACCGACCGGCTGCTCGGCTCCTACACCGGCGGCGACTCCCCCGCCGACCGTGCTCTGGAGTCGCTCTACTTCGCCTACGGCCGGTATCTGCTGATCGCCTCCTCGCGGCCGGGATCGCTCCCCGCGAATCTCCAGGGCGTGTGGAACAACTCCAACACCCCTCCCTGGTGCGGGGATTACCACACCAACATCAACATCCAGATGAACT
Organism: Streptomyces sp. NBC_00234; assembly: GCF_036195325.1. Classification (NCBI taxonomy): domain Bacteria; kingdom Bacillati; phylum Actinomycetota; class Actinomycetes; order Kitasatosporales; family Streptomycetaceae; genus Streptomyces; species Streptomyces sp. NBC_00234. Next base: position 6,749,264 of record NZ_CP108101.1, on the reverse strand, counting down.
ACTGGCCGGCCGAGCCGACGCATCTCGCGGAGACCGCGGAGCCGTACCAGCGCTTCGTCGAGCAGCTGCGCGAACCGGGGCGCGGCACCGCCGCCGCGATGTTCGGCACCGAGGGCTGGGTGGTCCACCAGAACACCAACTCCTTCGGCTTCACCGGTGTGCACGACTGGCCGACGTCCTTCTGGATGCCCGAGGCGAACGGCTGGCTCGCCCAACAGCTCTACGAGCACTACCTGTTCCACCGCGACGAGGACTTCCTCCGCAGGCGCGCCTATCCCGTGATGAAGGAGGCGGCCCGCTTCTGGCTGGCGAATCTGCACACCGACCCGCGCGACTCGGCTCTGGTGGTCTCGCCGAGCTACTCGCCCGAGCAGGGAGCGTTCACGGCCGGTGCGTCGATCTCCCAGCAGATCGTCTCCGACCTGCTGACGAACACCCTCGAAGCGGCCGAAGTCCTCGGTGACGAGGGCGCGTTCGGTACGGAGCTGAGGGCGGCGCTCGACGCCCTGGACCCGGGGCTGCGGGTCGGCTCCTGGGGCCAGCTCCAGGAGTGGAAGGCCGACCTCGACGACCCGTCCGACACCCACCGGCACGCCTCGCACCTCTTCGCCCTGCATCCGGGCCGGCAGATCGAGCGGGGTTCGGCCCACGCGGAGGCGGCCCGGGTCTCGCTCATGGCACGCGGCGACGGGGGCACCGGCTGGTCCAAGGCGTGGAAGATCAACTTCTGGGCACGGCTGGGCGACGGCGACCATGCCGCGCGGATGCTCGCGGAACAGCTGACGTCGAGCACCCTGCCCAACCTCTGGGACACCCATCCGCCGTTCCAGATCGACGGCAACTTCGGTGCCACGGCCGGAATCGCGGAGATGCTCCTCCAGAGCCACAGCCGCGACGGTCTCGTGGAGGTCCTGCCCGCGCTGCCCGGACGCTGGGCGGACGCCGGTTCGTTCGACGGGCTGCGCGCACGCGGCGACTTCACCGTCGGGGCGGCATGGCGGGAGGGCGTGGCGACGGAGATCCGGATCGCGTCGGGCAGCGGGGTGACGGTGAAGCTGCGCAGTCCGCGCTTCGGCCCTCGCTTCCGCGTGGAGCGGCACGACGGGCGGTCCGTCGAGCGGTCCGCCGGGCAGTCCGCCGGGCAGTCCGCCGGGCAGCAGTCCGACGGGCGGTCCGTCGAACACGTGGTGCGGGACGGTGTGCTGATCCTGCCGACCCGTGCGGGCGAGGAGTACCGGATCACCGATCAGGCGGTGTGACCCGGCCGTTCGTGCCGTCAGTCCTCGGGGGCGGGCGGCACGAACTCGCACCAGACGGCCTTGCCGTCGCCCCTCGGCTCGACGCCCCAGCGATCGGCCACCGCCTCGACCATCATCAGCCCTCGCCCGGAGGTCGCCGCCTCACCCGGCGTACGCCGGTGCGGCCGGGCGCTGGACCGGTCGTTGACCCAGAGCCTGACCCGCCGGTCGGGCTCCAGCAGGACCTCCAGGGTGACGACGGCGCCGCCCTCCGTGTGCATGAGGACGTTCCCCAGCAGCTCGCCCGCCGCCACCTCCACGTCGTCGGCGAGCGCGCCCAGCCCCCAGTGCTCAAGGCTGTGCCGCAGGGAGGCGCGGGCCTCCGCCAGCCCCTCGGGGTCCGCCTGGTGGATGTACTGGTGGATGCGCGGCGCCTGCGCCGTCCCCACGTCCGGGGTCCTGCGCAGGACCAGGAGGGCGATGTCGTCCGCCGATTTCGCCCGCCCCCACAGCCCCTCGGTCACATGGTCGGCGAGGGCCGCCGCCTCCGCCGGGCCGGTGCGCACGGCCTCGGCCAGGGCGTCGAGACCCACCTCGATGTCGAGTCCGGGCTCCTCCACGAGCCCGTCGGTGCACAGGACCAGGGTCTCGCCGGGCACCAGGTCGAGACGCGTCTCGGGGTACTCGTCCTCCCCGAACACCGTCGCCAGCCCCAGCGGAAGCCCGCCCCGCAGCCGCGGCCAGCCGATCCGGCCGTCGGTGTGCCGGACCATCGGCCCCAGATGACCCGCCCGTACCGCCTTCACCGCACCCGAGCCGAGGTCCACCTGTGCGTACGTACAGGTCGCGAAGCGCTCGGTGTCGAGTTCGGCCAGGAAGCGTGAGGCGCGGGCCAGGACGGTGGACGGGGGGTGCCCCTCGCCCGCGTAGGCGCGCAGCGCGATGCGGAGCTGTCCCATGATCGCCGCGGCGTGGGTGTCGTGCCCCTGCACGTCCCCGACGACGATGCCGATGCGCCCGCGCGGCAGCAGGATCACGTCGTACCAGTCGCCGCCGACGTCCCTGCCGCTCCACGCCGTCCGGTAGCGCACCGCGATGTCGGCGCCCTCGACGTCCGGGATGTGGCGCGGAAGCATCGAGGACTGGAGGTCGGTCGCGAACTTCCGCTCCTCGTCGAAGAGGATGGCCCGCTGGAGGGACTGACCGACGATGCCCGCGAGGCCGATGCAGAGGTTCCGGTCCTCGGCCGAGAACTCGGTGCGGTCGCGGAAGAAGAGTCCCAGCCCGCCGATGGAACGTGCCTGGGCGACCAGGGGCAGGAACGCCGCCGCGTCGAGGCGGCGCCGCCGGATGTAGGGGCCGAGGCGCGGGAAGCGGTCGGCCAGCTCGGGCAGGGAGGCCACGAAGCGCGGTTGCTGGGTGAGGACGGCTTCGGCGAGCGGCAGGGAGTGGTCCGCGTCGGAGAGCGCGAATTCGGCGAGGACCGACACCGGCTCGCCCGCGAGGCCGACGAGCTTGAGCCGGCTCCCTTCCACCAGCCCCAGCACCAGGCCGTCGGCGCCGAAGCGCTCCATTCCGCCGGTGCCCGTCAGTACGGCGGTGACGTCCTCGACGGTCACCGCCTGCGAGAGCGCCTCCGTGGTGCCCTGGACCATCGCGCTCATACGCTGCCGGCCCGCTTCGAGCGGGCTGACCACGCTGAACTCGGCGAGGTCCGTCGTCGCGTTCCGTACGATGCCGAGCACGCGAAAAGGGACGCCGTCCTCGTCGCGGACGATACGGCCGCGTACGTGCGTCCACTGCCGGATGCCGTCGCGGCGCCGGATCTGGAAGTAGCCGCCGTAGGACGAACGCCCCGCGTCGACCGCCTTGCGCAGCCCCGTTTCGAGCCGGGCGCACTCCTCCGGGGGGACCCGCAGGACCAGCGAGTCGGACCTGCCGTCGAACTCGCCCGGGCGCAGGTCGAAGACGGCCAGGCCCCCGTCGTCGAACACGAGCGTGGACCGTTCCAGATCCCAGTCGAACGTGCCCATGCGGTTGAGGGCCAGCCGCTCGTCGGCACCGACTTCCGGTCGATCACGTGCTGCCATGCGTACGCTCCGCAGGGGCCGGTATCACCGTGGCTGCTGCTTCAGTGCTGTCCCGAGCATAACTTTGCGGGATGCCTCCCGCATGGCCGCCGCAAGGACGGCGCACCACCGCCGCCGCCGTCACTTGGTGCGGCGGCGGAACACATAGCCACCGATCAGCCCGCCGGCGAGGAAGACTCCCAGCAGCGCGAGCCACAGCGGCATCGTGACCTCGGGAATCCACAGACGGATGGTGATGTCCTGGGTGTTCACACAGATGAAGACGATGGCCAGCACGGCCACGACGATGACGGCGATCCGTCCGGGAGTGAGCATGCCCTTGGCGGTCTTCCCGCCGCTCGATACGTCCTTGGGGCTCATGGTCCGGCCTTTCGCTGGATCCTCGTCTGCAGCACCCCGATGCCGCCCCCGGCTCCCAGGATGTCTCCATACCGGGTCCGAGGGCGGGCGGGATACGGCCATTCGAGTGAAAGACCTGAGGGTGGTCAGCCTGCCGGAACCACCGGAAGTTCCAGTACACCGGTGTCCTCGGGGGCGCTGACGACCGTCACGGGCTTGATGCCCCGGTTGCCGAAGTACGCGGTGTCGCTCGCCGCGATCGCGAACTCGATCCGGTGCCCCGTCGCGTACCGGTGCACGATGCCCGGCAGGTCCACCGTGAAGGGGCGGGTGACGTCGGGGACCCGCACCGGCGAGACCAGGCGGTTCACCAGTTTCCTGGTGCCGTCCGGTGCCACGTCGTAGACCTTCGCGAAGAGGACCAGCTTGTCGGAGGCGTCCCTGCTGTTCTGGACGCGTTCGGTCGCGGGCGACACGACCTTCAGGGTGGCCTTCGGGGCTCCGACGACGTCGACGGGGGCGGTCAGCGGGGCGCTGGTCCAGCCGAGATAGGTGCCCTTGGTGTCGTACGGCGCGGGGTCGGGCAGCCCGATCAGGCCGGCCAGCGAGCTCTCGGAGTGACTGGTCGGTACCAGCCAGTTGCTGTACTGGCGGCTGCCCCGGGCGACCTTGGAGCGGTTGTCGACCAGCTTGCCGTCGCCGGAGAGGTACATCTTCTGCGAGAGGGCCGGCACGGCTCCCGCGGTGCCGTAGCCGCTCTGCCAGTCGCGGTAGTAGGAGAACTCGGGCCCGGTGTCGGTGTCCTTCTTCTGGAGGTAGCGGTCGAACCAGGCGAGCACGCGCTGCCCGACGTAGCTGGTCTCCAGATTCCCTTCGCCGAGGTTCAGCTCCCCGGGCACCTGACCGCCGCTGTGCCCCCACGACTGCCAGATCATCTTCGTCGTGGTGCCCTGCGCCTTGAGCGTCTTGTACGTGGCGGTGGCCTCGTTGAGGTTGAACAGGCTGTCGGCCTGGCCCTGCACGAGGAGGGTCGGTGCCTCGACGCGGCCGAGGTAGGAGGCCGGCGAGACGCTGCGGGCGTAGGCGAGCATCGCGTCCGCCTCGTCCCTGGGATAGCGACCGGAGTTCAGCAGCCGGATGGTGTCGCAGGCCCGCGCCGCGAAGTGGAGGCAGGTGAGGTTGCCGAATCTGGACGGGTCGAGGCTCGGGTTGAGGAGGGGCTGCCCCTCCCCCATCAGGTAGAAGCCGTTGGTCCACTGCCACTTGAAGACACCGGGGGTGTCGGACGAGACGCCCTGCCGCGCCCCCGTGTTGTTCGGGGCGAGCGCGTATCCCAGGTCGTTCCAGGTGATGAGCGGGACGAGCGCGTCGACCCGGCGGTCGACCGCGGCGGTGGCCATCTGGACCGCCCCGCCGTACGAGCCGCCGATCATGCCGACGCGTGGATCGCCCGCGCCGTCCTTGGTGACGTAGTCGGCCTCGGTGCCGTCGTCGGCGGCGCGGGTCCCGGCCAGGAAGTCGAGGAGGCCGGAGGCGGCCTTTCCGTCGACGGCCGGGTCGTCGAGGGTGATGAGACAGCCCGACTTGCCGAAGCCGAGCCCCGAGTAGACGAGACCGACGTAGCCGCGGGCGGCGAACGCCTTGCCGATGGCGTCCGTCGACCCGTCGGACTTGCTGCCGCCGAAGCCGTTGGTGGCGAGGACGGCGGGGGCGGGATGTGCGGCGTCGACCCCTTCGGGACGGTAGAGGTCCGCGTCGACGGTGCAGGCGCGGTCGCCCGCCCGGACGGTGAACTTCAGCGGGGTGACGGTGTACTGCACCGTCTCCGCCTGGGCCGGGCCCGCGAAGGCGAGGGGGGCGGCCAGCGCAGCCCCGGCCGCGAGGACGAGTGGTTGACGCAACCTGGAGACAGCACGTGACACGAAGACCTCCACACCGAGGGCACCTTACCGACCGGTAAGTACCGGGCCGCGCTCATGCTGTGACAGGTGTCATAGGTGTGTCAACGCTCCGGACAGCGTTTCCTGAATGTTGCTCAACTTCTGCACGAGTCGGGGGAATTCAGACGAGAGCGGGCACCTCGACAGTGAGGGTGCACCGGCCGCCGTCCGCCGGCGCGTCCAGCACGGCGGGCACGCCGAGCGGAATCGTCAGCGCCGTCGGGCTGTGGCCGAATCCCAGCTCCTCGACCACCGGTATGCCCAGCCCACCGAGCCGGTCGGCCAGCACGGCCCGCACCTCCTCGTACGGTCCGCAGTTCTCCCAGGACCCGCAGGCCACCCCGGAGATGCCGTCGAGGGCGCCGGTACGCAGCAGTTGGGTGAGGATGCGGTCGATCCTGTACGGGTCCTCTCCGACGTCCTCCATCACCAGCAGCCCGCCCCGGGCCGACCTCCTGGCGTGCGCGGCACCGATGTCGGCGGCGAGCAGGCTGACGCAGCCGCCGTACGTGATACCTGCGGCTCGGCCCGGGACCAGCGCCCCGGCCGAGTCCAGGCCGAGGACACGTACCGAGTCCGGCTCGAAGAGCGTGGCCCGCAAGGACTCCTGGGTCGCCGCGTCCTTGAGGAAGGTCTCGGTCGCGACCATCGGGCCGTGCAGGGTGGAGATCCCCGTCCGCACGGCGAACGCCTCGTGCAGTGCGGTGATGTCGCTGTAGCCGACGAACACCTTGGGCCCGGCCGCCCGCATGGCATTCCAGTCCAGGAGGTCGACCATGCGGTGGGCTCCGTACCCTCCCCGGGCGCACAGCACGGCGTCCACCGAGGGGTCGCACCACGCGTCCTGGAGGTCCCGGGCGCGCGCCTCGTCCGTACCGGCGAGATAGTCCAGCTCCGGGTGCGCGTCCAGGACATGGGGCGCCACCACGGGTTCCAGGTCCCAGCCGCGCAGCAGGTCGAGACCGGCTTCCAGCCGCTCGGCGGGCACGGGTCCGGCAGGCGCCACGACGGCGACCCGGGCGCCCGGGCGGAGCCGGGCCGGCCGGGTGAGGGGCTTGATCGTCACTTCGTCAGCTCCAGTCGCGGTACGTCGGGACGATCGATACCGAAGGTCTGTGCGTACAGGGAGAGTTCGGCCTCCAACGCGCGGACCAGGGTGTCCACGCGCCGGAAGCCGTGGCTTTCCCCTTCGAAGGCGAGGTACGCGTGCGGGATACCGCGGCCTTCGAGTTCGGTCAGGAACCGCTCGCACTGCACGGGCGGGCAGATCACGTCGTCGAGCCCCTGGAGCAGCAGGAACGGGGCGGTGAGCCGGCCGGTGAGGTACATCGGCGAACGCTCGCGGTAGCGCTCCGGTACCTCGTCGATGAGTCCGACCAGGGACTCCAGGTACTGCGACTCGAAGTCGTGGGTCTCGCCGGTGGCCCAGCCCGCCAGATCGAGGATCGGGTACATGATCGTCCCGCAGGCGTAGACGTCCGTGCCGGTCAGGGAGGCGGCCGTGGTCCAGCCGCCCGCGCTGCCGCCGCGCACGGCCAGCCGGTCGCGGTCGGCCGCGCCCTCGGCGGCCAGGGCCTCCGCCACGGCGGCACAGTCCTCGACGTCCACGACGCCCCACTGCT